>DATLLV010000001.1:0-5111 GCA_035537655.1 Miltoncostaeaceae bacterium
CAGAAGTCGGCCAGCCGCGGCACCACCGCCCGCACCAGGGCGTCGAAGCGCTGGTTCAGGCCGACCGGCGCGTCGAGGGCCAGGCTCACGTCGGCCAGCAGGCGGGCGCGGTCCTCGGCGCGCTCGGCCGCCTCGCGGGCCTGCTGCTCGGCCTCGTGCAGGCGCGCCCGCTCCAGCGCCGACGAGCACTGGGACGCCAGCGCGAGCGCGTGCTCGCGCTCCTCGCGGGTGATGCGGCGTTCGTCCTCGGCGAAGCGGAACGCCACCGCGCCGGCCAGGCGGCCGTCCAGGATCAGCGGCAGGCCGGCGGCGACGCTGCTGAGCCCCCCGCGCCGGGCCGGGAAGCTCTCCGGCCAGTCCTCGGGTGCCTCGAACCAGAAGGGCCGCCCGGTCGTGAGCACCTCGACAAGCGGCAGGGGCGCGTCGGCCGGCAGGCGCATGCCCGCCGCGAGCACGTCCGGCGGGTAGCCGGTGGCGGCCAGCACCCGCACCACCTCGCCCTCGCGCAGCATCAGCACGCCCGCGACGGCGTCGAGCGCCGCCATCCCCTCGCTCACGATCAGGCGGGCGACCTCCTCCTCGTCGAGGGTCGCCGCCAGCGCGGCGGTCATCCGCTGCAGGCGCTCGGTGCGGCTGCGGGCCGCGGCCTCGGCGGCGTAGAGGCGCGCCCGCTCGAGCGCCTGGGCGCACTGGTTCACCACCGTCGCCGCCAGGCCGCGCTCGGGCGCCGGGACGTCGCGGTCGCCCACGAACACGACCATCAGGACGCCCAGGGTGCCGGCCTGGCCGGTCAACGGCAGCAGCCCGGCGGCGTCGGCGTGGCCCTCGAACAGGCCCGCCCCGACCGGGCACGCCTCCTCCCAGCTCGCGCGGTCGCCGATCCACATCGGCCGGCCCTCGTCCAGGCACCGCGTCAGGGCGAGGGGCGCGTCGCGCGGGACCCGGCGGAGGCTCGTGGCCACCTCGGGGTCGATGCCGTCGGCCCCCGCCAGCGTGAGCTCGTCGTCCTCGAGCAGGCACAGCACCACGCCGTCGCCGCCCACCACGGCGGCCGCCTCGCGGAGCGCGATCGCCACGACCTCGTCGGGGGTGAGCGCCTCCGAGAGCTCGGCCGTGACGCGGGCGAAGCGCGCGATCCGGCGCGCGCCGGCCTCCTCGGCCGTCAGGGCCGCGCGCAGGCCCACCTCGCTGGACGCCGCCCCGGCGAGGGCGGCCAGCACCTGCGCGTCGCGCGCCGTCCACTCGCGGGGGCCCGGGTCGCCGACGCTGAAGGTGCCGAGCACCTGCCCGTCCGACGAGCGGATCGGGTGCCCGGCCCAGGCGACGATGCCGAGGGTCTCGATGGCGCCCGTGCCGCGCGCCCGCGGGTCCTCGCGCGCGTCGTCGACCAGCACGGCCGTGCCGCCGCCCACCACCAGCCGGCAGAACGAGTCCTCGACGGGGATCTCGCGGCGGGCCTCGCTCTCCGGGTCGAGGCCGACGCAGGCCTTCCAGAACGCGCGCCGGTCGTCGACCAGGCTGACGAAGGCCAGGGGGGCGTCGAGGAGGGCCGCGGCGTGGGCCGCGAGGCGGTCGAACGGCTCCTCCGGGGCCGTGTCGAGCAGCCGCGTCGCCCGAACCGCCGCAACACGCTCGGGGTCGCGGACAGCGTCCACGACACGGAAGGGTAGCCCGCGCGGGGGGCGCGGCCAAGGCCGCCCCCGCGGGCTCAGGCGTCGGCGGCGGTGCGGAGCCCCAGCTCCGGCGCGATCGGCTGCAGCGCGGCGATCACGTTGGCCACGTGGTCGTCGAGCGCGAGCCCCAGCAGCTCGGCGCCCGCGTAGACCTCGTCGCGGTGCACGCCGGCGGCGAACGACGGCTGCTTCAGCTTCTTGCGCACCGACTTGGGCGTCAGGCCGTCGAGGCCCGTGGGGCGCACGAGCCCGCAGGCGTGGACGAAGCCCGAGAGCTCGTCGCACGCGAACAGAGTCCGCTTGAGGGGAGTGTCGCGCGGCAGCCCCAGGTGCTCCGCGTGCGACAACACGGCCTCGATCAGCTCCTCCGGGTAGCCCTCCTCGCGCAGGATGGGCGCCCCGTCCTGGGGGTGCTCGTCGAGGGTCGGGTGCACCTCGTAGTCGAAGTCGTGGAGCAGGGCGGTCGCGCCCCAGAACTCCTCGTCCTCGCCGTCGCGGCGGGCGTAGAAGCGCACGGACGCCTCGACCGCGAGGGCGTGGCGCAGCAGCGCCTCGCTCGTCGTGTACCGCGTCAGGGTCGCCCAGGCCGTCTCGCGCGTCACCTCCACGGCCCGCCACGATAGCGACGGCCTACCCCGCCGCGACCGCCACGCCGGTGAACGAGCACCGGTCCGCTGTCCCGTCGGCCACCTCGGCGACCTGGACGCTGATGGTGCGCGCGGGCAGCGCCACGAGGGCGTTCGCCACGATGCGCAGGTAGGTCCCGTCCGCCGCGGGCACCGTGCCGAGCGGGCTCGTCCCGGCGGGGAGGGCGTTCTGGAAGTTGCCGGCGCTCTGCGACGCCGGGTTCTCGGGATCGGTCCCTCCGTCGATGCTCGCCGTGCCCACGAAGGTGGCGGGCGCGGTCAGCTCGCCCGTGATCTCGAGCTGCGTCTCGCCCGCGGCCCCCACGGTGCACGCGGTGCGGATCGTGAGCCCGTCGACGGCCAGGGCGGTCTGCGCCGGCGTCCCCGCGGCGGCGGAGTAGGCGATGCGGACCGCGCCGGGGCCCGCCGGGCCCGCCGGACCAGGCGGGCCGGCCGCACCGCCGGCACCACCTCCGGTCGCGGGGGCACCGAGCGCGTCGAGGCGGGCGTTGGCGCGGTTCGCGCGCCTGATGCCCTGCTGGGCGATCCGCTGGTTGGTCTTCAGCTGGGAGACGGTGAAGGCGTAGCCCTCCCCGCCGGCCGCGGCCGCGGGAGCGGCGGCCCGGTCGAGGGCCATCGCCAGCAGCAGCCCCAGGGCGATCCCCACCGGGACGGCGATCCACCACCCCATCCGTCGCGCGCGTGACATGGGCACTCCCTCGTCGTCAGCGGGGCCCGCCCGGTGGGGGAGTGGCGATCGTCCGCGAGTTGGCAACCGGAGGGTACCGAGCGCCTCGGCGACCACGGCTGCTCGCCACCAGGAAGACGCCGATCAGGATGAGGGCCATCGCCCCGATCGCCGCCACGGTCACCGGCTCGTGCCGCACGAGCCGCCCGTACGCGAGCGCCACCGGCGGGATCGTGTAGGCGACCACCGAGGCGCGGCCGTAGCCGATCTCGCCGATGAGGCGGAAGTAGGCGAAAAAGGCCCACGCCGTGCCGACGAGCGCGAGCACCACCACGCAGAGCACGGCCGTCGCGCTCGGCGCCCGGTCCGGCGGCTGCGCCGCCGCGAGCGGCACGGCGATGACCGCGGCCGCGGCCACCGAGATGAACGTCGTGACGAGCGGCGGGAAGCCCGCGTAGCGGCGCTTGAGGATGAAGCCCGACAGCGCGTAGCTGGCCGCGGCGCCGATCATGGCCATCGCCCCCAGGAACTCGCCGACGGTCCCGATCTGCTCCACGCCCACCAGCAGCCCCACGCCGACCAGGCCCACGACCAGCCCGCCCCACTGGAGCGGCGACATGATCTCGCTGCGGTCGAGAAGCGGCGCGAGGATCCCGACGAAGATCGGCGTCGAGGCGATCAGCACCGCCGAGAGCCCCGACGGCACGGTGCGCTCGCCGAAGGTGATGAGCGTGAACGGCAGGCCGATCGCGAAGAGGCCCAGCACCAGCGCCGTGCCCGGCCGCCGCCGCACATCGGCCAGCCGGGCGAGCGCGTCACCGCCGCGGACGCGGATGAGCACGAGCAGGGCCAGCGCCGCCAGGCCGGTCCTGCCGAGGACCACGAGCCCCTCGGGCATGGTCTCGATCGCCTCGGCGATCAGGAGGTATGACGCGCCCCAGACGGCGGACAGGAGCGCGAGCATGACGGCGTGCCGGGGTCTCAATCACCCCTCCGGGACGGGGACCGATCCACCCTAGCCCCGTCGTCGCTGCCCGGCCGCACCGATCAGGAAAGCTTCAGGAACCTCCCCGAACGAGGAGTTGACGCGGCGGCGCCGCGTTCTGGAGGATCGCGCCACTTTTCCGCTCCCGACGGACCGGGGTTCCGATGCGCGCCGCCCTTCGCCTGCTCGTCGTCACGCTGATCGCGGGCTTGGTCGTGGGGGTCGGCAGCGCCGGGGCGGCCATCCAGGACATGCCCGAGTTCAGCTTCTCGCCGCACACCAAGGCGGCGGGCACGGGGGGCAACGCCAAGGCGCTCACGCTCACGTGGCTGCCGCCGATCTTCAACCCGCCGTCCGGGCCTCCGGGACCGGCCGACCACCAGGACGTCATCGTCACGGAGGTGGGTGGAGGGACGCAGACCTACTCGGCCGGACCGACGCAGGGCTCGCTACAGAACATCTTCGTGACCGACGGGCGCCAATACACGATCACCGTCGCGGCGTGCCAGACCGCTGGAACCTGCCCCCTCGGTGTGTCCGGCACCGCGCAGACGTCCGGCACGACCATCATCGATGCCACGCCCCCGAGCGGCACGGTGCAGGTCAACGGCGGCGCGGCGTTCACCAACAACCGCACCGTGACCCTCAGCGTCGCGGCGAGCGACCCGCTCATCGACAACCTGCCCAACACGTCGAGCGGCGTCACCCAGGCGGCGGTCGACGTCGACGGCAACGGCACGATCCCGTGCGACATCATCTTCGGCCAGAACCCCGACATCAGCGGCTGCGCGCAGAACTTCGCCCCGACGCTGACGGCGGCGCTGCCGGCCGGCGACGGGCCGAAGACGGTCGGGGTCTACTTCGGCGACGGCGCCCGTGAGAACTCCCGACCCTGCCGCTTGCCGATTGTCTGCGGGTTCCTCTTCGGGAGCCCGATCCTCGGTAACGCCTCCGCCGAGGCGCTCGACGCGATCGGCCTCGACACCGCCAAGCCCATCGCCCTCGCCACCCAGGACCGCTTCACGGTGAACCGGGGCGAGACGGCTGCGCACGTACTTCGCCCTCACGCTGAGCCGGTCGAGGCTGAACGCGGCGGTGCCGGTGATGCCCTTGAGGGTGCCCGTGCCCGCGCCCGCGGG
>DATLLV010000002.1:0-21857 GCA_035537655.1 Miltoncostaeaceae bacterium
GCCTCGGCCGGGTCGCGCCGGTCGTCGTGCCCCCGCCCACGCCGGCCGCCCGGCGCGACCCGGCCGAGGCCGAGACCGAGCTCGGCGCGCAGGGCAGCGGCCCGCTGGACCTCTTCGCCAACCTCGACCCCCACCTGGTGGTGGAGTCCTCGCCCACGCTCGAGGCCGGGCGCGAGATCCGCCTGGAGGGCGGCATCTCCATCGGCCGCTCCGAGGCCGCCGACGTGACGATCCAGGACCAGTTCGTCTCGCACATGCACGCTCGGGTCACCCGCCGCGGCGCCTACCACTTCGTGATCGACCTGGGCTCGACGAACGGGACCTTCCTCAACGACCGGCGCATCGAGAGCGACGCACAGCTGAAGGTGCGCGACCACCTGCGGATCGGGCAGAGCATCCTCCGCTACGAGGAGTAGATGGCTTCCGAGGGCACCGCGGGCGGCGAGCTGGCCCTGGTGGAGCTGGCCGACCTGTCGGACACCGGCAGGGTGCGCCGCCACAACGAGGACCGCTCGCTCGTGACGCCGCCGGTGATCGCGGTGGCCGACGGGATGGGCGGCGCCAAGGCCGGCGAGGTCGCGGCCCAGCTCGCCGTCGAGGAGGTCGCGCGCCTCGAGGGGCCGGTCGAGGTCGCCGACATCCGCGCGGCCGTGGACCGGGCGAACCGGGCGATCCGGCGCATGGCGCGCGACGACCCGGACAAGAGCGGCATGGGGACGACGTTCACGGCGGCGATGCTCGAGGACGGCCGCCTCGACGTGGTGCACGTCGGCGACTCGCGCGCGTACCTCTGGCGCGACGGCCGCCTGCGCCAGCTCACCGAGGACCACTCGGTGGTCGCGGAGCTGGTCAAGCGGGGGAGCATCACGCCCGAGGACGCCGAGACCCACCCCCACCGCAACGTGATCACCCGCGCCCTCGGCGCCGAGCCCCAGGTGGTGGTGGACACCTTCTCGGAATACCTGCGCGACGGCGACGTCGTGCTGCTGTGCAGCGACGGCCTGTCGTCGTACGTCTCGGAGGAGGACATCGCGGGCGCGCTCGCCGACGCCGTCACGCTGGCCGACGCGGCCAAGGCGCTGGTGGAGCGGGCCAACCGCGCCGGCGGCACGGACAACGTGACCGTCGTCCTCGCGCGCGTCGGCGTGGTGGGCGACGGCGAGAGCGGCTCGACGGCCGAGGTCCCGGTGATCGACGCGCCCGACGCCGAGCCGGAGCCGAGCTCCACGGCCGAGCTGAAGGTGCTCGGCGGCGTCCGCGGCGCGGCGGCCCCTCCCGGCGCCGCGACCCGCCGCCCGCGGGTGCTGCAGCCGGTCTCGCGGCGGCGGCGCGTGCGCTGGAAGCCGATCGCGGCCGCGGCGGTCGTGGTCGTCGCGCTCGCGGCCGGGGCGATCGCCTGGATCGCCAGCCGCACCTACTTCGTCGAGGAGTCGCCGGCGGGCAACGTCCAGGTCTCGCACGGGCTGCCCTGGGACGTCCTCGGCCTGAACCTGTCGTCCTCGTGGCAGGAGATCGGCGTGCCGGCCGAGACGGTCCGGGCCACCGACCCCGAGGCGCTCGACGCGAACGCGCGCGGGCAGGGCGAGGCGGTCGAGCTGGCCGCCGGCCTGGTCTGGCGCTTCGGCCTGCCCCAGACGCCCGCGATCCGGGTCCCGCCGCCCGACACCGCCCCCGAGCGGCCGCCGGCGCCGGCGACCGCGGAGCCGACCCCCGGGTGATCTCGCCGCGCACCCGCGAGCTGGCGTTCCTGATCCCGGCCGGCGTCCTCGGGCTGGTCGGGATGGCGTCGGTGGCCAGCGCCCGCGCCGACGGCTTCGAGCCGGGGCCGATCCCCGGCGCGCTGGGCGTGCTGGCCGTCTTCCTGGCGATGCACGTCGCCCTGCGCCTCCGGGCGCCGCTCGCCGACTCCTACCTGCTGCCGACGGTCGGGCTGCTGACGGCGATCGGGCTGGTCGAGCTGTACCGCATCAGCCCCGACCTGGCAGCCGACCAGGCCGCGTGGGTCGCCGTGGGCGGCGCCGTCTTCATCGGCGTGCTCGTCGTCCTGCCCGACCACCGCGTGCTGGAGCGCTACCGCTACCTGATCGGGCTCACCGGCGTCGGGCTGCTGGTGATCACGATGATCTTCGGCACCCGCATCAACGGCGCCCGCCTCTGGATCGAGATCGGCGGCGGTCAGACGCTGCAGCTGGGCGAGTTCGCCAAGATCCTGATCGTCATCTTCCTGGCGGCCTACCTGCGCGACAAGCGCGAGCTGCTGGCCGTGCCGACCAGGCGGGTGATGGGCGTCCCGACGCCGCCGATGTCGGCGCTCGGGCCGGTGCTGGTGTTCCTGGCCGCGAGCCTCGGGCTGGTGGTCGTGCTCAACGACTTCGGCACGGCCCTGCTCTTCCTGGGCGTCTTCCTGGCGATGATCTACCTCGCCAGCGGGCGGGTGGCCTACACGATCTTCGGCCTCGTGGTCTTCCTGATCGGCTCGGCGGCCGTCTACACGGTGGTGCCGCGCATCGAGACGCGCGTCCAGAACTGGCTGACGCCCTTCGACGACGCCCAGAACCAGGGCTTCCAGCTCGTGCAGTCGCTCTACGCCCTCGCCGAGGGCGGCGTGCTGGGCCCCGGGCTGGGCCGCGCCTTCCTGGTGCGCGGCGACGGCTCGACCGTGGTGCCGGCCCTGCCGACCGACTTCATGTTCACCGCCGTCGCCACCGAGCTCGGGTACATCGGCGGGGTCGGCATCCTGCTCGGCTTCCTGGTCCTGATCCAGCGCGGGTTCGTGATCGCGGCCCAGGCGAACGACGGCTTCTCCAAGCTCCTGGCCGGCGGGCTGACGGCGACGATCGGCCTCCAGGCGATCCTCATCATCGGCGGCGTCATCCGGCTGATCCCGCTGACCGGCGTGACGCTGCCGTTCATGAGCTACGGCGGCTCCAGCGTGGTGACCAACTTCGCCCTGATCGCGCTGCTGCTGATCATCAGCCACCGCTCCAGATCGGGGGCCGGCGTGCCGCGGGTCGGCCGCCGCGACCGGGCGGCCATGGCGGCGGCCCGGCGCGAGCGCGAGCGCGAACGTGAGGCGGTCGCGTGAACCGCTCCATCCGGCGCCTCTACCTCACGCTGGCGGCGGGCTTCGGCCTGCTGATCCTGATGCTCGGCTACTGGCAGGTCGTCGCGGCCGACGGCCTCAAGGACCGGCCGGGCAACGAGCAGACGGCCCAGGCCGACAAGCTCATCGACCGCGGCCGCATCGTCTCGGCCGACGGCAAGGTGCTGGCCGCGAGCCGGGCGGTGCGCGTGAAGGGCCAGAAGGTCTTCCAGCGCCTCTACCCCCAGGGGGACCTGGCCGCGCAGACGATCGGCTACACGTCCGCCGGCGCCAAGACCGGCCTCGAGAACACGTACGACCGCTACCTGTCGGGCAGCTTCGGCACCCAGCCGCTGCTGCAGCGCCTGAACCTGAAGGAGAAGGACGGAGCGAACGTCGAGGTCAGCCTCGACACGCGCGTGCAGGCGGTCGCCCAGCAGGGGCTCTCGGGCCTGCGCGGCGCCGCCGTGGCCCTCGACCCGCGCACGGGCCACGTGATCGCGCTCGCCTCGGCGCCGACCTTCGACCTGCAGCTGGCCGTCGACGACTTCGACGCGATCCCCAGGGAGGGCGGCCCGCTGCTCAACCGCACGGTCCAGGGCCTCTACGCGCCGGGCTCGACCTTCAAGGCGGTCACGGCCTCGGAGGCGCTCGAGAGCGGCATGTACACGCCCGACAGCATGTTCCCGGGCGGCTCGGAGTTCGACACCCCCGGCGGGCCGATCCGCAACTTCGGCGGCGCCACCTACGGGCCGCACACCCTGACCACGGCCCTGACCTTCTCGATCAACACCACCTTCGCCCAGATCGGCGATGAGCTCGGGGCGGACCGGATGGGCGAGATCATGGACGCCTATGGCTTCGGCGACCGCCCGCCGATCGACCTCCCCGACGTCGCCACCTCCGGCCGGCGCCAGGACGGCAAGGTCCTGCCGAACGACGATCCCGACGAGGACACCGCCCGCCTGGCCATCGGCCAGGAGAAGCTCGCCGTGACGCCGGTGCAGATGGCGATGGTCGCCGGCGCGATCGCGAACCAGGGCCGCGTCATGGCGCCGCGGTCCACGATACGGGTCATCAGCCGCGGCGGCTCGCTGGTGCAGCGCGGCGAGACCGAGGATCTGGGCCAGGCCATGAGCCCGTCCAACGCGGCGGAGCTCACCTCGATGATGGAGGACGTGGTGCGCGAGGGGACGGGGACGGCGGCCGCGCTGTCGAGCGTCGGCGTGACGGTCGCGGGCAAGACCGGCACTGCCGAGAGCGACGACCCCAACCGCAACCAGGCATGGTTCATCGGCTTCGCGCCGGCGGACGACCCGGTCGTGGCCGTCGCCGTCGTCATCGAGGACACGGCCGAGACCGGCGGCGTGGCGGCCGCGCCGGTGGCCGCCTCGATCATGGACGAGGCCCTCCGGGTGGCCGGATGACGTTCGAGCCCGGGGAGCTCATCGGCGGCCGGTACGAGCTGGGCCGCCAGCTCGGCGCGGGCGGCATGGCCCGGGTCTACCTCGGCCACGATCGCCTGCTCGACCGCGAGGTCGCGGTCAAGGTACTGGCCGAGCCCTACGCCTCGGACCCGCAGTTCGTGGAGCGCTTCCGGCGCGAGGCCTCGGCGGCGGCCGGGCTGAACCACCCGAACATCGTCGCCGTCTACGACCGCGGCGAGGCGGACGGCAGCTACTACATCGTCATGGAGTACCTCTCGGGGCCGGACCTGAAGCAGGTCATCCGGCGCCGCGCCCCGCTCCCGCCGTTGCAGGCGATCGACTTCACCCAACAGATCCTCGCCGCCCTCGGCGCCGCCCACCGCCGCGACATCGTCCACCGCGACGTGAAGCCGCAGAACGTGCTCGTGGCCGAGGACGGCCACCTCAAGGTCACCGACTTCGGCATCGCCCGCGCGGGCGCCCAGACCGACATGACCGAGGCCGGGTCGGTGATCGGCACGGCGCAGTACCTCTCGCCCGAGCAGGCCCGTGGCGACGAGGTCACGGCGGCGAGCGACTGCTACGCGGTCGGCATCGTGCTCTACGAGATGCTGACCGGGCGGGTGCCCTTCGACGGCGACCGCCCCGTCGCGGTGGCGATGAAGCAGATCAGCGACGAGCCCACCCCCGCGCGGATGCTCGAGCCGAGCATCCCGCCCGAGCTCGAGGCCGTCGTCATGCGCGCGCTGGTCAAGCGCCCCTCCGAGCGCTACCGCACCGCCGACGAGTTCAGCCGCGCCCTGGCCGAGGCGCGCACGGCGATCGACCCCTCGGGCAGCACGACGAGCGTGATGCCGGTCACCGCCGAGACGCAGATGATGGACCCGGTCACCGGCCCCACCCGGGTCGCGCCACCGCCCCCGCCGGACGAGCCGCCCGACGGCGGGCGGCGCCGGCGCTGGCCCTGGATCGTCGCCGGCATCGTCCTGCTCGCGGCGGCCATCGTCGCGGGGGTCCTGCTCCTGGGCGGCGACGACGCCAAGGCCGTGACGATCCCGCCCGTGGCCGGCCAGAGCGCTGCCGACGCCCAGCAGGCCCTCGAGGACCTGGGGCTGACGGTGAACATCGACAACGTCACCGACTCCGACGTCCAGCGCGGCCAGGCGATCAGCACCGACCCCCCCGAGGGCAGCTCGGTGAACGAGGGCGACACGGTCACCCTGCGCGTCAGCTCGGGCCCGGGCCTCGCGACCGTGCCCGACGTGACCGGCGACGAGGAGGCGGCCGCCACGGCCGCGCTGCAACGCGCCGACTTCGAGGTCGACTCGCGCGACGAGGCGAGCACCGACGTCGACCAGGGCGTCGTCATCCGCCAGAGCCCGACCGGCGGGTCGCAGGCCGACGTCGGCAGCAGCGTCACCATCGTCGTGTCCAGCGGGCCCGAGGACGTGAGCGTCCCGGACGTCCGCAACCGCAGCCTGAACAGCGCCGAGGCCACCCTGAACGGCGCCGGGCTGGAGGTCGGCAACGTCACCGAGGAGCCCAGCACCAGCGCCTCGGCCGGGACGGTGATCCGCCAGGATCCCGGCCCGACCGCGCGGGTGCCGGAGGGGTCGTCGGTCGACCTGGTCGTGGCCTCGGCGCCGCAGCAGGTGACCGTGCCGAACATCATCGGCAACACCGCGACCGACGCCCAGACCAAGCTCCAGAACGCCGGCTTCGAGGTCGTCACCCAGGAGGTCGCCTCGAGCGAGCCGGCCGGCACCGTGGTCTCGTCCGACCCGTCCGCGGGCACCTCGGTCTCGCCGGGCAGCACGATCACGATCAGCGTCAGCAGCGGCTCCGCCAGCGGCAGGGGCGGCGGCGACGGCCAGGGTGAGGGGGGCGGGGCCGCGACGCCGGGCGGCGGCACCACCAGCGGGGCCCAGCCGCCGCCGCCGTGACCGGCCGGCCCACACTGGCGGTCCTGATGGGGGGCCGCAGCAGCGAGCACGAGGTCTCGCTGTCGTCCGCCGAGGCGGTGATCGCCGCACTCGACGCGGAGCGCTACGACGTGGTGCCGGTGCTGATCGGGCGCGAGGGCGGCTGGAGCGTCGACGGCGCGCCGGTGGCGGTGGTGCCGGCGGCGGACGGCTCGGCCCTGCTGGCGTCCCTCGACGGCGGGGCGGCGCGGCCGGTCCACGCGGTCTTCCCGGTGCTGCACGGGCCGAACGGCGAGGACGGCACGGTCCAGGGGCTGCTCGAGGCGGCGAACGTCCCGTACGTCGGCGCCGGCGTCGCCGCCTCGGCCGTCGCCATGGACAAGGCGATGTTCAAGGTCTTCCTGCGCGAGGCCGGCATCCCCACCCCGACCAACGTCGTGGTCACCGCCGCCGAGTGGGCGGCGCGGCCCGACGAGGTGCGGGCGCGCGTGGCCGAGGGGGTCGGCTACCCGGCGTTCAGCAAGCCCGCCCGGCTGGGGTCGAGCGTCGGCATCAGCCCCGTGCCGGCGCCCGCCGACCTTGACCAGGCGCTGGAGCTCGCCTTCCGCCACGACCCGAAGGCGCTGGTCGAGCGGGCCATCCGCGGGCGCGAGGTGGAGGTCGGGGTGCTGGGCGAGGACGAGCCGTTCGTGTCCCCGGTCGGCGAGATCACCTACGACTCGGAGTGGTACGACTACGCCACGAAGTACGAGCCGGGGCGCTCGCGCGTGCAGGTGCCGGCCGACCTGCCCGAGCCCGTGGCGCGGCGGGTGCAGGAGCTGGCGCTGGCGGCCTACGAGGCGGTCGGCTGCGACGGCCTGGCACGGGTCGACTTCTTCGTCGCCGAGGACGGCGAGGTGCTGCTGTCCGAGCTCAACACCATGCCCGGGTTCACCCCAACCAGCGTCTACGCGAAGCTCATGGAGGCCGGCGGCATCCCCTACCGCGACCTCGTCGAGCGGCTCGTGCGCCTGGCCCTGGCGCGCGCCGAGGCCGCCCGCCGCTACGCCGGGTGAGCGGCGCCGCCCGCACCAGGCGGATCGGCGTCGTCGCCGACAGCCACGTCGGCGAGTACCTCGACGCGCTGCCGGCGGGCGTGCTGGAGGCGCTCGACGGCTGCGACCTGGTACTGCACGCCGGCGACCTGAGCGTGCCGTCGGTGCTCGAGGACCTGGAGGCCGTCGCGCCGGTGGTCGCGGTGCGCGGCGACCACGACCGCCTCGGCGGCCTGCGGCTGCCCGACGTCGCCGTCGTGGTTGCGGGCGGCCGGCGCATCGGCCTGATCCACGGGCGGCGGCCCCGCCTGGTCGACTCGTCCGTGATTACCGCGTCGGTCGTCGCCGGGCGCAACCTGCGCTACCGGGGCGGGCTGCACGCCGCGCTCGCGCGGCGGCTCGGCCCGGTCGACTGCGTGGTCTACGGCCACTGGCACGAGCCCGCCGCCGCCCGCCGCGGGGCGACGCTCTTCTTCTCGCCGGGGGCGGTCTGCCCCTACGGCAACCTCGAGGGCGGCCGGCCGCCGCGCGGGGGCGTGAAGGGGGTCGGCGACCGCGGCGTGCGGCGCTTCCGCTGGCAGCTCGGCGCGGAGGCGATGCGCCCGTCGGTGGGGATCCTCGAGGTGGGCTCCGCGGCGATCGTCCCCCGCGTGGTGCCCATCGCCCCGCCTCAGCCGGTGCGCGCCACGTAGTCGGCGTTGACCGGGTCGCCCGCCGGGCGCCCGCCGCCGCCGGGAGTGTCTATGGTTCCGGGCCGTGGGCTGGGGCCGCTACCCGACGAACCTGCTCGTCCGCGGCGGCCTGGCCCTTGGGGTGCTGGCGGCGGTCCTGGCCGCGCTCGCGCCCACGGGCGATCTGGCGAGCGGCCCGGCGCGCGACGCCCCGGGCACGATCGCGACGGTCGACCTCGACTCCGCGGTCGGGATCCTGGGCATCATCGCCGCCGTCCTGCTGGTGGCGACGGCGCTCGCGCCCTTCCTGTGGGCCCACCTGGTGGGCGTCGCCCTGACCACCGTGGTCGCCGCAACCGCGGGCCTGATCGTCGTCACGGGGCGGACCTCGGACGACTTCGCCAAGGACGCCGACGTCTCGCTGGAGCGCGGGGGCGTGCTGCTCTCGCTCGCCTTCTGGGTCGGCATCGTGGCGGTGATCGTGTTCCTCGTGGGCATCCGCCAGATCGCGATGGCGCAGGAGGTCGACGAGGACGCGCCGCCCGTCGAGGTGGAGGGCCCCCGGCGCACCTCGGGCAAGGCCATCGCCTCCCTGATCCTGGGCATCGCCGGCTTCATCACCTTCTTCGCGTCGGCGCTGGCCGTCGCGTTCGGCGCCCTGGCGATGGGCGACATCCGGGTCTCGCGGGGGGCGCTCGGCGGCCGCGGCATCGCGATCATCGGCCTGATCCTCGGGTTCGTCGCCCTCTCGCTGCTGATCGCGCTGCTGGGCTCGGGGATGCTGTCCGCCTCCCCCAGCTGACGGCGGGTTCCCGCCGACCGCCGGAATGTAAGGCTTCCGTGGGTCCCGCCACGGAGGGCCGCCCGCCCGCTTCACTTTTGGCGTGCGGTGGTGCGCCCCCCGGAGACGCCGCGTGCCGACGGCCGCCCTGGCCGCCGCGTGCGCCCTCGCCGCGGCCCCCGCCGCCGCGGCGGCCGACCCGCCCCTCCTCTACCTGAGGGACGAGCCGGCCTCGGTCGTCGACGACGCAGTCGGCGGCGGCACCCTGCGCCAGGCCCCCATCCGGCCCAACGCCCGCTGGCCCGCCGCCCGCACGGTCGGCAAGGTGTCCGGCAACGAGCTCGCCGGGGCCGGCCCGCGGCGCATCGCGGCGAGGCTGCGCGCGGGCTGGAACCAGCCCGCCGTCGGCAGCCTCGTGGCGGTCGACGAGATCACGCCGCGCCGCTGGACCCCGACCTCCGCCCGGGCCCTGGCCTCGGCGCTGGCCCTGCTGGGCCCGCGGGCGAACCGGGTCGTCTTCTACGCCGCCCCGGCGCTGGTCGAGCAGGTGGGCCGCGCCGACCCGCGCCGGCCGCTGCCGGCCAAGCTGCGGCTGCTGGTCGACGCCATGAGCCGCGCCCGAGCCACCTACCTCCTGACCTACCGCGGCGACCTCTCCCCGCTGCCGCCGCGCGAGATGGCCACCGCGCCGACGCGCTGGCTCGCGCGCTGGCCGGCCGGCCGCGGCGAGCTGCGCATCCTGCTGGGCCCCGACGGCGGCCTGGGCCAGGGCGAGCTGTGGACGCGGGCCCGCTCGACCGCCGCCGGCCGCGAGCTGCTGGCGCGCGGGCCCGGCGTCTACGGCCTGCACGACGCCGGCCAGGCGCGCGAGTGGCTGGCCCAGTACCGCGCCTTCCGCGCCGCGCCGACGGTGTCCGTGACCGGGATCGACTTCCCCGTGCCCCAGCCCGGCGGCCTCTCCCTGACGGCGGCCGGCCCCAACCGGGTGCGCATCGCGATCGCCCGGCCCGGCCGTGCGGTGGTCACCACCCAGCCGGTCAACGGGGGCTTCGTGCGGGCGATCCGCAAGCTGACCGGCCCCACGCGCGGCAGCGTCGTGATCGGCCTGCCCCGCGACACCCGCCCGGGCCGCTACCGGGTGCGGGCCGTCCTGATCGGCGACGGCCTGCGCGACCGGGCCGCCGTGGTGGTGCGCATCACCCGGAGACCCCCCGCCCGCTAGCGCTCGCCCGAGCCCGGGGGTGGGCGCGGTCGAAGTCCTCGCGCAGGTGGGCCGCGGTCACGTGGGTGTAGACCTCGGTGGTCACCGGCGAGGCGTGGCCCAGGTGGGCCTGGACGTAGCGGATGTCCACCCCGGACTGGATCAGGTGCGTGCCGCAGGAGTGCCGCAGCGCGTGGGGGAAGACGCGCCCGCCCTCGTCGCGCAGCCCGGCGCGGTCGGCGACGCCGGCCACGATGCGCCACACCGCCGCGCGCCCCAGCCGCCGCCCGCGCGCGCTCACGAAGACGGCGTCGGCGTCGCGGTGGCGGGCCTGGTCGCGGCGCGGCCGCCGGTCGCGCGCCCGCAGCTCGGGGCGGCCCACGCGCAGGTAGGCCTCCAGGCGCGCGAGCGCCTGGCGCGGCACCGCCACGGCCCGGCGCCGGCCGCCCTTGCCCTCGACCAGCAGGAAGGGGTCCTCGGGGTCGTCCAGGTGGCAGGCCGACAGATCGAGCCCCGCCGCCTCACTGGCCCGGAGCCCGCAGCCGTAGAGCACCTCGATCAGCGCCGACGTGCGCGCCCCGAGCGGCCCGGGGGTGGCGGCCGCCTCGCACATCGCCCGCACCGCCGCCGGCGAGAGCGCGACCACCTCGCGGCCCAGGGCCTCCTGGCCGCCCTCGCCCGCCGCGGCCGGCGGGCGCAGGTCGCGCGCCGGGTTCTCGAGCGCGAACGCGCGGGCCCACCAGCGGCAGAAGGCGCGCGCGGCCGCCACCCGGCGCCGGCGCGTCGACAGTCGGCCGGGCAGCCCGTCGCGCCACCGCTGCCACCAGTCGAGCGGCAGGGCCGCCAGCGCCTCGGCCGCCGCCCGCGCACCGGGGTCGTCCTCAATGCCGAAGCCGGGGCCGCCCGGCGCCGGCGGCGGCACGCCCAGGGCCTCGGCCAGCGCCCCGAGGTCGCGGGCGTAGGCCGCGCGCGTGTTGGCGTTCTCCCGCGTGGCCAGGAAGGCCGCCGCCAGGCGCCCGAAGCCGTCGGCGTCCATCATCCGCGCGGATGGCCGCGGCGCAGGGCGGCCTGCATCGCCTTGGTGGTCACGCCGGTGTAGCGCTGGGTGGTCGCCAAACTGGCGTGGCCCAGCACCTCCTGCACCACCCGCAGGTGGGCGCCGTCGCGCCCGCCCGGCCCCTCCAGCAGGTGGGTTCCGGCGGCGTGGCGCAGCAGGTGCGGCCCGCCCGCGCGGCCGCCCGCGCGCAGCTCGCGGGCGACGATCCGGTAGACCGTCGAGCCGTCCAGCGGCCGCCCCGAGCGCGAGACGAACACCGGCGCCCGCGAGGCGGCCTGGTGGGCGCCGCCCGCCAGCAGGCGCGGCCGCCCGGTGGCCAGCCAGGCGCGCAGCGCCGCCACGGCGGGCTCGGTGAGGGGAACGGTGCGGGTGCGGCCGCCCTTGCCGACCACGCGCAGGGCGTCGTGCTCGAAGTCCAGCCCGGCCAGGACCAGGTCGCAGGCCTCCTGGCGCCGCAGCCCGCTGCCGTACAGGACCTCCATCAGGGCCCGGTCGCGCAGCGCCAGCGACTGCGCCACCGGGCCCGGCGCCGGGCGCCGGCCGGCGCCGTCGACGAGCGCGGCCGCGTCGGCCTGCGACAGCCGCGGCACCGGCGGCGGGGACGGCCGGGGCCGGTCGACCAGGTCGGCCGGGCTGCGGTCGCGCGGGTGGTACGGCGCCAGCCACTCGCGCAGCGCCGTGACCGCCCGGGCGCGGCTGGCCGGCGACCACTCCAGGCCGCGGAAGGCCGCCTCGATCGCTGAGGGCGTCACCACCTCGGGCCCCTCGACCCCGTGGCCGGCCAGCCACCCGGCAACCCGCCGGGCGTCCTTCAGGTACGCGGCCCGGGTGCGCGGCGACAGCCGCCGGCCGCGGCCGCCCTGGGCGGCCAGGCGGCGCTCCAGGTCGGCCAGGCTCTCGTCGAAGCTGACGACGGGCATCGTCACGTGCTGTTCGGCACGCCCCTCAACTGCACCTCCCCGACGCCGGCCCAGTAGCGCCCCTTCCCGTCGGGGACCAGCAGGGTGATCCAGACGACGTAGGCCTGGGACGGGCGCGCCCGCGCCAGCGGCACGACCTGGCGGTCGCCGGTGAACTCGCCATCGGCCAGCACCTCGCGCTGGCCGCCCTGATCGGGCCCCAGCACCTGGAAGTGGGCTCCCGGCGTGGGCGAGGTCACGATCAGCTCGGTCGCGGTCGCGGGCGCCGTCAGCCGCAACAGCAGGCCCACGCCGTCCTTGAGCCCGCCGAACTCGGGGCTCACCTGGTAGTTCTCGGTGTACCAGGCGGTCTCGGGGTTCCCGTCGATCGCCGCGCCGCGCAGGTCGGGCCGCTCGCTCTGGTCGGCGCCCTGGGGGTCGTAGTCGCGCACGGCGGCGAACCTGAGCGTCACCGCCTCCGGCGAGGCCGGCGACCCGCCGCCGCCCGACGGCGGGCCGAAGAGCACGAACCCCGCGATCGCGGCCGCGGCGATCAGCGCGACGGCCACGGCGCCCCACAGCACGCGGCCGCGGCGGCGGCGCGGGGTGCGCGCGGTGTCGCCGTCGAGCGTCACCGGTCCGCCGGCGCCGAGCGCGGCCGTGGGGATGATGGCCGTGCCGCCGTCGGCTCCCGCCTCGAGGGCGGCCACCATGCTCGCCCCGTCCGGGAAGCGCAGCTCCGGGTCCTTGGCCGCGGCGCGCATGGTGACCGCGGCGAGCCAGTCGGGCACGGCCGGGTTGACGCTGCGCGGGTCGGGCAGCGGGTCCGAGCAGTGCTTCATCGCAACGGCCACGAACGAGTCGCCGCGGAAGGGCAGCTCGCCCGTGAGGCACTCGTAGAGCACGATCCCCAGCGAGTAGACGTCGGTGCGCGCGTCCACCGGGCGGCCGTCGGCCTGTTCGGGCGAGAGGTAGTCGGCGCTGCCGACCAGCATGTCGGTGCGGGTGAGCCCGCCCTGGCCGTCCGACTCGATCGACCGCGCGATGCCGAAGTCGGTGAGCTTCACCGCCCCGTCCGGCGTGATCAGGACGTTCTGGGCCTTGATGTCGCGGTGCACCACGCCCTGCGACTGGGCGTACGCGAGGGCCCGCGCGACCTGGGCGCAGATGCGCGCGGCCTCGGCCGGCGGCAGCGCCCCCTCACGGCGCACGCGGGTCTTCAGGTTCTCCCCCTCGACCAGCTCCATGACGAGGTAGGGGCCGTGCTCGTCCTCGCCCCGGTCGAGCAGGTGGACGAGGTTCGGGTGCGACAGGCGCGCCACCAGCAGCGCCTCGCGCCGGAAGCGCTCGGCGTGCTCCTCGTCGGACAGCAGGCCCGAGTGGAGGCGCTTCACCGCCACGTCGCGGGCGAGCACGGTATCGGTCGCCCGCCAGACCGACGCCATTCCGCCGCGGCCGATCAGCTCGTCGAGGCGGTAGCGCGCTCCCAGCATGGTCTCGGTCATGGGCGTCGCCGCGCGTCCGCCATCGTCACCCGAGGAGGATACCGCCGCTCGCCCCGCGGTCCTCCTGGCGCGTGGTCTAGAATCGCGTCGTGCCCGCTCCCCAGACGGTGCTGATCGTCGAGGACGACGAGGCGATCGCGGACTCCGTCGCGTACGCCCTTGGGCGCTCGGGGTTCCGCACGCTCCGCGCCGGCGACGGCGGCCAGGGGCTGCGCCTCTTCCGCCAGCAGCGGCCCGACCTGGTGATCCTGGACCTCATGCTCCCCCAGGTCGACGGGTGGCGCGTGGTCGAGGAGCTGCGCCGCGAGGACCCGCGCGTGCCGGTCATCGTCTGCAGCGCGCGCACCAGCGAGTTCGACCGCGTCCACGGCCTCGAGATGGGCGCCGACGACTACGTCACCAAGCCCTTCTCGATGAAGGAGCTGCTGGCCCGGGTCAACGCGCACCTGCGCCGGGTGGAGAGCCACCGCCAGCCCGACGGCTCCCAGAGCATCGAGGTCGGCCCGCTCACGATCGACCCCGAGCAGGTCCAGGGCTTCGTGGACGGCCGCCCGGTCGGCCTGACGCCGCGCGAGTTCGAGGTCCTCTACGCCCTCGCCCGCGCCCGCGGCAAGCCCGTGCCCCGCGAGCGCGTCTACCGCGAGGTCTGGGGCTACGAGATGACCCGGGGGGACCGCTCGGTCGACGTCTTCGTGCGCAAGGTGCGCCAGAAGCTGATCGCGGCCTGCCCGGAGATCAGCTTCGTGCAGACCCACTACGGCGTCGGCTACCGCTTCGAGCCGGCCGAGGCGGGGTCGAGCGCGGAGGCGACGGTCACCCCGTAGCAGGGCCGCGGCGGGCCCCGGGAGGCCGCGCCGGCGCTGCTAGCCTTCCCCGGGCTCGCGACCCCGGGGGGGATGCCCGAGCGGCCAAAGGGAGCGGTCTGTAAAACCGCCGGCTACGCCTTCGGAGGTTCGAATCCTCCTCCCCCCATCTAAGCCGTTTTCAGCATGACGGCGGGGTCTTGCCCCCTGGCGAGCCGGGGGTCGCCATCCGCCCAGGACCGCTCAGGACCGCTCTCCGTGGGTGGTGACTGTCGCGCAACTGTCGCGCGGTCGAGACGAGCTAGCCGGCTCCTGGTCCGCCCAGGAAGAGCCGCAACTGGTCCTGGAGCCTGCGCGTTCCGGTCACGACTCGGCAGGCGATGACCGGGCAGACATCGCAGCCCGGGCGGCGTCGTCGAAGGAGGTCAGCCGCAGCGGCACGAGCCGACGCAGGCGCTCGTCGCGAGACACGGTTTCAGTTCGGAGGCCCTCGATGAGCGGCCGGGCGACACCCGCCTTCACCGGGGTCACCAGGTGCAGCCAGTAGGAGGAGAGGCGAGGGGTGAGGACGGGCACCTCCACCATCAGCGGGTGCTTGCGACGGATACGGGCGATGCGCTCGATCATTTCGCGGTACGTCATCACGTCGGGCCCGCCGGCGTCGAACGACGTACCCATCGTCTCCTTCCGGCCGGCAACCGCGGCAAGGTAGGCGGCGACGTCCGCAAGCGCGATCGGCTGCGTCCGGGTCGAGACCCAACGCGGGCAGATCATGCCCGGGAGACGGTCGACGAGCGCGACGATCGTCTCGAAAGCTGCGCTGCCGGCTCCGATCACCATCGCGGCACGGAGGGTGGTCACCGGCACGGAGCCGGAGGCGAGGACGCTCGCCGTTTCGGCCCGGCTGCGAAGGTGACGAGAGAGGTCGGGGGAGTCGTCTCCGAGGCCGCCCAGGTAGACCAGCTGGCGCAGGCCTGCACGCTCGGCCTCCATCGCGACGGTTTCGGCCGCGAGGCGATCACGCGCCTCGAAGTCGCGACTGCCGAGCGAATGCACCAGGTAGTACACGAGCTCTCGATCCTCGAACAAGCGGCGCACCGCCTCCCCCTCGGTCGCATCGGCGGCTTCCCACCGGATACCGCCTGTCGCGTCTGGCGGCCGGCGCGACACGGCCAGGACGTCGTGCTGCTGCGCGAGCAGGGGCAGCAGCGCCCGGCCGACGGTGCCGCTCGCACCGAGCACGGCGATCTTCAACGGCCCGCCTCCTGGCAGAGCCGCGCGAAGAACCGCCTCCCCAGCGCGACGTGCAGCCTCTGCTGAATCTGCGCGTAGAGCAGGCTGTTCCAGCGAGACCGGTGGGAGTAGCCGGCGAGGCGGGGGAAGAAGCCGCAGATCGATGAGCAGACGGCGACGTCGTAGGACCCCGTCTGCGTGAACGAGATCGAGCCGGCCGCTGCGCGGGTCAGCAGGCCGCCTCGAATCGGATAGAGACAGCTCACCGAGCTGGGGCTCACTCGAAGCTCGGGCTGCCCGAAGCACAGGAGCGTGGGCCCGACCCCGAGCAGTCGCAGCCGCGGTGCGCCGCCCGTGGGGCGTGCTCGAACGAGGCCAAGGGTCGAGCGCTCCAGCTCGCGCCAATACAGCTCCCCCAGCCGCTTTGCCCCGGCAGCGCTGCACTCGACGACCGGCTCCGGCAGCTCGACGCGCTGAACCGACTCGAACGCTCCCGACAGCGACCGAGCTTGGCTCGAGCTCCACGTCCCGGGTAGGCGGCAGCGCAGGTTCATCGATGCTCGTCCGCGACCCGCTCGGCCGCGGTGACCGGATCTCCTTCGAGCACGACGGCGCCCGTGGCGCGGGCGATCGCGGCAGTGGCACCGGCGCCGGCGAGGGCCAAGGAGACGTGCCGCGCCAGCTCTGTCAGCCGCGGCTGCGCGGCGCGGAGACGCCGCGTCGTCGCCGCGGCGATCACCACGAGCCTGGGCTCCACATCCGCGAGGTGCTCCTCGATCGTGGCGATCGGCGTGTCCGGCCCGAGGTACGTGATCACCCAGCCGCGTCTCGCGAGAACCAGTCCGAACATGATCAGCGGCAGGTCGTGGAGCTCGCCCGGTGCGCAGGCGAGCATGGCTCTGGGGCCGCCTCCTCGGCCCCAGTCGCGGGCCAGCCCGAGCAGCCGTCCGCGCAGGACGTTGCTGGCGAAGTGCTCCTGCGCCACGGTTGCCTCGCCCTGGTCCCACCGCTCGCCGAGTTCGTGGAGGTAGGGCAGGAGGACGTCACGGAGCACCGTCTCGAGGGTGAACGTGGCGAGCAGGCGATCAAAGCATGCCTGAGCGTTGGGGTCGTCGAGCCGATCGAGCGTCCCCCGGAGCTCCAGCGACAACCGTTCGAGATCCGCGGACTCAGGCCCTTCCGCCTGATCGGGTGTGGTTTCCGCAAGCGCCAACCGGGCCGCCTCGGCGGCAGATACGCCCGCGTCCAGATGTCGGCGCATCGAGCGCACGCGCTCCTCGTCGGCATGCGAGTAGAGCCGGAAGCCGCCGCGCGAGCGCAGCGGCCGGACCAACCCGTAGCGCTGCTCCCAGGCGCGCAGCAGCTCGGGCGAAACGCCGACTCGACGGCTCAACGCCCCGATGCGGAGGTGTGCCGGCGGCGTGCTCATGACACCAGTCTACACCAACTCTCTACAAACACTTGACGCGCCGGGCGTTCATCCCTACTGTCCTCGACATACCTTAGACAATCACTCGACAAGAAGGTAGCAGCGAAGAGGTTCGTAGACGAGGCGGCTCACCGCGTTGGTGTCGCCGAACTCGAGGCCGACGAGCGTGGGACATCCTCGCTGGCGTCCTCGCGGCCGTCGGCGGGATCAACTGGGGCCTCGTCGCCCTCGCCGAGTTCGACCTCGTCGCCCCGAAAGGAGTGAACGTGTCCAGTCCAATCTCAGTCTCGAAGAAGCCGCTCATGCGCGTTATCGCAGGCGCCGCGGCGCTGGTCGCCGTGTCGGCCCCGACGCTGGCGAGCTCGCAGCAGGCGGTAGCCGCACCGGCGGCGCAGGAGAACATCGTCCGCACCGCGGCCGCTACGGGCCAGTTCAAGACCCTGCTGGCCCTCTCCAAGAAGGCCGGTCTCGTCGGCGCGCTCTCCGGCCCCGGTCCGCTGACCGTCTTCGCACCCACCGACTCCGCCTTCAAGGCCGTCCCGAAGGCGACACTCGACAAGCTCGCCAACGACCGCGCAGCGCTCCGACGCGTGCTCCTGTACCACGTCGTCAAGGGGAACGTCACGGCAGACCGGGTCGTCAAGCTGCGCTCCGCGAGGACGCTGGCCGGCCCCAGGATCAGCATCCGCGTGCGCGGCGGCTCAGTCTTCCTGAACGGGTCGACGAAGGTCGTCAAGACCGACATCGGTGCCACCAACGGGACGATCCACGTCATCAACAAGGTGCTGCTGCCGCCGAAGGGCTAGGCGTCACCGCAACGCGACCGAGAGGCGGGCCGCCGTGCCCGCCTTTCGACGTTCCGGCGGCTGGCCTTTGGACGTTGCGGTGATCCGGGCGGCCAAGTTCCCGGCGCGCAAGACCCTCGAGGAGTTCGACTTCTCCTTCGCCCGCAGCCTCAAGAAGCAGGCGGTGCTCCACCTGGCCCAGCTCGACTTCCTGCACGGCCGCGAGAACATCGTGGTGCTCGGCCCGCCGGGCACCGGCAAGACGCACTTGGCGATCGCCATCGGCATCCGGGCCTGCCTGGCGGGCCAGCGGGTGCTCTTTGCGACCGCCACCGAGTGGGTGGCCCGGCTGGCCGACGCCCAGCGCCAGGGGCGCCTGGCCGATGAGATCGCCCGCCTGGGCCGCTTCCCGCTGCTGGTGGTCGATGAGGTCGGCTACATCCCCTTCGAGCCGGCCGCGGCCAACCTGATCTTCCAGCTGGTGAGCGCCCGCTACGAGCGGGCCAGCATGGTCGTGACCTCCAACAAGCCCTTTTCTTCCTGGGGCGAGATCTTCGGCGACGAGGTGGTGGCGGCGGCGATGATCGACCGCCTGGTGCATCACGCCGAGATCCTGTCGCTCAAGGGCGACAGCTACCGGCTGCGCGACAAGGACCTGGCCGCCCGGCCGGCGCCGGCGCTCCTGGAGGAGAGCTGACCGGGGCCTTGCGGCCCGGCCGCCGGGCCACGCCTGCTCTGCTCGGGGAGCGTCGCGGCCCGGCGGCCTCAGGTGGGTGCATTTTCAACCGGCGCGGGTGGGTGCATTTTCGGCCGGCGTTGACACGCCGACGCGCATCCTCGACGCGCTTGTCTGCTTCTCGTATCCCGCCGCTGGAGTGGTCGGCGCTCGGCGGGCGATCGAAGTCAGACCCGTTCCGAGCTGACCCAGCGGTTCGGTCGTGCCGGTGGCGCGTCCCACCGCTCGTTGACCTGTGCGCGCGGCCGCCCTCGCCCCTCGCCGGAAGCTGCTCGCAAGCCCTATGCGGCTCACCGTGTGGCGCACCGTCGCCAGCCCTCCCGCGATCCGCCTGCCCTAGCGGCTTTCTAGCTCGCGCTGCGGGGTCTGTAAAACCGCCGGCTACGCCTTCGGAGGTTCGAATCCTCCTCCCCCCATCCAAGGCCTTCTCAGCATGACGAGCCGGATTCCGCCCGCGGCGGCCTCCGCCACGCCATCCGCTCAGAACCTCGGTACCCAGCGCGACCTCATCAGCCGCCCGGTCGCGCCCCTGGCCGAGCTGGCGACCCGTACCTAACGCGGGCGCGTCGGCCAGGGTGCTCAGGCCACGCCGCCTCGGGTAGCGTCCGCGGCATGCCCCATGACAGCCGTCGGTTCGCCGGGCGCGTCGCCCTCGTCACCGGTGGAGGACGCGGCATCGGACGGGCCATCGCGCTTGCACTGGCCGCCGAGGGCGCGCGGGTGGCCATGGTCGCGCGCACGTCGTCCCAGTGCGAGGGCGTGGCCGGGGAGATCGGCGAGGACGCGATCGCCGTGGCCGCCGATGTGTCCGATCCGGCCGCCTGTGCAGCGGCGGCGCGCGCGGTGACGCAGGGGCTCGGGCCACCGAGCCTGCTGGTCAACGCCGCCGGCGTCTCGCCGGTGTACTCGCGCGCCGAGGAGCACGACGACGTCGCCTTCCGCCGGATCCTCGACGTCAACCTCCTGGGCGCGCACCAGATGACCCGGGCGGTCGCGCCCGCGCTGCTCGAGGGGGGCGGCGCGGTGCTGATGGTGTCGAGCGTGGAGGGCGCCGCCGCGAGCCCGCGACTGGCCGGCTACGGGGCCTCCAAGGCAGGGCTCATCCAGCTCACGCGCACACTCGCCCGGGAATGGGCCGCGCGGGGCGTTCGCGTCAATGCGATCTGCCCGGGCTACGTCGAGACCGAGATGACCGCCGCGTTCCTGGGCGTGGAGCGCCTGCGCGAGGGGGTGCTGGCGCGCACCCCGGTCGGGCGCCTCGGCGAGATGCGTGAGGTGGTGGCGCCCGCGCTCTTCCTGCTGTCCGAGGAGGCCTCGTACGTCACCGGGGCGGCGCTGCTGGTCGACGGCGGGATGGCCGCGTGAGCGACCCCTTCCTCACGCCGGAGCGTCTCGACCTGCGCGACCGGACCCGCGCGTTCGTGGCCGGGGAGGTCATCCCGGCCGAGGGCCCGGACGGCTCGGCCCCGGACCCGGAGGTCCGGGCGCGGCTTCGCGCCGCCGCGCGGCGGTCGGGGCTCTTCGCGCCCAGCGCGCCTCGCGAGATGGGCGGACTCGGCCTGGACCTGCGCGCCTGCAGCGTGGTCTTCGAGGAGGCCGGCTACAGCCTGCTCGGGCCGCACGCGCTCAACTGCGCCGCGCCGGACGAGGGCAACATGCACCTGCTCGCGCGCATCGGGACCGAGGAGCAAAAGCGCCGCTACCTGGCGCCGCTCGCCTCGGGCGAGGCGCGCTCCTGCTTCGCGATGACCGAGCCGGCTCCGGGTGCTGGCTCCGACCCCTCGATGCTCCGCACCACCGCCGCGCAGGCGGGCGGGGGGTGGGTCATCGAGGGCGACAAGACCTTCATCTCCGGCGCCGACGGCGCCGACTTCGCGATCTGCATGGCCCGCACGGGCGATCGGGTCGCCCGCGACGAGGGCGCGACGATGTTCCTGATCGACGCCTCCAACCCCGGCTTCCGCGTCGGCCGGCGCATCCCCACGATCGACGTCGGCTTCGTGGGCGGGCACTCTGAGGTGGCCTTGCGGGACTGCGAGGTCGGCGCCGACGCCGTCCTCGGCGAGCCGGGGCGCGGGCTCGCCCACGCGCAGGCGCGGCTCGGCCCGGCGCGCCTCACCCACTGCATGCGCTGGCTCGGCCTGGCGCGGCGGGCCCTCGACATCGCCCTCGACCGCGCCGCGGAGCGCGAGGCGTTCGGCGCCCGGCTCCAGGACCTCGGCATGGTCCAGGCGCAGATCGCCGACGCGGTCATCGACCTCGACTCGAGTCGGGCGCTCGTCCGACAGGTCGCCGGGGTGCTCGACGCGGGCGCCGACGGCACGCTCGAGTCGTCGGTCGCCAAGGTCCACGTGGGCGAGGCCGTGGGCCGGGTCGTCGACCGGGCGGCCCAGGTCTGCGGCGCGCTCGGTGTCTCGCACGACCTACCGCTCGCGCGCTACATGACCGAGGTGCGCCCCTTCCGGATCTACGACGGCCCCTCCGAGGCCCACCGCTGGTCGATCGCGCGGCGCGCGGTGAGCCGGCGGCGGCTGCAGCGGGAAGGCGCGCCGTGACCCGCCCCGTCCACCGCACCGAGCTCACCCCGCTGAGCTTCCTGGACCGGTCGGCGCGCGTCTTCCCCGAGCGCACCGCGGTCGTCCACGGGCCGCGGCGGTACGACTACGCCGATCTGGCCGCCCGCTGCCGGCGGCTGGCGAGCGCCCTGCACGCCCGGGGGCTCGCGGTCGGCGACCGCGTGGCGCTCCTCTGCCCGAACACGCCGGCGATGCTCGAGGCGCACTTCGGCGTGCCCCTCGCCGGCGGGGTGATGGTACCGATCAACGTGCGCCTCACCGCGCCCGAGATCGGCTACATCCTCGATCACTCGGGCGCGCGGTTCCTGCTGGTCGACGGGGCGCTCACCGGATCGCTCGGGGGGCTCGACCTCGCGGGGGTGGAGGTGGTGCGCGTGGACGACACGGGCGTCCGCGGCGACCCCTACGAGGACCTGCTCGCGGCCGGCGACCCGGACGGGCCGCCGGGCCAGGTGCCGGATGACGAGGATGCGCTGATCTCGATCAACTACACCTCGGGCACGACCGGCCGGCCGAAGGGCGTCATGTGCACGCACCGGGGCTCCCACCTCAACGCCCTCGGCGACGTCCTCCACACCGGCCCCATCTGTGAGGCCGGTGTGGAGGACGTCGCCGAGGGCGTTGAGGTGGGAGCCCCGGTGCGTGCACATGACGCCCTTCGGCCGGCCGGTCGTGCCCGAGGTGTAGTTGATCGAGATCAGCGCATCCTCGTCATC
>DATLLV010000003.1:0-2385 GCA_035537655.1 Miltoncostaeaceae bacterium
TCCAGCACGGCGACGCGCCGGTCGATGATCCACTTCTCGAGCTTGGCGTCGGGCACGCCGAAGCGCAGCAGCCCGCCCGGGCCCTCGTCGCGCTCGTAGACGACGACGGTGTGGCCGGCGTGGTTGAGCTGCTGGGCGACCGCCAGGCCGGCCGGGCCGGAGCCGACGACGGCGACGCGGCGGCCCGAGCGCTGGGCGGGCCGCACCGGCTGGATCCAGCCCTGCTCCCAGGCGTGGTGGACGATCGCGTACTCGATCTGCTTGATCATCACCGCCTGCTCGAGCCCCTCGATCGCCAGCACGCAGGCCGACTCGCACGGCGCCGGGCAGATGAGGCCCGTGAACTCGGGGAAGTTGTTGGTCGCGTGCAGCTGCTCGATCGCCTCGCGCCAGCGGCCGCGGTAGACGAGGTCGTTCCAGTCCGGAATCAGGTTCCCGAGCGGGCAGCCGTCGTGACAGAACGGGACGCCGCAGTCCATGCAGCGGGCGCCCTGGGCCTTGAGCTGCTCGTCGGGCAGGACGCCGAAGATCTCCTTGTGGTCGCGGATTCGCTCGCGCGGATCGCGCTCGGGCATGGGAACGCGCTGGATGTCGAGGAAGCCGCTGGGATCGCCCATGGGGGGTGCTCCACCGTCGAGGAGGGCGGGACAGCGTAGCCGACGGGGTGCGGGAACCGGGCGCCCCGACGGCCGGGGCCGGCGGTGGGCTGGGGCTACCGTAGGAATGGTGGGTCGCCGGCTCCTGACACCGCTGCTCGCCGCTCTGGTGGTGGTGGCGCTCGTGTTCGGCGTGTGGGCGGGCGGCCACCCCGGCGTCCTGCCCGGCTTCGCGCGCGACGCGCTCGTCGGCGACGAGGACGCGCAGGTCTTCGACGACGCGATGGACCGGATTAAGTCCGACTACTACAAGAAGGTCGACCGCGACGACCTCCTCAACGCGTCGCTGGACGCCGCGGTCAAATCGCTCAACGACCGCTTCTCCAAGTACATCGACCCGAAGGAGTACCGCGCCTTCCAGGAGTCGACCAACGGCGCCTTCGAGGGCGTCGGCCTCAACGTGGAGGAGGTCCCGCAGGGGCTGCGGGTGCTGACCGTCTTCGACGGCGGGCCCGCCGACAAGGCCGGCATCGAGGAGGGCGACCGGATCGTCGCCGTCGACGACCAGTCGATCGAGGGCAAGTCCTCCGACGCGTCGACCGGCATGATCAAGGGCCCGGCCGGCACGTCCGTGCGGCTGCGGCTGCGCACCAAGGCCGGCGAGGTGCGCGAGGTGCGCCTCAAGCGCGCTCGCGTCGCCGTCCCGGTCTCCGAGGGCGAGATGGTGCGCCGCGACGGCGACGAGTTCGCCCACGTCTCGCTGGCCCAGTTCACCTCGGGCGCGCACGGGGCCGTCGGCGAGAAGGTGCGCGACCTGATCAAGCGGGGGGCCAAGGGCGTCGTGCTGGACCTGCGCGACAACGGCGGCGGCCTGCTCGAGGAGGGCGTGCTGGTCAGCTCCATCTTCATCCCGGAGGGCACGGTCGTGACCACGCGCGGGCGCAACCGGCCCGAGCGGACCTTCACCGCCTCCGGCGACGCGATCAGCCCGAAGGTCCCGGTCGTCGTGCTGGTCAACGGCAACACGGCCTCGGCATCGGAGATCGTCACGGGCGCCCTGCAGGACCGCGACCGGGCGACCGTGGTCGGCACCAAGACGTTCGGCAAGGGCGTCTTCCAGGAGATCGAGAGCCTGGAGAACGGCGGCGCGCTGGACATCACCGTGGGCGAGTACTTCACGCCAAAGGGGCGCAACCTGGGGCCGCGCAACGGCCGGCCGGGGGGCATCGTGCCCGACGTGCGCGCCGAGGACGACCCGAAGACCCCGCGTCGTGACGAGGCGCTCGACAAGGCGCTCGACGTCCTCGCGCAAAAGACCGGGAGCTGAGCGCGTGAGCCGGCCGCGGGGCGCGGCCCCGCCGGTGGTGGCGCTGCTCGAGCGCCGGGGCCGCTGGCTGAACGCCGTCCCGTTCTTCGACCGCGCCGGGCGGCGGCTGAACGTCGACAAGGACCGCAGGTCGGGGCCGGGCGACCTCGTGGTGGTGGCCCCGAGCGGCCCGCGCTCCGGGCACGGCAAGGTCGTGCGCCGCCTCGGCCGCCCGGACGTCGCCCGCGACGTGCTCGAGGGCCTGATGCTCGACCGCGGGCTGCGCCGGCGCTTCGACCCGGCGGTCGAGCGCGCGGCGCGCGAGGCGGCGGCGCGCCCGCCGGGCGGCGACGTCGGCGATGTGCACCCAGACCCGGGTGCGGCCGCCGTCGAGGCGCTCGGCCGACAGCGCGTCGTCGAAGTCGCGGGCGGTCGGCGGGTCGATCGTGAAGGTCGGCAGGTGCCGCAGGTCGCGGCGGCCGG
>DATLLV010000004.1:0-4761 GCA_035537655.1 Miltoncostaeaceae bacterium
CGACGCGCCGTCGCGGTCGAGCTCCGCCGAGCGGTAGTCGGCGGCGAGCACCCGGCTGCGCCCGCCGAGGCCGGCGGCCGCGAGGTGGCCGCGGCAGACCGCGGCGGCCAGCGGGTCGAGCTCCACGGCGAGCAGTTCGGCCCCGGGGAAGCGCCGTCCCGCCGCGACGGCGAAGCGCCCCGACCCCGCGCCCGGGTCGACCACCCGCGCCGGGGCGACCTACACGCCTGCGCCGATCGTCGCCTCGATGGTGGAGTGGGCGGCCTCGGAGGGGCCCCCGGCGCGGGTGGTCGACCCGGGCGCGGGGTCGGGGCGCTTCGCCGTTGCGGCGGGACGGCGCTTCCCCGGGGCCGAGCTCCTCGCGGTGGAGCTCGACCCGCTGGCCGCCGCGGTCTGCCGCGGCCACCTCGCGGCCGCCGGCCTCGGCGGGCGCAGCCGGGTGCTCGCCGCCGACTACCGCTCGGCGGAGCTCGACCGCGACGGCGCGTCGTCGCTCTACATCGGCAATCCGCCCTACGTCCGCCACCACCAGATCGCGCCGGGCTGGAAGGAGTGGCTGGCGCTGGGCGCCCGCGCCCACGGGCTGGAGGCCAGCCGCCTGGCCGGGTTGCACGTGCACTTCTTCCTCGCGACCGCAGCGCGCGCCCGCCCGGGCGACCGGGGCGCCTTCATCACCTCCTCGGAGTGGCTCGACACCAACTACGGCCGCCTGGTGCGCGAGCTGCTGCTCGACGGCCTGGGCGGCGAGGCGATCCACGTGCTGGAGCCGACGGCCGCCCCCTTCGAGGACGCCGCCGTGACCGCCGCCATCACGTGCTTTCGCGCCGGCCGCCCGCCCGGGGCCGTGCGCCTGCGCCGGGTGGGCGAGGTCGGCCGCCTGGGGGCGCTCGACGGCGGGCGGCCCGTGCCGGCCGAGCGGCTGCGCGAGGCCCGCCGCTGGTCGCCGCTCACCCGCGCGGCGCGCGCCGTGCCCGAGGATCACATCGAGCTCGGCGACCTGGTGCGGGTGCACCGCGGCGCGGTCACCGGCCGCAACTCGACCTGGGTGGTGCGGCGCGACGAGACCGACCTGCCGCCCGAGGTCCTCTTCCCCTCCGTCACCCGGGCGCGCGAGATCTTCGAGGCGGGCGGCGCGCTGGCCTCGACCGGCCACCTGCGGCTGGTGGTCGACCTCCCGGCCGATCTCGACGCGTTCTCCGGGGCCGAGCTGCGCCGCATCGAGGGCTTCCTCAGGCGGGCCCGCCGCGACGGCGCCGACCGCGGCTACATCGCCCGGGCGCGCCGGGCGTGGTGGTCGGTTGGCCTGCGCGAGCCGGCACCGATCCTCGCCACCTACATGGCCCGCCGGCCGCCGGCCTTCACGCGGAACCTGGCCGGCGCCCGCCACATCAACATCGCCCACGGGCTCTACCCGCGCGTGGAGCTGCCCGAGCCGGCGATCGGGCGCCTGCTCGCGTCGCTGCGCGGGACCGTGAGCGTGCACGACGGCCGCACCTACGCCGGCGGGCTGACCAAGTTCGAGCCGCGCGAGATGGAGCGGATCCCGGTGCCCGACCCCTTCGCCGAGGAGGGCTGAGTGGCCACGACGTTCCTCGCCCCGCCGCGCTGGAGCGCCGGCGACCTCGAGCGCGACATCGCCGCCGCCGTCGAGGCCTTCCGCCTCGAGCGCTTCCAGGAGCCGCTCGAGCAGTACCTCGCCCACCTCGACGAGTGCCTCGGCACGATCGAGGAGCTCGTGGAGCTGACGGTCGACCTCACCGAGCTGCGCGAGCGGGCGCCCGAGGTGGCCGCCGAGGCGCGCTACATCGAGGCGCTGCGCTTCCTGGCCGGCCCCTTCATCTCGGTCGACGACCTGCGCGTGATCGCCCAGGCGAGCCTGGCCCCCACCGCCCTGCGCGCCGACCCCGAGGCGGCCGCCCGGGTGGTCGAGACCGTGCTCGCCGGGCTCGACCGGCGCCGCTTCCCGTGGGTGGGCGAGGGGCGGGAGCCCCACGAGGACGAGAAGTCGGCCGCCGCCCTGGCGACCGCCTCGCTGATGGCCACCGAGCGCGTGCGGACGCTGCGGCGCAACGAGGCGCGGGTGCTGCAGGAGTCGGCGGTCGCCGACGCCCTGCGCGGCGCGGGGTTCCGCGAGGTGGCCGCGCCGCGCGTGATCCGCACCCTCGAGGAGGCGCCGGGCCCGGGCGAGTTCTGCACCGAGCGCACCTTCGGCGACCGCAAGGCCGACCTGGTCGTGGGCCTCTGGGACCGGCGCCGGATGCCGCTGGAGTGCAAGGCCTCGAACTCGGCCACCAACTCCTACAAGCGCGTGAACCACGAGGCGGCGAGCAAGGCCGAGACCTGGCTCCAGGACTTCGGCCGCAGCCAAGTCGTGCCCGCCGCGGTGCTGTCGGGCGTGTTCAAGCGCGCCAACCTGGAGGACGCCCAGGCCCGCGGCCTCACGCTGATGTGGGCGCATCGCCTGGACGACCTGCTGGCCTGGATCTCGCGCACCCGGGGGCCGTGACCCCCCTCCGCCAGCGGGCCGTGGCGCTCGCCGCCCGATAGGCGACGCCCTCCACGGGCCGCCGCAGCACCTGGCCGGCGGCGCGCAGATGCGCCGCACGGGGCCGGTCGACGCGCCGGCGGTGCTCTGCCTGAACGGCGGCATCAAGCGGGTGGTGGCCGGCGACTGGAGCGCCTCGATGGACTGGCTGGTGCGCCGGCTGACGCCCTCGCGGCCGCGGGTGGCCTTCTACGAGGTGCGCTACCGGGTGCGGTCGTGGACGCGCCTCGAGATGTGCATCGAGGACGCCCGCGCCGCGCTGGCGGCGCTGGCGGAGGGCCCCGCCGGGCCCGGGCGCCCGGTCCTGCTGCTGGGCTTCTCGATGGGCGGCGCGGTCTCGCTGGCCGTGGCCGACGACCCGGCCGTGACGACCTTCGTCGGGCTCGCGCCCTGGCTGCCGGAGGAGCTCGGCGTGGCGACGCTCGCCGGCCGCCGCGTGGCGGTGATCCACGGGCGCCTCGACGGGCGGCCCTTCGGCGTCTCGCCGCGCGAGTCGCGCCGGGCGGTCGAGCGCATGCGCGCGGCCGGGATCCCGGCGACCTACCGCCTCATCCGCGGGGCGACCCACGGGATCGCGCTCCCGGGCCCGGGCGAGGCGCTCCTCCCCCTGCCCGGCGCGCGCGAGTGGGCGCGCCTGGTGGGCGAGGAGGTCGACCGCTTCCAGCCCGCGGCCGCCTAGCCGAGCGCGCTCCGCACGGCCGCCCGCACCGGCTCGCCCAGGGTCGGGTGGATGTGGATCGCGTGGACCAGCGGGTCGGCGCTCCCCGCCTCCATCGCAACGACGACCGGGTGGATGAGGTCGGCGGCGTGGTAGGCGAGCACCGAGGCCCCGAGGATCCGGCGGGAGGAGCGGTCCACGACCGCCTTCACCACGCCGCGCTCCTGGCTCCAGGCCCGCGCCTTCCCGCCCGAGAAGCCGGAGGTCGCCACCCCCACGTCGTGGCCGGCCTCGCGCGCCTGCGCCTCGGTCATGCCGACCCTCACCGCCTCCGGGTCGGTGAAGACCGCCGTCGGCCCGACGTCGCGGCTGACGTCGTGGGGGTCGAGGCCCAGCGCGTTGTCGACCGCCTCGCGCCCCAGGCGCCGGGCCGTGGGCGTGAAGGCGTCGAAGGGCGGGCCCAGCACGTCGCCGGCCGCGAAGTGGCCGTCGCGCGAGGTGGCCAGGCGGGCGTCGACCGGGATGCCCTTGGGGCCGCCCTCGACGCCGGCGGCCTCGAGCCGCAGCGACTCGACCGCCGGGCCGCGGCCGGCGCCGAGCAGGATCGCGTCGCCGTCGAGCTCGCGCGTGCGGCCCTCGTGCTCGACGACGATCCGCGGGCCGCCGCCGGGGCGCGTCTCGACGCGCGCGATCTCGGCGCCGGTCAACAGGTCGATCCCCTCCTCGCCCAGCAGCTCGGCCAGCGTCTCGCCGACCTCGGGCTCGCCCGACGGCAGCAGCCGCTCGGTCATCTCGACCATCGTGACCCGCGAGCCGAGGCGCCCGAGCGCCTGGCCCAGCTCCAGCCCGACCGGCCCGGCGCCGATCACCAGCAGCCGCTCGGGCAGCGAGGTCATGCGCAGCACGTCGTCGCTGGTGAGGTAGCCGGCCTCGTCGAGGCCCTTCACCGGCAGCGGCCGCGGCGCGGCGCCGCTGGCGATGACGACCCGCGGAGCGCGGAAGCGGTCGCCGTCGACCGTCACCACGCCCGGCTCCTCGAAGCGGGCCTCGCCCGCCACGACCCGCACCCCCGGCAGCGACTCCAGCCACCTGCGAGCGCCCGACGCGCCCTTATCGACGATCGCCTGCACCCGGCCGATGACCGCGGCCATGTCCACCGAGACGCCGTCGACCCGCACCCCGTACCGCTCCGCGGTGCGCACCTCGTGGGCGACCTCGGCGCTGCGGATCAGGGCCTTGCTCGGGATGCACCCGCGGATCGGGCAGGTGCCGCCCACCCGGTCCCGCTCGATGACCGCGACGCTCGCCTCCGCCTCGGAGGCGCGCGCGGCCGCGTTCATGCCGGCCATGCCGGCGCCGATGACGATCAGGTCGACGTCGGGCACGACCCCACCCTACCCCCGGCCCCCGGAGCGGTGAGGGGGATCCGCTGGACCGCCGACCGCCGCCATCGCTATCGTCCTCTCACCACGGAAAGGAGGTGGTCCTATTGCATAGCACCAGTGGAGGTGGCAGTAGCTAGGGGCGCGCCCCTACGCGCAAGCGGCAGCGAAGGGGA
>DATLLV010000005.1:0-8651 GCA_035537655.1 Miltoncostaeaceae bacterium
GACGGCCTCGGGCACCTCGTCGAGCGACCACGTGCGGTCGATCACCGGGCGGACCGCGCCGGACTCGATCAGCCCGGCCAGGAACCGCAGGTCGTCCGCCTTCGGCCGCGCCGTGAAGCTGGTCAGCCGCTGCCTCACGACGGGGGACAGCAGCCGCCCGGCGAGCATCCGCCCGAGGGGCGCGATCCAGCGGCCGTCACCGTCGCCGCTGATCTGGACGAGCGTGCCGTCGCGGGTCAGCGCCCGCCGGCAGGCGGCCGGCGACGCCGTCCCCGCCACCTGGAGGACGACGTGGTAGGTCTCGCTCACGCGGGTGACGTCCTCGCGCGCGTAGTCGATGACGTGGGCGGCGCCGAGGGCACGCACCAGGTCGAGGTTGCCCGCGCTGCTGACGCCGGTCACCTCGGCGCCGAGGGCGGCGGCGATCTGCACGGCGAACGAGCCGACCCCGCCCGAGGCGCCGATGATCAGGACGCGCTGGCCGGCGCGGACGCGCGCGTGGTCGCGGAGCCCCTGGAGCGCCGTCAGCCCCGCCACCGGCACGGCCGCCGCCTCGGCCGGCGACAGGGCCTCCGGCGCCGGCGCGAGACCGTCCGCCGGCACGCGCGCCCGCTCGGCGAAGGCGCCGAAGGAGGGGAAGGGGCTGCCGTAGACCTCGTCGCCCTCGCGCAGCTCCGTGACCTCCGAGCCCACCGCCTCGACCACCCCGGCCAGGTCGCTGCCCGGCACCGGGTGGCGCGGCCGGCGCGGCCCGAACGACAGGCGGGCGACGTACGGCGCGCCGCGGATGAGGTGCCAGTCGGCCGGGTTGACCGAGGCCGCCCGGACGCGCACCAGGGCGTCGCGGGCGCCGATCGCGGGCTCCTCGACGTCGGCGACGCGCAGCACGTCGCCGGGTGGGCCGTAGCGCTCGAAGACGATCGCTCGCATCGCCGATGGTGAGTCTGTCGGGCCGCCGGCCGGGGCGCCACCCCGCGCCAGGCGACTCGCTAGCCTCGGGAGCGGGCGATCTCCAGCGCGCGGACGATCGCCTCGACGGACCGGTCCACGTCGGCCTCGGTGGTCCGCCAGCTGCTGACCGAGATGCGCATGCAGCGCGCCCCGCGCCAGGTGGTGGGGGTCGTGTAGCAGGTACCGTCGGCCTGCACCGCCGCCACGAGCCGGTCGGCGGCGCCGTCGTCCCCCACCGGGCGCACGAGCACCTGGTTCAGCCCGTGGGCGACGACCTCGAGGCCCGGCTCGGCGCCGAGGCGCTCGGCGAAGCGGTCCGCGCAGGCGCAGAGGCGGTCCACCAGCTCGGCCACGCCGTTGCGGCCCAGCGAGCGCAGCGCCGCGTAGACCGGCGTCGCCCGTGCCCGGCGCGAGAACTCGGGCGTCCAGTCCATCGGCTCGCGCACCGGCTCGCCCTGCTGCAGGTAGCTCGCCTGGACCGCCATCGCCGCGCGGTGGGCGTCGCGGTCGGCGACCACGGCGATGCCGCAGTCGTAGGGGACGTTGAGCCACTTGTGCCCGTCGGTGGCCCACGACTGGGCGCGCTCGCAGCCGCGGAGCTCGCCCCGGCGCCGCGGGCTGGCCATGGCCCAGAGGCCGAAGGCGCCGTCGACGTGCACCCACGCGCCGGCCCCGCCGGCGGCGTCGCAGACGGCGTCGAGGGGGTCGACCGCGCCGGTGTTCACGTCGCCGGCCTGGGCGCAGACGATCGTGGGACCGGACCCGCCGGCGAGAGCCCGCTCGAGGGCCTCCGGGCGCATGGCGCCGCGCTCGTCGGCCTCGACCGGCTCCAGGCAGCCGCTGCCCAGGCCGAGCAGGCGCAGGGCCCGATCGACCGTCACGTGGCGCCCGGCCGTCGCGATCACGCGCACCCGCGGCGCTCCGGCGAGCCCGTCGCGCTCCACGTCCCAGCCGGCCTCGGCGAGGACGCGGTGGCGGGCGGCGGCGAGGCAGGTCACGTGGGCCATCTGGCAGCCGGTCACGAAGGCGAACGAGGCCTCGCGCGGGAGGCCCAGGAGGTCGATCACCCAGGCGCCGGCGACCTCCTCGATGGCCGCCGCCGCCGGCGTGGGGGAGGCGAGGCCGGCGTTCTGGTCCCAGGCGGCCGCCATCCAGTCGGCCGCCAGGGCCGCCGGCAGCGTCCCGCCGATGACGAAGCCGAAGTAGCGCGGCGAGCCCATCGCGGTGACGCCGGGCTCAGCGTCGGCGACCAGCTCGTCGAGCACGGCGCGCGGGTCCGTCGGCCCGTCCGGCAGCGCGCGGGGCAGGGCGGCGAGCGCGGCCGCGCTGTCCCGGTCGGCCCGGACCGGCCGCTCCGGCAGCGACTCGAGGTAGTCCGCCGCGTGCGCCGCCGCCGCGGCGAGGAGATCTCGGGCGCCGTCGCTCAGGAGGCGGACGGGGCGGGCTCGGGCGCCGGTGCGCCGTCCTCCCGGGCGCCGTCGACCTCCGCGCCCAGCAGCAGCATCAGCGAGCTGAGCCAGAGCCAGAGCAGCACGACGACGATGGTCGCCAGCGTGCCGTAGGTCTTGCCGTAGCTCGCGAAGTTGGCCGTGTAGGCGCCGAAGAGGCCCGACACCACCAGCCAGCCGACCATGGCGACCACCGCCCCGACCGTGACGACGCCGAGCCAGCCGCGTCGACCGCCGCGCACGGAGAAGCGGTAGAGCAGCCCGATGCCGACGAGCATGACGAGCGCGAGTACGACCCAGCTGACGATCTGGAAGGCCAGGCGCCCGGCGTCGCCGAGGTCGGCGTCGTCGAGCAGCGGCGGCACCGCCGTGACGAGGAAGATCACGATGCCGAGGAACACGATCGCGCCGATCGTCAGCAGCAGCGCCTTGCCGCGCTTGACCACGAAGCTCTTGGGCTCGTCGGTCTCGCGCGCCACGTGGATGCCGGTGATGAGCGACGCCATGCCGCCCGAGGCGCTCCACAGCGCCACGACGATGGCGACGATCGCCGTGACCGAGACGCCGCTGCTGCTGGCGTTGACGATCTGGGTGAGCTGGAAGACGAGGAAGTCCTGGACCTCGGCCGGCAGCGACGAGCCCAGGTCCTCCACCTGCCGCGTAACGTCCTCGGGCGAGGAGACCAGCCCGTAGATCGACACGAACGCGATCAGGGCCGGGATCAGGGCGAGGAAGGCGTAGAACGCCACGCCGGCGGCGACCAGCGTGAGGTTGTGCTCGCGCACACGGCCCCGAAGCTTCGACGCCACCGTCACCACCGCCAACCCCCTCCGTGTCTGCCCCGGGGGAACCCAACCAGACCGGCGCGCGGGGTGCCAGCCGCGCCCCCCGAGCCAGAACGTCCAGATCACCCTGACGGCCGCGCCCGACCAGGGCGTGAAGACCGCCCTCCTCTTCTTCAAGGACGACGCGCCGGCGGGGCTCGGCTGGCGCACGCCGCACAAGACCGTCGTCGTCGGCTTCCTTCCGCCGCCGGCGGCGTTCACCGACGCCTACCGAGTCCTGCAGGGCGAGGACCCGATCTTCCTCGAGTTCACGACGAACGACGGCAACGACCTGACCGCCCTCCACCTGAAGACCGACCAGGAGCCCCTCGGCGAGGGCCCGGTCAACGCGGACGGCTCGCCTAACCGAGCGTGAACGGGGGCAGCAGGCCGCGCAGCACCAGGAGGCTGTGGACGTCGTCCAGGCCGAGCATCACGTCGGTGGCGAGGGCGCGGAAGGTCCCGGCCGCGAAGAAGTCCGTCTCCCCGAACTGATGCCCGAGGGCGGCCAGCGTCAGGCCGTAGCCCTGGTCGCTGACCTTCAGGAGGCGCTCGTCGAAGGCGTCGGCCGGCTCGCGGCCGGTCACGATCACGAGCTCGGCCGGCGGCGTCGTGCCGACCACGGCCCGCAGGCTCGCGACGCCCGTGGCGTGGATCGAGCCCTCGCCGACGATCGTCCCCCGCACGTTCTCGAGCAGGTCCCCCTCGAACACCGGCGCGGTCGTGACGGCCGGCTCCAGCCGCTTGTAGCGCTCGTCCATGGCCCGCGCGATCGCGTCCTCGCGCGCCGGGAAGTCCGCGAGCTGCTGCGCGGTCGGCGGGCCGAGGGGGATCTCCGGGACCGATGCGCTGGCGATGGCGTCCGCGCGCCCCAGCTGCGGCGACCGGCCGGCCTGCACCAGGTTCAGGTTGAGCGACTTGAGGTGGAACATCCGCGACAGCGCCAGCGTGGCCGCCGTCGAGGCCGCCTCGCGGCCCTGGTCGGTGGCGGTCCCGCCCTCGTCGGCCGCCAGGCCGTTGCCGAACGCGCAGCAGAGCGTCCGGTACTCCACGATCAGCGCGTGGGTCGCGGTGGCGAGGAAGTCGAGCTCGTCCAGCACCTCGTCCCGGGTCAGCGGCGCGCTCGCCATGCGGGCTCCTTCCCACTCGTGTCGTCTGGTCGGCGGGTCCGGCGCCGCCGCGATCTGACTACGCCCCCCCGCGCGCGGTCAACCGCCGCGGCGGTCAGGCCGAGGCCAGCGTCCGCCGGTGCAGGTGGGTGAGGACCGGCCCGTCCTCGTCCTCCGGGCCGCTGCGGCTGATCGTGACGCGCGACGTGCGCTCGTCGAGCTCGAGCACCGCGACGGCCCCACCTTCGACAACTCCGTCGCGGAAGCGCCAGCCGGCGGGCGGCGGCCCGACGCCGGCCGCGCGCGCGAGCCCCCGCGTCACCAGCTCGGCGCCACGGGTCGTCGTCGCCTTGACCAGACGCCGCTGGTGCGGGTCCAGGGGGTTGCGGAACGGCGAGCACACCACCTGGTGCACGCGGCTGCCGCGGCCGTCGCCGATCCCCACCTCGGCGATGTAGGCGGTGTGCACGTCCCCGCCGATCAGCGTGATCGAGGCGGGGTGCCCCTCGGCGAGCGCCAGCTCGTCGAGCAGCCCGACCATCCCGGCGAACGAGCGCTGGAACGCGGGCCAGTGGTCGAGGTCCAGCAGCCGCCGGGCCCACTCGCCCATGCGACGCCCGGGCGGGCCCCAGGCGCCGCCGCAGACCGCCTCGCTCCAGGCCTCCAGGTGGTGGACGCCCTTGATCATGAAGACGGGCAGCGTGCTCGCGATGACGAGGTGGTCGTACTCGCCCCGGGCGCGGTCCGAGATCCAGGTCCACTCGCCCTGGTCGATCATGTCGCGCCGCCCCTCGGGCAGCACGCGGGCCGCCCGGGAATCGACCACCACCAGCCGCGAGCGGCCGAAGTCGCGGTGGAACGCCCAGCGGCTGGCGGCCGACTCGCGGTCGGCCTGCCGGCCGAAGGCGCGCAGCCGCGGACCGCCGTCCTCCAGCCCGCGCAACTCGGCGAACAGGGGCTCCTCGGCGAGCTCCGGCGGCGCCAGGTTGCCCAGGTGCTGGTAGAGCCAGTAGGCCATGAACGCGCCCACGATCCGGTCCCCCCACCAGTCCTTGGCCCGCATCTCGCGGACCCAGGCCTCGGAGATGTTCCAGTCGTCGTGGACGTCGTGGTCGTCGAAGATCATCGTGCTCGGCACCGTCGAGAGCAGCCAGCGGATGTCGGGATCGCTCCAGCTCTCGCGGTACAGGCGCGTGTACTCCTCGAAGTCGGCGATCTCCTCGCCGGGCGGCTCCGACACGTCGCGGCGGCTCCGGATGAAGGCCGCCGTCTCGGGCGAGACCTCGTCGGCGTAGACCTGGTCGCCGAGCAGCAGCAGGCAGTCCGGCCAGGGCTCCCTGCCGGCCTGCAGGCGCCGCGAGAAGGCCCAGAGCGCGTCGACCTCGACGGCCTCGGGGTGCTCGCCGGTGGCGAGCGTGTAGGGCCGGCGCTGGGGGGCGCCGACCCGGCAGGACCCGAACAGCAGCCGCGAGCGGCGCTCGTGGTCCCTGGTGTGGATCGCGCTGGGCGGGCGCCCGTCGCCCGGCGGCGGCCAGGCGCGCGCGCCGTCGAGGTGGACCTCGTAGGGCGTGACCGAGCCGGGCGGCAGGTCGCGGAGCTCCACCAGCGCGTAGTGGTGGCCCTCGACGTGGAAGGTGCGCGCGGTGCGCCCGAGCACCGCGACCTCGCACGGCGCGTCGGTCTCGACCCAGACCGTCGCCTCGGTCGAGCCGGCGTACCGGAGCAGGGGTCCGAGGACGAGGCCGGACATCCTGGGAGGCTACCCGGCCCGCGGGCGGCCGAATCGGGGCGGCCCGGTGCGCCGCCTCTGCCATCATCCGGCGATGGCCGGGGCGGATCCCTTCGAGGGCGCGGTGGAGCGGGTGGCGGAGCTCCGCGAGCACTACGACGCCCCGATGGAGCGGGCGGTGCGCAAGGACATCGCGCGCCTCGACGAGATGTGCCGCCGCCTGATCGCGGCCTCGCCGATGCTGTTCGTGGCCAGCTTCGCGCCGGACGGCCGGGGCGACGTCAGCCCGCGCGGCGGGCCGCCGGGCTTCGTGACGGTGCTCGACGACCGGCACCTCGCGATCCCCGACGCCACCGGCAACCGGCGTCTCGACACGCTGGAGAACATCGTCGCCACCGGCCGGACGGCGCTGATCTTCGTGATCCCCGGCCGCGACACGACGCTCCGCGTCAACGGCGCCGCCCGGGTCAGCGCGCGGCCGGAGCTGCTGGCACGTCTGCGGCCGGTCGGCAAGGCGCCGCGCACCGCGATCGTCGTGGCGGCCGAGGAGGTCTACGCGCACTGCGCGAAGTCGTTCGTGCGGTCGAGGCTCTGGGACCCCGCCACCTGGCTCGACCCGGCCGAGCTGCCCTCGCCGGCCGAGGTCAGCGTCGCGCACGGGCGCCGGCCCGAGTGGACGGTGGAGCAGGAGGAGCGCCGCCAGCGCGACTCGCTGCTGCACCAGCTCGAGTAGCGCCGCCCCCTCCGGGTCAGCCCGCCGACCGCGCCCCGCGCACCTGGCGCTTCGTCTCCACGGTCGTGACGGCGAACGGGAGCCGCCGGGTGCGCGCGGCGGTGCGGTGCACGTACACCCTGCCCCCGTCGCGGGGCGTGTCCGCCGGGGAGCGGGCGCCGTCGCTGCCGACATGCCACCGCCGCGCCGGCCAGGCCCCGCCGTTGTCGATCTCCTGGCGGGGGATCGCCTCGGCCCGGCCCCAGGCGCGCGTCCACGACTCCTGCACGGCGGGCGCGCCCGTCGGGTCGTCGTGCCCCAGCAGGGCCCGGCCGGCGGCGTTCAGGCGCAGCCCCGGGGTGACGGCGGCCGCCTCGGCGAGCATCCAGCGCAGGGCGATCCCGGGCGTGTCCCCTGGGACGCCGCCGCCCACGTCCGAGTGGCAGCCGGCGAACCACACCTCCAGGACGTCCTGCACCTCGATCGCGCGCGCGTCCTCGGGCGGCACTCGCGTCAGCGCGCCGGCCCGGTCCAGGTCGAGGCGGCCCCAGGTCGTCGGCTTGAACCAGGCGCGGCGCTCGTCCAGGGCGAGGGCGTGGCGGACGTGGACGACGATCGGGTTGTGGCGCAGGTGCGGGAGCAGGGCCGGGCGCAGCCCCCCGTACGACTTGACCGTGTCCCACACGCCCATCAGATGCACCGGGCAGGCGCGCCCGCCGGCCCGGAGGGCGGCGATCGCCGCCGCGTCGGGTCGCATGGGCGCGAACAGCCGCCAGGCCCGGCCGAAGCGGGCCTCGGCGTCCTCGCCGGGGCCCGGCAGCCCGCAGCGGTGCAGCAGGCCCGCCAGCGCGCGCACGGTGAAGGCGCCCCGGCTGAAGCCGAACAGCAGCACCCGGTCGCCGGGCCCCTCGTGCAGCGCCGCCAGCTCGCAGTACATCTCGCCGACGTTCTGGCGCAGCCCGTGGCCGAACAGCAGGCCCGCGGCCCGCTCGGCCCGCTCGCCCAGCGGGCGGGCGCGGGTGCGCGGCTCCAGCAGGCGCAGGGCGCCGGACGCGAGCGCGTCACGGTGCGCGCTCCGGAACGCCTCGCCGCCGGCGCTGCCGCTGCCGATGCCCCGGTCGTACACCACCACCTGGCGGCGGGCGTCGTCGAGCGACAGGCACCCGACCAGCCCCACCACGTTGGTCGCGCGGCCGTCGAGCGACTTCCCGGTGCCGTCCGAGCAGACGACGATGTCGCGTCCGCCCGGCGGGCGCTGCGCCGAGGGGGGCATCGAGGCGATCCTGCCCAGGTCGGGACCGCGGGCGCCAGGTGCGCTAGGCCCGGACGGCCCCGATGTAGTCGCCGCGGTCGGCCAGGGTGGCGATCCTCACGACGTCGCCGGTGTGCGGCGCGTGCACGAACTGGCCGTTGCCGATGTAGATGCCCATGTGGTCGCCGCCGTTGAAGAAGAGCATGTCTCCGGGCTCCAGGTCGCCGTTCGCCACGTGCGGGAACGCGCTCCAGATCGCGCCGGTGTAGTGGGGCACGCTCTTGCCGATCTGCGCGAAGGCCCACGAGGCGAGGCCGCTGCAGTCGAAGCCGCCGGGGGCGGCGCCGCCCCAGACGTAAGGCGTACCGAGCTGGCCCAGCGCGGCGGCGACCGCCCCGGAGTTGCTGCCCCCGCTGGGCAATGCCGTCGCGGCGTAGCCGGCCGCCCTGGCGCGCTCGAGCGCGGCCTTCTGCGCGGCGGCGATCCGGCGCTTGCGCTCCTGCTCGGCCTTGATCATCTGCGCGAGCTCGCCCTTCACGTTGTCCAGCACCGCCTGGCGCTGGGCCAGGAGCCCCTCGACCCGCTGCTTCTGCGCCGCCGCCTCGTCGACCGCCGCCGCCGCCTGC
>DATLLV010000006.1:0-15011 GCA_035537655.1 Miltoncostaeaceae bacterium
GTGCTCCGCCCGGTCGTCGCCCATCGAGATGACCCGGCCGTCGGGGATCAGCAGGGAGGTCGAGTGGTAGGTGCGCTCGTCGACCTGGTTGTTGGTCTCGTTCCACAGCCCGGTGGCCGGGTTGCGGAGCTCGGCCGAGTAGACCGGGCCGGCGTAGAGGTCGCCGTCGGCGCTGCCGACGCCGCCGCCGTTCGTGAACAGCGAGCCGTCGGGGAGCGTGGTGACGTTGACGTGGCTGCGGGCGCGGATGTTGCTCGGCGCGGGCGAGACCGCCCCGTTCAGGGTGTTGATGTAGAGCGAGGTGTTGGTCGCCGGGGCGTTGTTGTACTGCCCGGGCTCGCCCTCGGCCGGCGAGCCGCCGGTCATGAGGATCGTGGTCGGGCCCGCCGGGCCGGAGGGGAGCAGCGTGGCCGCGCCCCACTCGCGCCGGCCGCCCTGGGCGCCGAACGGCGGAAAGTCCTGGGTGTCGGAGACGCTCCAGTTGGCCGGGTCGATGATCGAGGTGTCGCTCTCGTCCGGGCCGGTGACGATCAGCTTGCCGGCCGGGTTGAGGAAGACGTGCGGGTAGAGGCCGAAGAACTGCTCGCCGACCTTCTGGATCGAGCCGACGCCGTCCATGTTGGGCGACGGCGTGAAGACCTCGATGTCGGGGTTGTTGTCGTCGCCCACGCCCTTCGCCTGCTCGTCCAGGCCGGCGACGATGACCACGCGGCCGTCACCGAGCTCGGTCAGGGTCGGGTACCAGCGCCCGTGCTGCATGTCGGGCTGCCGGGTCCAGGTCTCGGTGAAGGGGTTGAAGGTGAAGACCCACAGCGCGCCGAGGTACTTCGGGTCCTGGTTGCTGTAGTAGCGCAGGTTGCCGCCGGCCACGAGCACCCGGCCGTCGCGCAGCTGGGTCTGGCCGGCGCACCAGAAGTTGACGGGCAGGCCGGTCGCCGGGTTGGCCGGCGGGTCGCGGCGGACGCTGGCGCCGGTGGCGGGGTCGAAGACGTAGGCCTCGGAGTAGTTGAGGGCGGCGCCCGGGTTGGGGTCGTCCTGGTTGTAGCCGTCGGCGAAGTTCGGCTTCTGCGGGTAGGCCCACCACAGGACCTTGCCGGTGGCCAGCAGGACGGCGTTGATCGGCAGGCCCGGGGCGATGATGCGGGCGGTCCAGGCGCCGATCGACGACGGCGGCTCGCCGGCGGCGAACGCGCGCTTGAGGGCCCGGTTCACCCGGAGCACCTTCGGGTCGGGGCAGAGGGCCGGGTGGGCCTTCCGGTAGCGCGGCCGCGCGCAGGCGGTGCGCTGGGCGCGCTCGGCCTTGGCGCGCGCGGGCGTCATCGCGGGGCACTTGCTCGGGTAGGTCGCCCGGTACCCCGGCGTCGCGCAGCGCGCCAGCTGGCGCTTGTCGAAGGCCGCGTCCTTCAGGGAGAAGTGGGCCGCGTTGTGGAAGCTCGAGGCCGCGGCGGCCTCGAGGCCGCCGATGAACCCGGTCTGCACCTTCTTGCCGCCCGCGAGGACCGGGGTCAGCCCGAGCGCCGCGGCTGCGGCGACTGATGCGGCGAGGGCGATCAGGACGTACTTGCGACCGGGTCGTCTGAACTGCCTCACGCCAGGCTCCTTCCTGGGGCACGGACCATCAGCGTCGAAGGATCCCGGCGCGCCCGCGCGACCACCACGGTCGGAGGTGGAGGCCTGGCCCCCCCCGTTGGGGAGTCATGCCGCCGCGGCGCGCCGCCGGGCCTGCGGACCACGCCGGCCCGACACCTCGGCCACCATGGCCTTCGCGCGCGCGAGGGCCGGCCGCCGGCGCCGCGGGCCCCGCCCCGGGCTCCCCCTTCGACGGTCGCAGGTCTGTGCGGACGGGGGGTGTCGGCGCCTCGGCGTTCTTGTGAAATCGGCGTGCGTCCCGGCCACTGAACAACCCCTGCGAGGGCACGTGAGCACGCTCCCCATCGAGGAAGGCAGAACTCGCACCATCACCTCGGTGGTCCGGTCGGGCGCCCGCTCGTGGCTCACGAAGACGCCGGCGCTGGTCGCGTGGGACGCGCTCGCGGCCATCCTGCTCTTCGCCGCCACGGCCCCCCTGGCCGGCATCCCGCTCTTCGACGAGAAGTGGCAGGCCGCCGGCGTCGGGGCGCGCGGCGCGCCCGCCCTCGTCTTCGCCGCCCTCGCGCCGCTGGTGATCGCGCTGACGGGCGGCTACGGCCGCGCCCAGCAGAACCCGGTCGGCCTGGGCCGCTTCCCGCGCCTGGCCGTGGCGGCGATTCTGACCTCCTGGCTCATCTGGCCCATCGGTGCCCTCGCGGGCTGGGGGATCGACCTCGCCCAGATCACGGTCATCACGCTCGCCGCGCCCTTCGCGTGGCTGGCCGGCCGGCACATCGCCGACAAGGCCCGCCGCCTCGCGCCGCAGCGCGTGCTCATCCTGGGCTCGGGCGACGTCGCCCGCCAGGTGGCCGAGCTCGCCGCGCGACACCCCGACCGCGGCCTGGCCGTGGTGGGCTGCGTGGACGACGCCGGCTCGTGGATCGAGGGCGTCGACCCGCCCCTGCTCGGCGGCCTGGATGAGCTGCACGAGGTCGTCGAGACGCAGGGGATCGACCGGATGGTCGTGGCCTTCTCGCCGAGCACCGACGACCGGATGCTCGAGGCCCTGCGCACGTGCGACTCGCTGGGCGTTGACATCGACGTCATCCCGCGGCTCTTCGACCTGGTCGGCGCCTCGCCGTCGGTCGACACCCTCGGCGGCATGGGCGTGCTCTCGATCGGCGGCCGGCGCTCGGGCAGGATCGCCCGCGCGGCCAAGCGCACCCTCGACGTGGTCGTCTCGGCGACCGCCCTGGTGCTGCTGTCGCCGGTCATGGCCGCGGTGGCGATCGCCATCCGCATGGGCGACGGCAAGCGGGTGCTGTTCCGCCAGACCCGCGTCGGCCAGTCGGGCCGGCCGTTCGAGGTCGTCAAGTTCCGCACCATGGTGCAGGGCGCCGAGAAGCTGCAGGCCAGCGAGCTCATCGCCGCCGGCCCGGAGGCCATCGCCGACCTGGCCGAGACCATCAAGTACCGCTCGGACGAGTGGATCACGCCCGTCGGCCACTTCCTGCGCCGCACCAGCCTCGACGAGCTTCCCCAGTTCTGGAACGTGCTGAAGGGCGAGATGAGCCTGGTCGGCCCGCGGCCGCTGCGGCGCTACGAGGTCGATGCCCTCACCGACTGGCAGCACGCGCGCCAGGAGGTCCGCCCCGGCATCACCGGGCTCTGGCAGATCCTCGGCCGCAGCGAGATCGCGTGGGACGAGCGGATGCAGCTCGACTACTCCTACGTGCGGCACTGGACCTTCCAGCGCGACCTCGCGATCATCGCGCGCACGGCCGGCGTGGTGCTGAGCCGGCGGGGAGCGGTCTGAGGACGAGCGGGGCGCACAAGCGCCCCGGCCGCGCCGCCTGGAAGGTGGCGTCTCGCCAACCGTCACGATGACACTCCACCAGCCCTCACCCCTCTCCGCCGCCGCCGAGACGGCCCCGCATCCCGCGCCCCGCGTGGCGATCGCGCACGACTGGCTCGTCCGCTACGCCGGCTCGGAGCGCTGCGTCGACGAGCTCCTGGTCGCCTTCCCCGGCGCCGAGGTGCTGACCACGATGGCCGAGCCGTCGCGGCTGCCCGACTCGCTGCGCGGCGCCCGCACCTCGGCGCTGCAGCGCCTGCCCGGGGCGACCTCGCACCACGAGTGGCTACTGCCGCTGATGCCGCTGGCGTGGCGCGCGATGGACCCGCCCGCCGGCGTCGACGCGGTCATCTCCAGCAGCCACGCCTGCGCGAAGGCGGTCCCGGTGGAGGAGGGCACGCCCCACCTCTGCTATTGCCACACGCCCATGCGCTACGCCTGGGACTTCGCGGCCGAGCGCGAGCGCTTCCCCCGCGGGACCCGCGCCGCCGCCCGCGCGCTGATGGCGTGGTTCCGCCGCTGGGACCGGGCCACCGCCGCGCGCGTCACCCGCTTCCTCGCCAACTCGCGCGCCGTGGCCGGGCGCATCGAGCGCTTCTACGGCCGCGCCGCCAAGGTGGTGCCGCCGCCCGTGCGCACCGACTTCTTCACCCCCGGCGGCGAGCGCGGCGAGCGCTTCCTCTACGTCGGCCGCCTCACCGGCTACAAGCGGCCCGACCTGGTGATCGAGGCCTTCCGCGACCTGCCCTACCGGCTCACGGTGGTCGGCCAGGGCGCGATGGCGCCGGCCCTGCGCGCGAGGGCGACGCCGAACGTCGAGTTCGTCGATCGCGTCGACGACGAGGGGCTGCGCGCGCTCTACCGCTCCGCCCGGGCGATGGTCTACCCCGTGGACGAGGACTTCGGCATCGTCATGGCCGAGGCCCAGGCGTGCGGGACGCCGGTGATCTCGATCGACGCGGGCGGAGCCCGCGACATCGTCGAGCCGGGGGTCACCGGCTGGCTCCTGCGCGGCCGCACCGCCCACGACCTGCGGGTCGCCGTCCGCCACGCCTCGCGCGAGGACCTGGACCCCGCCGAGATCCGCGCGCGCGCCGAGCGCTTCTCGTCGCGGGCCTATCGCGAGGCGCTGCGGGCCGAGGTCGCGGAGATGGTGGAGGACCCGTGCCCGGTCTGATGAAGCGCGTCGCCCGCGCCCTCGGCCGGGGCGCCAACCCGCTCCCGCGGCCGGCCGGCGCGACCCGCCTGGTGGCCGCCGGCGACTCGAAGCGCCCCGCGCAGCGCGACGTCTTCGCGCTCGCCGCCGCGTGCGAGCCCGACGCCGCCCTGTTCGTGGGCGACGCCGCCTACGCCGGCAGCTCCGACTCGCGCCGGCGCCGCATGCTGCACGCCTGGAAGCGCGACTGGGGCGCCCTCTGGGACCGCCTCTACGCGGTCGCCGGGAACCACGACCTGGACAGCCCGCGGGGGCTCGAGCTGTGGCGCGAGATCGTGCCGGCCCGCCACCCCGCGCCGCCCTACAGCGAGGGCCTGGGCTTCGAGCTACGGCTCGGGCCGGTGCATGTGCTGGGCCTCGACACCACCTCCGGCATGGTCGACGCGCTGCAGCGCGACTGGGCCGCCGCGGCCCTGGCCGAGGCGAGCGCCCCCCACAGGATCGCGGTGTACCATGAGCCCGCCTTCCCGCTGGGGCTCCACCGCGGCCACGCGCTCGACGCCCTGCCGGAGGAGCGGGACCGTCTCTGGTCCACCCTGGAGGCCGGGGGTGTGAGCGTGGTCCTGAACGGCCACGAGCACGCGTACGCGCGCATCGAGATCCGCCGCTCCACGACCATCCAACAGGTCATCACCGGCGGGGCCGGGGGCGACCTCTACGGGTCCCCCTGTCCCGACTACGACGTCTTCATCCCCGAGCACCACCTCGTGGTGCTCGACGCCAACGAGAAGCGGCTCGTCCTGCGGGCCCTCAGCCTGGCGGGCGATGTGATCGACGAGATCGAGATCGAAGCAAAGAGCGCCACGGAGGTCGCCACGTGAACCGTCCATTCGAGCGGATCCCCCGCTGGCTCCGGCTGACGCCGGCCCAGTGGGCGGTGGTCATCGGGGCCGCCATCTTCGCCGCACTCATCGGCTACGTCTTCCAGAGCCAGAAGGAGGACAGCTACGCGGCGACGGCCAAGGTGCTGTTCCGCAGCGCCGAGCTCGACCGGGCGATCTTCGGCTCGCCGGTGCTCTCGGGCAGCGGCGAGCCCGACCGTGACGCGGCGACCAACATCAAGCTGATCGTCTCGAACGAGGTCGCCGACCGCGTGGCGCGCGTCGCCGGCATCCCGGCGAGCCAGTCCGACGAGCTGCTCGACCGCATCAGCGTCGGCTCGGCGGGCGACTCGAACATCGCCGACCTCACCTACACCGACGCCAACCCGCGGCGGGCGGCGATCCTGGCCAACGCCTGGGCCGAGCAGTTCGTGCAGAGCCGCGTCGAGGCCGACCGCGCCAAGGTGCAGGAGGCGCTCGACACGGCGACCCAGCGGGTGGACCAGCTCCAGGCCCAGGGGGCCTCGGAGGCCGAGCTCTCGCGCCTGCAGCAGCAGCTCGACGACCTCAAGCTGCTCGCGGACGTCCAGACCGGCGGCGTCGAGATCCTCGACCGCGCCACCACGCCGACCTCGCCCGAGCAGGCGAGCCCGGCCCAGGTGGCCCTGGGCGTCGGCCTGCTGCAGGGCCTGCTGGGCCTCGCGCTGATGGCCGGCTACCGCCGCCTGCGCGACCCGGTCGACGGCGCCGACGACCTCCAGGGGCTGAACCTGCCGGTGCTGGCCGAGCTCCCGCGGGTGCAGCGGGTGCCGATCGCCCGCGGCGCGCGCTCGGCGGAGGGCTTCGACTCGAGCCTGCGGCTGCTGCTGGGGAACTTGAAGTTCGTCGCCACGCCCGGCACCGGCGCCACGGTGACGGCGATCCAGAGCACGCGCCCCAGCGAGGGCAAGAGCACGATCGCCTTCCACCTCGCCCGCGTGGCCGCGCGCAGCGGCTCCCGGGTCTGCCTGATCGACGCCGACCTGCGCTTCCGCACGATCACCCGCGGCGTGGGCGAGCCCTACGCCGAGGGCCTCTCGAACCTGCTGGCCACCGTGTCGTCCACCAGCCCGGCCGAGCTGGGCAGCAGCGTGGACGACGCGATCCTCTCGGTGGAGCGCTTCGACCTGCTGGCCGCCGGCCCCCAGCCGCCCAACCCGGGCGACCTGGCCGTGCGCGAGGTCGTGCCGCACATCATCGAGATCCTCCGCCACCGCTACGACATGGTCCTCATCGACGCCCCGCCGTTCCTGGGGCTCCCGGACGCGGCCCGGTTCCTGCAGGCCGCCGACGGCGTGGTGATCGTGGTGCGGCGGCGCGGGGCGCGGCTGTACCAGGTCAAGCGGCTCATCGACCGCCTCAACGTCCTGGGCGCCCGCCCGGTCGGCACGGTGCTGAACATGTCGGCGCCGCGCGACGAGGACCTCGCCTACGGCTACCCGGAGGGCGCCGGCCCGGCCGAGCCGCGGCGCGAGCCGCCGGCGCCACGGCCGCAGCGGGGGCGGACCTCGCTGCTGCGGCGCGCCCGCGGCCAGCTGACCACCCCGAGGGGCGGCGACGACGCCGACGGCGCCGGGGAGGAGCGGCTGCCCGAGGCGAACGCCGAGGGGCGGCCCACCGGGCCGCCGCCCGAGGCGGACGGCGGCGGCGGCGGGAACGGCCGTGCGGGCGAGCCCCCGCGGCCCCAGTCGCGGCAGCGGTAGCAGGGTGAGGGGCTCGCCCCTGGAGAGCCGCCGGTTCCACAGCTCCGAGGAGCTGCTGGCCGGCGGCGCCCTCGCGGTCGCCATGCTGGCGACGGTGGTGCTCAGCAGCGTCCTGGCGCTGAACTGGTCGTGGCCGATCGCGCTCGCGGCGGCCGCGGCGGTGGCCGGGATCATGGTCGCCCTCAGCAGGCCGGGCCTGGCGATCGGGCTGGTGCTGCTGCTGTTCTTCGTCCTCGACGAGAACACGGACGACGTGCTGCCGGTGCTGGGCCGGGCCGGCGACGAGCTCTACGGCGACTACATCGGTGGCCTGCTGGCCGACCGCGACGTCCTGCTGGTGCTCTGCGCCGTGCTCGCGGTGGTCTTCTTCCCCGCGGCCGAGGACCGCCGGCGGCGCGTCTTCGGGTCCGTGACCTGGGTCTTCATCGCCGTGGGCGCCTGCATCGTGGCCGGGCTGGTCGTGGGCCTCTACGCCCTGACGGGGCCGGTCGGGTCGCTGATCGGCCTGCGCCCGTACTACACCTGCGTGCTGGCGGCGTTCATCGTCTGGCGCGTCCTGCGCTCGATGCCGCGCGAGCGGGCCGAGAGGGCCATCTTCTGGTCCGCGACGGTCGTCGGAATCGTGCTGATCGTGATCGGCGCCGTGCGCGTGTTGGGCATCGCCGGGACGCCCGTCGAGATCGAGGGCGTGCCGATCACCTTCTTCGACTCGGCCAGCCCCTACGCGCTCCTGTGCTGCGTCGGCGTCTGGGGCGTGGCCCTCAGCGAGCGCCGCTACCGCGGCGCGCCGCTCGTCGGGCTGCTGCTGCTGGCCCTCGCCGGGCTGACGGTCGCCATCGCCTCGCAGCGGCGCGCGATCCTGCTGGGCTACGTGATCGCCGCGGTGGCGCTGCTGGTCCTGAACGCCGTGCGCCAGCGCGGCGGCTTCGTGCGCTCCGTGCGGGTGGTCGCCGGCGTGCTCCTCGCCCTCGCCGCGGTGGTGCTGCTGGTGAGCTTCACCGTGCCCGGTGCCAGGGGCGTCTTCGAGGAGCGCGCGAGCAGCGCCCTGACGGCCGCCGAGGAGTCCAGCTCGACCGACCCGTCGCTGCAGTACCGGGTCGACGAGTCGGACGCGGTGTACGCCCTCGCGGGCCGCCAGCTCTGGACCGGCATCGGCCCGCGCGCCGGCTTCACGCCGGTCAACAGCATCTTCCTGCCGACCGACGGCACCTACACCCACAACACCTATCTGACCCTGCCCCTGCGCTACGGCATCTGGGGCATCATGGCGCTCACCGTCCTTGTGATCGGGCTCGTCGTGGTGCTGCTGCGCGGGCTCATCCCCTCCCCGCCGCGCCAGGCCTGGGTGATGGCCGCCTCGCTGATCGCCCTCCTCCCCGCCATCGCGACCGCCGCCTTCCTCACGCAGACCGCCCGCTGGCCCATCGTGGTCGGGGCGATCGCGGGCGCGTTCGACGCGCTCACCGACCGCCCGCCGCCGGAGCACGAGCGGGCGCCGGCGCCAGGACGCGAACCCGCCGGAGCCCCCGCGCCGTGAGCCCCGCGGTCCCCGCCGAGGGGTCACCCGCGGCGCAGGCGCCCCGAGGCGCGGCGGGCGAGCCCGCGCACAACCTCCCCGACCTCGCGACGGTCAGCGACCGCCGCGCGGTCTCGGTGGCGGCCGCCGACCTGGCGGCGCGCGTCGCGACCGTCGCGCTCGGGGTCTTCACCACCGCCCTGCTGGCCCGCCACCTGGGGGCGTCCGGCTTCGCGGCGTTCAACTACGCGCTGGCCTGGGGCCTGCTCTTCTCGCCCCTTGCCGACTTCGGCCTCCGCCAGGCCGCCGTCAACCGCCTCTCGGTGCGCCAGGTCTCCCCGGCCGAGATCGCCGGCTCGCTGCTGGCGCTGCGCATGATCATGTCCGTCGTGTTCGCGGTCATCGCGGGCGCCGTCGCGGTCGCCACCGCGCCGGACAACACGGTCGCGGTCGGCTCGCTGATCGTCTGCGTCGGCATGATCGTGGGCGCCCCGAGCTCGCTCGCCGCCGTCGTCCAGACCTCCATGCGGCCGGGGTGGGTGATCGTCAACAACCTCTCGAGCTCGCTCTCGTGGGCGGCGGTCGCCGTGATCATGATCGCGGCCGGCGCGGGCCCGGTGGCGCTGATCGTGGGCATCGTGGCCAGCTCGGCGGTCTCGTCGCTGATCCAGGCGTGGATGGCCCAGCGCCTGACGCCCATCGGCCGGCCCACCCGCCGCGCGGTGATGTCGCTGCTGCGCCTGAGCATCCCCCTGGGGCTCGGCGCGATCGCGGTGGCCGTCTACTACCGCATCAACTCGATCCTCGTGTACCAGATCTCCGGCGCGGACGAGGCCGGCTACTACGCCGCCGCGCAGAAGCTCGTGGACCAGGTGCAGATCGTGCCGATGGCGATCGTCGGGGCGCTCTTCCCGCTCATCTCCGAGGCCGCCCAGACCAACCCGGAGCGGCTGCGCCGCTTCGTGTCGGGCGGCTGGGAGATCCTGCTCGGGCTGGCCTTCCCGATCGTCGCGATCGTGATCGCGGTCGCCCACCCGCTCTCCGGCCTGCTCTTCGGCGACCAGTTCCGCGGCCCCACCGGCACCGTCCTGATGCTGGTCTGGCCGGTCGTGATCGCGATCTTCCTCGGCTACCTGGCCGGCGCCCTGGTGCCCGCGATCAACCTGGTGAAGATCTGGACCATCATCGTGTTCGCGGGGGCGGCGGTCAGCGTGGTGCTGAACCTGCTCCTGATCCCGCCCTTCGGCGCCGACGGGGCCGCGATCGCGACGGTGCTGACCGAGTTCCCGGTGATGGCGGCGACCCTGATCGTCGCGCTGCGCCGGGTGCACATGCGCCTGCCCACCCGCCGGGTCCTCCTGATGCTGATCGCCGCGGTGGTCGCCGGGGCGGCGGCCTACCCGCTGGGCACGGTGTCGCTGCTACTCGGGCTCGTCGGCGGGGCGCTGGTCTACGTCGCCCTGCTGCACGTCCTGCGCGTGGTCGAGCTCGGCGCCCTGCTGCAGGCCCTCCGCAGCCCCCGCGACGTCGCGAAGTCGCTGGGCTAGGGGCGCTCGCGTGCGGCTCGTCGTCCTCACCCCGAACGACCCCGCCAGCCCAGGCGGGATCGAGCGCTTCACCTCGACCCTGGTGCCGCTCCTGCGCGAGCGCGGGTGGGAGGTCGCGGTCTACTGGCCCCGCGCCCAGGACCGCGAGGTGCCCGCCGCCCTCGAGAAGGTCGGCCTGGCGCCGGCCGTCGCCGCCCTGCGGGCCGCCCGCCGCCACCGCGAGGCGATCGCGGGCGCCGACGCGGTGCTGGCCAACGGGGTGATGGGCTGGCCGGTGCGCCACCCGCACAAGGCCGTGGTCTTCCACGGCAACTACGCCGGCTACGCGAGGGCGATCCGGTCGAGCGTCTCCTCGGCCGAGTACGTGCGCACGCGCTACGTCCACGGCGGCCTGATGGCCCTGGGCGGGGCGCTGGGCACCGCCGTCGAGGTGTCGCGCACCGCGGCCGCCGAGATCCGCCGCTACTACGGCCTGCGCCGCGTGGCCGTGATCGAGAACGGCATCGTCCCCGGCTCCTTCGCCGGGGGCGACGGCGCCGCGGCCCGGGCGCGCCACGGGCTGCCCGACGGGCCCCTGGTGCTGTTCGCCGGCCGCCTGGAGTACCGCAAGGGCGACGACGTCCTGCGCGAGCTGCCGCGGCTGCTGCCGCCCGGCTCGACGCTGGTCGTCGCCGGGCCGCGGCCGCTCGAGCGGCCCGGGGTCGTGAACCTGGGCCATCAGGGGCCGGACGCGATGCGCGACCTGCTGGCCGCGGCCTCGGTCTCGGTGCAGCCCACCCGACACGAGGGCTCCAGCTTCGCGCTGATCGAGGCCCAGGACGCGGGGCTGCCGCTGGTCACCTGCCGCCAGGGCCACGTCGCCGAGATGCTCGAGCGCGAGCCCGCCCTGCGGCCCACGGTGATCCCGCGGCTCGAGGCGCCGCTGCTGGCCGAGCGCGTGCGCCTGCTGCTGGCGGACCCGGACCTCGCCGTCCAGGTGGCCGAGGCCGGGCGCCGCTACGCCGGCGAGCACCACGACGCTGCCGTCATGGCCGACCGCTACGACGCCCTCCTGCGCGGGCGCGGCGAGTGGCGGCCCCGGAGGGCGGCCCACGCGCCCGTCTCCCGGCTCCGCGCGCCGGCGGGGCGCGCCGTCCGAGGGGCGTCGTGACCACGCGCGCGCAGCCGGCCGCGGCCGTGCGCCCGATGCACCTGGCGGTCATCCCGCAGAACCCGGTGATGCCGCTCGACAACGGCGCCAAGATCCGCAACTTCCACCTCTTCCGCGCCCTGGCCTCGCGGCACCGGGTGAGCCTGTTGCTCACCGACCCGCCGCCGGACGAGGGCCTCGAGGCGCTGGCCGCGGCGGGCATCGAGCCGGTGCCGCTGCCCAAGCCGCGCTGGCGCCACCTCGCCTACGTCGGCTCCCTGGGCCGCGGCGCCCCGGTGTACTTCGCCGCCCAGACGAACCCCTCGGTGCGGGGCTGGCTGCGAACGCACGCCGATGAGGTCGACGCGGTGGTGACCGGCTCCATCGGCCCCACCCTCAACGTCCCCCGGCGGCTCGGCCGCCCGGTGCTGGTGGACACCCACAACGTCGAGGCGGCCCGCCGCGCCAGCGAGCTGTCGGCGTACCGCGGCGGCCCGGACATGCTGACCAAGCGCCTCTTCGGCCTGGGCACGGCGGCCTTCGAGCGCCGCGTGCTGCGCGCGAGCGCCCGCGTCTACGTCTGCTCGGCGGACGAGGGCCGCATGCTGCTCGGCGCCGGGATCGCGAACGTCGCCGTGGTGCCGAACGGCGTCGACGTCGAGGCGGTGCGCCCGGCGCCCGAGCCCGACGAGGGCTACGTGCTCTTCCACGGCGACCTGGCCTACGGCCCCAACGTCGCCGCCGCGCAGTGGATCGCCCGCGAGATCGCCACCGCCCTGCGCCGCCGCGTCCCGGGCGTGCGGATCGTGGTCGCGGGCCGGGACGTGCTGCCCGACGTGCGGGCGGAGCTCGAGGCGGCGCGCGTGGAGGTGCGCTCGCCGGTCGCCGACATGCGGGTGGAGCTGGCGGGCGCGTCGGTCGTGCTGGTGCCGCTGCGCAGCGGCGGCGGGACGCGCCTGAAGATCCTCGAGGCCTTCGGCGCCGGCCGCGCCGTGGTCTCGACCGCGCTCGGCGCCGAGGGCATCGAGGCCGTCAACCGCCGTCACCTGCTGATCTCCGACTCGGCCGTGGGCCTGGCCGACGAGGTGGCCGCCCTGCTGGAGGAGCCCGAGCGCCGGCGCGAGCTGGCCGGCAACGGCCGCCGACTTGCCGAGGAACGCTACGGCTGGGACGCGATCGGCGCGTCGCTGCTCGACGACGTCGAGTCGGTGGTGGCGCCGTGAGCGGCCCGGGCGACTACGTGGTCGTGGAGTGGTCCGGCGGCGGCGGCATCGGGCACTACTCCTACCTGCTGGCCGACGCGCTGGCGCGCGCCGGGCTGCCGGCCGTGCTGGCGACCCGGGCCGGCCACGAGCTGGGGGGCCGGGTCCCCCAGGCCGCCCGCGTGCGCGAGGTCTGGCCGCGAGCGCCCCGCCGCCTGCGCGGGCGCGCCCGTCGGGCGGTGATCGCGGCGACCTGGCTCCGCGGCTGGATGCGGGTGGTCGGCGGGGCCCTCGCCGCCCGTCTGCGCGGCGCGCCCCAGATCGTCCACGTGCAGGCGCCCGAGTCGTCGGCCGAGCTCCTCTTCCTCGCCCTGCTGCGGCCGCTCTCGCGCCGCCTGGTGGTGACCGCCCACAACGCCGTCCCCCACGACGCGCCCGGGCTCGGGCGCCTGGTGCACCGGGCCACCTACCGCCTGCCGCACCTCATCGTCACCCAGGGCGACGACGACGCCGCGGTGGTGCGCGCGCTCGCCGGCCGCGGCGCGCACGTCGGCGTCGTGGCGCACGGCACGTACCGGCCCATCGCCGACGCCTTCCCCGGCCCGTCCGAGGGCGACGGCCCCGGGGTGCTGGTCGCCCACCTGGGCACCCTGCGCCCCTACAAGGGCTTCGACACGGTGGTCGCGGCCTTCGCCGGCGCGCTCGAGGCCGACCCCGGCCTGCGCCTGAGGGTGGTCGGCCGGGCGGCCGACGAGGGCGGCGTGCGGCGACTGGTGGCGTCGCTGCCCGACGGCGCCGTCTCGGCCGACCTGCGCTACCTGACCATCCAGGAGCTGGTGACCGAGGCGCGCGGCGCCGATGTGCTGCTGCTGGGGCACCGGCGGGCGTCCGAGAGCGGCATCCTGCACCTGGCCCTGGCCGCCGGCACGCCGGTCGTCGGCCCGGACATCGCGGGCATCGGCCGCGTGCTGGCCGGCCGCGAGGCCTGGCTCTACCCGCCCGGCGACGCCGCGGCGGCGGCCCGCGCCGTGCTGGCCGTGGCCGAGGCGACCCGGGCCGACCGCGCGGCGGTCCGCGAGTCGGCGCGCGAGGTGGCGGAGCGCGTCGCCCCCACCTGGGACCAGGTCGCACAGGCTCACCTGGCGCTGCTCGACGACGCCGGCGCGCTCGAGCCGGCGGAGGCGACCCGATGAGGGTGCTGATGATCAGCCACGCCTACGTCTCGGTCGAGCTGGCCCAGGCCAAGGCGCGCGAGCTGGCCCGCCGGCCCGGGCTCGACGTCACGGTCGTCGCGCCGTCGCGCTTCTTCGAGCTCGGCCGCTGGATGGAGGCCGAGCGTCCGGCGGCGCCCGAGTACCGCCTGGAGGTGCTGCCGGTCGCCCTGCCGTTGGTGCGCGGCCAGCGCCACGTCTACTTCTACCCGCGCGGCCTCGTGCGCCTGATGCGCTCGCTGCGGCCGGACGTGGTCGACCTCTGGGAGGAGCCCTACAGCGCCGTCAGCACCCAGGTCGCCCTCGCCCGCCGCGCCGTGGCGTCGGGCGCGCCGCTGGTGCTGAACCCGAGCCAGCAGGCGGTCAAGCGCCAGCCGCCGCCGTTCCGCTGGGGCGAGCGCTACGTGGTCCGCGCGGCGAGCTACGTGGTGGGCCGCAGCCCCGAGTCGGTGGCGGTGGTCGAGGCCAAGGGGTACCGCGGGCCGTCGACCGTGATCGGCCATGGCATCGAGCTCGGCTTCCTGGGACCGCGCGACCGGGCCGCCTCGCGGCGCGAGCTGGGGCTGCCCGACGACGGGCCGATGGTGTCGTTCGCCGGGCGCCTGGTGCCGGACAAGGGGGTGGACGTGCTCCTCGACGCCGTCGCCCGCACGCCCGGGCTGCGCGCGCTGATCGTGGGCGAGGGATCGGCGGGGGGCGCCCTGCGGGCGCAGGCCGCGCGGCTGGGCATCGAGGACCGGGTCCGCTTCCACGCCCCGCTACCGATGGAGCGGGTCGCGGTCGCCTTCACCGCCGGCGACGTGGTCGCCATGCCGTCGCGCCACGAGCCCTGGGGACGGGTGGCGGTCGAGGCCATGGCCTGCGGCGTGCCGCTGGTCGCCGGGGCGGCCGGGCACCTGCCGGCGCTGGTCGGCGACCACGGGCGGCTGGTGCGGCCGGGCGACGCCGACGACCTCGCCCGGGCGCTGCGCGAGGCCATCGAGGAGCCCGAGCCGGCCCGCTCCGAGCGGGTGGCGCGGGCGCGCGAGTACGCGGCCTCCTTCTCCTGGGCGGCCCTCGCCGAGCGCTGGGAGGCGGTGTACCGCGAGGTGGCGCCGTCGAACGGGGCCCGCCCGTGATCCGCGCGGCCTTCGTCAACCACCACACCGGCTTCGGCGGCGCCGAGATGATGCTGCTGACGCTGCTCGAGCGCCTCGACCGCGC
>DATLLV010000007.1:0-4158 GCA_035537655.1 Miltoncostaeaceae bacterium
GCCGCCGCGAGGGCCTCGGCGTAGCCGGTCGCGGCGAACATCTCGGCCGCCGTCTCGCCCGGGCGTGGGATCATGCCGGCGACGAGCACCAGCAGCTCCGCGGGCAATCGGGCGCAGACGAGCGGGGCGGTGTAGCCGCCGAAGGACTGGGCGACCACGACGACCTCGCCCCGGTCGCCGATCGCCTCCAGGATGACGTCGGCGTAGTCGGACAGGCCGGCCGACTCGTCCTCGCACGGCAGGTCCGGTGCGACGACGTCGTGCCCGCGCCCCTCGCCAAGGCCTTGGCGGCGCTCGACGTGCTGTCGGGCGCCGCCACGGCCTTGGCGAGGGGCGCGGGGCCGCGAACCACGGGCAGGGCGATCGTGGTCGCCAGGGTCAGGTCGCCGGAGGCCTCGACGACCGCGGCCAGGGCGGCGAGGCCGTCGAGCCAGGGCCGGCGGAAGACGAGGTGGTCGTTGGCGGACAGGAGGCGGTAGCCGGCACCGACGGCCGTCCGTGCGAACGACGTCAGGCGGTCGAGCGACGGCGGGACGCCGAGGTCGAGGATCGGGAGGTGGGCGCCGTACTCCACGGGGCAGTCTCACCCAGGGCGGCCCGCGCGCGCTAGCGGCGGCCCCGGCCGAAGTGCTGCCCCTCGGGGGCGGCGGCGCGGACGCGCGCCATCTCGGCCGCGCCCCGGGCGCCGGCGTCCTCGGCCGGCGGGTCGATCCGCTCCAGGGCCGTGACGAGCACGTTCATGTTCCGCTCGCGCCGCTCGAGGCGGCCGTGGACCAGCACCAGCGGGTCGGCCCTCACCACGGCCCGGTGGCGCTCGTAGACCTCCGGGCGGACGATGCAGTTGATCATCCCGGTCTCGTCCTCGAGCAGCAGGAAGACGATGCCGGCGGCGGTGGCGGGGCGCTGGCGGGCCACCACCAGGCCGGCGGTCGTGACGCGGCTGCCGTCGGGGGTCTCGCGCAGCTGGGCGGCCGAGAGCACGCCGCGCGGCAGCCCGGGGCGCACCAGGGTGACAAGGTGCCAGCCGGTCGACAGGCCGGTCGTCTCGTAGTCCGTGAGGGTGCGCTCGAAGCGGCCGAGCTCGGGCAGGGGCGGGGCCTCGCCGGCCGGGATCGGCAGCGCGAGCTGCAGCCCGCCCGCCCCGTTGCGCGGCCGCGCCAGCACCCCCAGCTCCCAGAGCATCGCCCGGCGCGGCCGCCCCAGGACGTCGCAGGCGCCGGCCCGCACGAGCTGGGCGAGCTGCTCGCGCCGCAGGTCGGCGCGCGCGGCCAGGTCGGCGACGCCGCGGAACGGGCCGCCCGACGCGCGCTCGGCGACCAGGCGGGCGGCGGCCTCCTGGCGAACCTCGCGCACGTACCCGAGCCCCACCCGCACGGCGCCGTCCTCGATCGAGCAGATCGCGCCCGAGCGCGCGATGCAGGGCGGCAGCACGCGCACCCCGCGCCGCTGGGCGTCGCGCACGAGCGTGGCGGGCGGGTAGAAGCCCATGGGCTGGGCGTTCATCAGCGAGGCCAGGAACTCGGCCGGGTAGCGCTGCCGCAGCCAGGCGCTCTGGTAGGCCAGCACCGCGAAGGCCGACGAGTGGGCCTTGGGGAAGCCGAAGTTCGAGAACCCGATCAGCTTGCGGAAGACCGTCCGGATGGTCTCGTCGTCCACGCCGCGGCCGCGGGCCCCGTCGCGGAACTCCTTCCAGAGGGCCACCATCGCCTCGCGGCTGCGCTTGCGGCTCATCGCCCGCCGCAGCGCCTCGGCCTGGCCGGGCGAGAAGCCGGCCAGCGCCATGGCCACCTCCAGCACCTGCTCCTGGAAGACCACCACGCCGAGGGTCTCGCGCAGCGCGTCGGCGAGCAGGGGGTGGTCGTAGGGCGGCTCGAAGCCCGGGTCGGCGCGCAGGGCGCGGCGATGCCTGACGTAGGGGTGCACCGCCCCGCCGCTGACCGGCCCGGGGCGGATCAGGGCCACCTGGATCGTGAGGTCCTCCAGGCTCTCGGGCCGGGTCTGCAGCAGGCTCTGCATCTGGGCCCGGCTCTCGATCTGGAACACGCCGACCGTGTCCGCGTCCTGGATCTCGGCGTAGACGGCGGGGTCGGTGAAGCCGATGCGCGACAGGTCGACGCTCTCGCCGCGCGAGCGGGCGATCATGTCGATGCACTCCTCGACCGCCGACAGCATCCCGAGCCCCAGCAGGTCGATCTTCACGAAGCCGGCGTCGGCGCAGGAGTCCTTGTCCCACTGGCAGATCTGGCGACCGGGGAAGGCGGCCGGCACCACCGGCACCAGCTCCACCAGCGGGCGGGCGCTGACGACCATGCCACCGGAGTGCTGCGACAGGTGTCGGGGGAGCCCCGCCGCCTCGCGCGCCAGCGCCGCCAGCGCCCGCCAGCGCGGCGATGCGAGCTTGGCCTCGCCGTCGGGCAGCCGGGCGAGCTCCTCCTCGAGCGCCCGCGCCGACGACCAGGCGTCCGACAGGCGGACCAAGCCCTCGAGGTCGGCCGGAGGCAGCGCCAGCGCGCCGCCCAGCTCCCGCACCGCCATGCGGACGCGGAAGGTGGGGAAGGCCGCCACCAGGGCGGCGTGCTCGGCCCCGTAGCGGGCGATCACCTCCTCGATCAGCCCCTCGCGGACGTCGCGGGGGAAGTCGAGGTCGATGTCGGGCACCGACGCCATGTCGCGGTTGAGGAAGCGGCCCAGGAAGAGCCCGTTCTCGACCGGGTCGACGTGGGAGAGGCCCGTGAGGTAGCAGACGATCGAGCCCACCGACGAGCCGCGGCCGCGGCCGGGCGGCAGCCAGCGCCGGGCCGACCCGGCGGGGCGGACGCGCAGGGCGACCTCGCGGGCCAGCTCCAGGATGTCGCGGTGCAGCAGGAAGAAGCCGGCCAGGTCGTGGTGGGCGATGAGCGCCAGCTCCTGGTCGAGGCGGTCCCGGGCCTTGCGGCGCTTGCGGGCGCTGGGGTAGCGCGCGCCGAGCTGATAGGCGCAGACGCGCGCCAGCGCCTGCTGGGCGGTCTCGCCCGGGTGCGAGCCGGCGAAGTCGGGGAAGCGGTAGCCGAGGTCGCGGGTGAGGTCGAACTCCAGCCGCTCGGCCAGGCGCAGGGTCTCGGCGACGGCCCGCGGGTGGTCGGCGAAGAGGGCGGCGCTCTCGGCCGGCGTCCGCAGCACCGCCTGGCGGTTGCCGCGCCGCTCGTCCTCCGAGCCGTCCAGCGTCAGGCGGTGGCGGATCGCCACGAAGGCGTCCTGCAGGAAGGTCCGCGAGTGGTCGTGGGCGTGGACGTCGCCGGTCGCGACGGCGCGCAGCCCGGCCGCCTCGGCGAGCTCCTCAAGCTCGCGCGCCAGCCGCCGGCCGCCGCGCGAGCGCGGAAGCTGGAGCTCGACGTAGACGTCCTCCGGGCCGAGGTCGCGCGCCAGGGCGCGGGCGGCCTCGAGCGCCTCCCGGCGGCGGCCCGCGGCGACCAGCCGCGACACCAGGCCGTGGCGGGCGCAGCCGGTCAGGCAGACCAGCCCCTCGGCGTGGGCGGCGTGCCCTGCCCCCCGCCCTCGACCGCGAGGCGCTCGCCGCCCGGGCGGCGTGGGCGAAGGCCAGCGAGCCGCAGAGCCCGTCGTGGTCGGTGAGCGCGAGCGCCGGGTGCCCCAGCTCGGCCGCCCGCTCGGCCATCTCCTCGGGGGCCGAGGCGCCGTCGAGGAAGCTGAAGGCCGAGTGCGCGTGGAGCTCGACGTAGGGGACCGCCATCGAACACATGTTCGTACTCCGCGGCGGCGGGCACAAGCCGGCGGCTCAGGGCGCCGCGGGCGTCCCCTAGAGTCCCGCCCCGTGGACGACGACGGCCGGCTCTACCTCGAGGACCTGCGGCCCGGGCAGCGCTTCACCAGCGCCACCTACGAGCTCGGCGCCGACGAGATCGTGGCGTTCGCGAGCGACTACGACCCCCAGCCCTTCCACACCGACCCCGACGCGGCGACGGACAGCTTCTTCGGCGGCCTGGTCGCCAGCGGCTGGCACACCGCCGGCGTCGCCATGCGCCTGCTGGTCAGGTCCATGCCGATCGCCGGGGGCATCATCGGCGCGGGCGGCGAGCTCTCGTGGCCGGCGCCCACCCGGCCCGGCTCGGTGCTGCGCGTGGAGGCGGAGATCGTCGAGGTGCGGCCCTCGCGCTCGCGCCC
>DATLLV010000008.1:0-7166 GCA_035537655.1 Miltoncostaeaceae bacterium
GTCGGGCTCGCTGTCGCTCGCGGCACCCGGCTCGACCGCGTAGCCGATGTTGGTCCTGGCGTCCAGCCCGCGCACCACGTCCAGACTCGGCGCCTCGATGATGTCCTTGAGCGCACCGCCCGCCTCGATGGGGAAGCGGACCGCGCCGCCGCCGACGGTCAAGCTCGTCACGCGCTCCGGCGCCCTCGCGGCAAGGAACAGCGCCGCGGCCGTGCCGACGTCCGGGCCGACGACGTGGGGAGCTTCCAGGCCCCACTCGTCGATCAGACGGGCCAGGAACGCTCCCGAGGTGTCTGGGGCGATCAGTTCAGGGCGACCATCGGAGTGGCCGAATCCCGGCAGGTCGATGGCGACCACCCGCCCGGCTCCAGAAACGCGGTCCCAGATGCGACGGAAGGCCCAGAGGCTCTCGGGCCACGGCGCCAGCAGCAGCACGGTGATGTCCGAGCCCGCCTTGTTGTCGGCGAACCTCACTCGCACGCCGTCGCAGACTCGGAAGTAGGTAGAGATCGACGAAACCGCCTCTGCGCTCATCTGACTGTCTCCTCCTTCAGTCCCTTCATCGGCTGTCTCGCCCGTCGAGCCGGGCGGGCGGCGGCCAGGGTCCTTCGGCCGCGATGTTGGCTAGGTTGCGTGAAGAGACTCATCAAAAAAAGGACTATCCCAGAGCGCGTTGCGTAACGCAACTGACGGCCGGTACGCTTCGGACATGCTGAAGAGGGAGTACGAAGGCCAGACGTGCTCGATTGCGCGGGCGCTGGAGATCGTCGGCGAGCGCTGGACGCTGCTGATCATCCGCGACGTCTTCCTCGGGATTCGCCGCTTCGAGGAGCTCCAGGCGAGCCTGGGGGTCGCCCGCAACGTCCTCACCGACCGGTTGAACCGGCTCGTCGGCGAGGGCGTGCTGGAGCGCGTCCCCTACAGCGAGCGACCGACCCGCTACGAGTACCGACTCACCGCCAAGGGCCGCGACCTCAACGTCGCCCTCAGCGGCCTGCGGCAGTGGGGGGACAAGTACCTGAGCGAGAAGCCACCCCGACTCCTGCGCCGAAAGGCGGACAAGAGACCGGTGATCGCGGCGTTCGTGCCGAAGGGAGCCGACGTGCTCCGGTTCGACGAGCTCGAGCTGGTGCCGGGACCCGGGCTGAAGGCGTAGCCCGTGACGTCGCCGATCGCCCAGAAGCGCTGTTGGGTTCCGGGCGTGGCTGCATCGTACGTTCGAGGCCACCAGATCGCGGAACACGTCGTTCCGCGAATCGAGGACCGACCGGAGGAGGAACGATGAGCGACACCACCCCGAGCCCGGCACCGATCGCCGTCGGCCCCGGCGAGGGCGAGGCCCTCTGGTTCGTGGGAACCCTGGCCATCGTGAAGGCCTCGGGCGCCACGACCGGCGGCCGCATGGCGGTCGTCGACCAGCTGGCCGCGCGCGGCGCGGGCTCGCCGCTGCACGTGCACCGGCGCGAGGACGAGTGGTTCTACGTCACCGAGGGCGAGCTGGCCTTCTGGGTCGGCGGCAGCCGGATCGCCGCGCCCGCCGGCGCGTTCGTCTACGGCCCCCGGGACGTGCCCCACACGTTCGAGGTCGTCTCCGAGCGCGCGCGCTTCCTGCTGGTCGCCGAGCCGGCCGGCTTCGAGGACTTCATGCGCGCGGCGGGCGAGCCCGCCGCCGCCCTCACGCTCCCGCCGCCGCCCGCCGAGCCGCCCGACCCCGCCACGCTCGCCGCGCTCGCCGCCGAGCACGGCGTCGAGATCCTCGGCCCGCCCGGGATCCCGGACTGAGCGCCTTGCGGCCGCCGCCGCTCAGGCGGCGGCCTGGGCCACCTCGACCAGCCGCGCCAGCGACGCGCCGACTCCTCGTCGGGGATCGTGACGCGGACGGCGACGTCGCAACCGGCGGGCGCCGGCGAGAGCGTCCACTCGTGGACGATGTCGGAGCGCAGGCAGGAGATGACGATGGCACCGTCGCGGCCCGCCGCGACGGACGTGGGCATGGGGAAGTCGGGCCAGCCGTCGAGGTAGCGGGTGACGGCGCCGTCGTCGCCCGGCTCGACGCGCTCGGTGCCCGTCCACCACTCCGGGAAGCGGGCCGGGTCGTGGAGCAGCTTCCAGACTTCCTCCGCCGGTGCCCGGCAGGAGGAGCGCTCAGAGAACTCGGGCATCGGCCGCCAATCGGTCGCGGTAGCCGTCGAAGCCGGTCTCGTCCGCCAGCGCGCCGGCCTCGCGCGCCGCCGCTGCCGCCTCCTCGGTCCGGCCGAGCGCGGCCAGCGCCTGGGCGCGGTCGGCCAGCACGAGCCCGAGCTCCACGGCCGGCTCCACCATCCCGGCCACCGGCGGGCGGCCGAGGTCGGCGACCGCCGCGGCGAAGACGTCGCCCCGGGGCGCTGCCGCCAGGCGACGGCGCCAGACCGCCTCGGCCTCGTCCAGGCGGCGCAGGGCGCGCTCGGGCTCGCCGCGGGCCAGCTCGACCAGCGCCTGCGTGCGCGGCAGGCGCCCGAGCAGGGTCTCGGGCAGGTCGCCGGGCCCGACCGGCTCGAAGGGGAAGCGGCCGATCTCCGCGGCCGCCCCATCGGTATCGCCCGCGGCCGCCAGGGCCTGGGCCCGCAGCAGGCGCGCCAGCGGGCGCGAGAACTGGCCCTCCGGCGCCGCGAGGGCGTCGCCCAGCCGCGCGCCGGCCGCGGCCGGGTCGCCGGCCGCGAGCAGGACGCACCCCGCGTCGAAGGCCGCCGTCGCCTCCATTCCGGCGGCGCCGAACCGGGCGGCCATCGCCTCCTGGGCACGGGCGGCGTCCAGGGCCTCACCGTGGCGGCCCAGCCGCGACAGGGCGTGGGCGCGGGCGGCCATGACGTGCGCCGCCAGCCCGGGGCCGGCGCGCTCCTCGCCGGGCGCCCGGTCGACGAGCTCCAGGCAGCGCTCGAAGTCGCCCCGCGAGGCCGCGGCGGCGGCGATGTTGCCGCAGGCCACGGCGGCCAGCTCGGGCCGCCCGGCCGCCTCGGCGAGCGCGACCGCGCGCAGGCCCTGCGCCTCGGCCTCGGCCAGGCGCCCGGAGCGGATCAGGGCCATCGTGCGGTCGAGGGCGAGCTCGGCCGCCAGCACGGGGTCGCCGGCCGCCTCGGGACGCCCCTCAAGCGCGGCGACGTCGGCCTCGGCGCGCGCCGGATCCCCGGCCACCGACTCCGCCCAGGCCGCGCCCGCGCGCGCGAGCAGCTCCACCTCGGGGGCGTCGGCCCCGCCGGCCAGCAGGCCGAGCGCGGTGCGGTAGGCCTCGAGCGACTCGCGCGGGAAGCAGATCGAGGTGCGTAGCCAGCGGCCGCGGCTGGCCCACGCGGCCGCGAGCGCCGCCGGCGGCCCGGAGGCCTCGAGCAGCGCCCGGGCGCGGCCGAACGCGGCGTCCAGGCCCTCGCGGTCGCCGCGCCAGGCGTGGACCTCGGCCAGGCCCAGCCACAGCTCGGCCTCGTCGGCAGGCGCGGGCGCCAGGGCGATGCCCTCAGCCAGGAAGCCGGCCGCCTCGTCGAGCGCCCCCAGCCGGCGCGCCTCGGCCGCGGCCGCCGCGAGGTAGGGCACCGCCCGCGGCCCGCGCCCGCCCAGGCGCAGGTGGTGGGCCACCTCCGCGGCGCGCCCCGCCGGCCGCCCCGCCAGCGCCTCGGCCAGACGCTGGTGAGCCCAGCCCAGGCGCTCGGGCGCCAGCTCGGCCGCGCAGGCCCGCGCGACCAGGTCGTGCGAGAAGGCCAGCCGCCCGTCCGGCCGCGGGGCGAGCAGCCCCGCCTGGGCCGCGACCTCGCGCGCGTGCGCCGCCGGCTCGGGCCCCAGGATCTCGACGGCCTCCCCTGGGCTCAGCGGCCGGCCCGCCGCGGCGGCCAGCGCCACCAGGTCGCGGCCGGCGCCGGAGAGCCCGGCGAGCGAGGCCCGCGCCGAGCCGCGCAGGCCCTCCTCGGGCGGCAGCCCCGCCGCGGCCGCGCGGGCGCCCTCGCGGGCGACGAGCGGGTTGCCCCCGGCGGCCTCGGCCACCCGCGCGGCGCCCTCCGCTCCCAGCCCCGACGCCGCGTCGGCGACCACGGCGGCGATCGCCTCGTCGGCGAGCGGGCCCAGGGCCACCTCGGCGAGGGCGCCCTCGCGGCGCCGGACGGCCTCGAGCGCGCGCTCGGCCTCGCCCTCGGCGTCGGGCCGGCGGGTCACGACCAGCAGCGCGCGGAGGTCGCCCAGGCGCCGGCCGACGTGCCCGAGCAGGGCGAGGCTGGCCGGGTCGGCCCGGTGCATGTCCTCGAGGAGGATGGCTGTCGGCGCCCCGGACGCCGACCAGGCGACGGCCTCGACGACCGCCTCGCAGATCCGCAGCCGCTCGAGGTCGGGGCTGGCGACGGCCGCGGCCTCGCGCCCCCACGCCGACTCGACGGCCGGGCAGAGCAGGGCGAGGTCGGCCGGCCAGCGCGCCTCGGCCGGCGGCGCCGGCGTCGCCCGCACCAGGGCTCGCAGGGCCTCCGACCAGGCGGCGTAGGGCGGGCCGCTCTGGAGGTCCAGGGCCGCGCCGGCGGCGACCCGCGCCCCCTGGGCGGCGGCCCCGTCCACGATCTCGGCTGCCAGCCGGCTCTTGCCGATGCCGGCCGGCCCCGACACGTCGGCCACCCCGCCGCGCCCGGCCAAGGCGGCCTCCAGGGCGCTATGCAGGACGGCCAGCTCGGCCTCGCGCCCGCGCAGCGGCGGCCGGGGCGGGGCGAGCGGCGCCGCGGACGGCGGCGCCGCGGCGGGCGCGGCGGACGGTTGCGAAGCCGCTGGCGGCGGTGCGGGGGCCCCGGACCGCAGCCCCTCGGCCAGCGCGCGCGTCTCGGCCGAGGGCGGGATTCCGAGCTCGGCGGCCAGCACGTCGCGGCAGCGGCGGTACGCCGCCATGGCCTGGGCCCGCTCGCCGGCGGCGGCCAGGCGGCGGATCAGGGCGCGATGGCCGGCCTCGCGCAGGCGGTCGTGGCGCAGCCCGCGCCGGGTCCACTCGATCGCCGCCGCCAGGTCGCCGTCGGCCTCGGCGAGCTCGGCCAGGCGGTCGAGCGCGCCGACCAGGCGGTCGCGCCAGGCGTCCTGGGCCTCGATCGCCCACTCGTCGGCGATCTCCGGCAGGAAGGGCCGCGCGGCGAGCTCCACCGCGGCCTCGAGCGAGGCGCGGTCCCCGGTCGCCAGCAGGCGCTCGGCCTCCTCGGCGTCGATCCAGCGCGGCAGGTCGGGGGCCAGGCCGGCGCCGGCGCGATCGGCCACCAGGTAGTCGCCGCCGCCCGCAGCCTCTAGCGCCCCGCGGACGCCCCACAGGGCGCTGCGCAGCGAAGCGCGGGCGCTCGTGTCGAGCACGTCGGGCCAGAAGACCCCCGCCAGCCGCGCGCGCGACTGCATGCCGGGCCGCATGAGCAGGTATGCCAGCAGGGCCCGCGGCCTGATGCCGGGCACGTCCGCGACGGCCCGGCCGTCGACCTCGACGGCGAGCCCGCCGAACAATCGGGCGCGGAGCATCCGGGTCATCTTGGGCCGGGACCCGCCCCCGGTCAATCCGGGCGCGCCGCCCTCAGCGCCCTGCGCATGCGGATCTCGGGCGTCCCGGCGGCGGTCGCGCTCACGCCGGAACTGCCCCGCAATTGCCGGGGGCCCGCGATCGGAGAGGGGATCGCGGACCCGCCAGCGACAGGATGCTCCCGCCTCCCTGAACTCGTCCTGACTGCCGCGAGGGCGCGGCCGGCGCGGCTAGCGCGCCTCGGCCCTGCGCCGGCGCATGTCGTCCACGCCGAAGATGGCCTGCAACACCGAGTTGACCAGCCAGATGATGATCGTGGCACCGACGGCCGACCAGAAGCTCGTGATCTCGAAGCCGGACACGATCCAGGACGTCAGGTAGAGCATCAGGAGGTTCACGAAGAACAGCGCGATGCCGAGCGTCAGCACGATCAGCGGCAGCGACAGCAGGGTCACGAGCGGCTTGACGAGCCAGTTGACGATCCCGAAGACCGCCCCCGCCGGGATCACGACCCACTCGTGGTCGAAGCGGATGCCGTCGACGAGCCAGTCGGCGACGATCAGGGCGACCGCGTTGAAGGCCCAGAGCAGCAGGATCCGCCTCACGGCGCGCCGTCCCCGTCGTCGCGGTGGCGGACGAACGCCAGGCACGCGTTGTGCCCGCCGAAGCCGAAGGAGTTGGAGATCGCCGCGTCCACGTCGGCGCGCCTCGGCTCCAGCACGTGGTCGAAGGGCGCCTCGGGGTCGGGCTCCTCCAGGTTGAGCGTCGCGGGCACCACGCCGCGGGCGAAGGCCATGACCGTTGCGACGGCCTCCATGCCGCCGGCGGCGCCGAGGCAGTGGCCGTGGGCCGACTTGGTCGCCGACACGGTCGCCCCCTCCAGGCCGGCCCGCACCAGCGCGCGCGCCTCGGCGAGGTCGCCGGCGACGGTGGACGTCGCGTGGGCGTTGACGTAGTCGATCATGTCGGCCGTCAGCCCGCTGTCGGCCAGCGCCTCGCCGATCGCGCGGGCCGGTCCCACGCCCCGCTCGTCGGGGTCGGTCGGGTGGCCGGCGTCGCACGAGCTGCCGTACCCGGCCAGCTCGGCGTGGATCCGGGCGCCGCGCGCCAGGGCGTGCGCGCGCTCCTCCAGCACCAGCATCCCGGCGCCCTCGGCGATCACGAAGCCCTGGCGGGTGAGGTCGAAGGGGCGGGAGGCGCGGTGCGCGTCGGCGGCGTCGTGGTTGAGCGCGCCGACGCGGATGTAGCCGGCGACCACCAGCGGCGACAGCGGCGCATCGGCGCCCCCCGCCACCATCACGTCGGCGCGCCCCTCGCGGATGAGGCTCAGCGCCGTGCCGATCGCGTCGGCGCCGGCGGCGCAGGCGGTGGCCGGGGCGCTCGAGGGGCCCCGTAGCCCCAGCGTCCGCGCCGTCGAGGCGCAGGGGTGGTTCGGCAGGGACGACGGGATCGTCAGCGGCCCCACCCGGTCGGCCCCCCGCTCGAGCAGGGCGCGGTGGGCCTCCATCAGCGTCTGGGCCCCGCCGTGGACGCAGCCGACCGACGCGCCCACCCGCTCGGACGGGACGTCGGGGTCGCCTGCGTCGGACAGCGCCAGGGCCGCCGCGACCGCCGCCAGGCGGCCGGCGCGGTCCATGCGGCGCGCCTCGCGCTGGCCGAAGCGCTCGCGCGCGTC
>DATLLV010000009.1:0-11848 GCA_035537655.1 Miltoncostaeaceae bacterium
GGCGTCGAGCCAGTGGGCGTCGTCGACGATGCACACCACCGGTCGCTCCTCGGCTGCGGCCGCGAGCACGCCGAGCGCCGCGACGTAGGCGGTGAAACGGTCGCCGGGCACGGGCGGGCCCAGCGCCAGGGCGCCCCGCAGTGCGGCCGCCTGGGGGTCCGGCAGGGCCTCGACGTGCCCGAAGGCCGGTCGCAGCAGGTCGGCCAGGCCGGCGAAGGCGAGGTGCGACTCGCCCTCGGCGCCGGAGGACTCGAGCACCAGCGCGCCCCCGGCCGCGGCACGGGCATGGGCCAGGAGGGCCGTCTTCCCGATCCCGGGCTCTCCCGAGATCAGCAGCGATCCGCTTGTGCCACCCCTGGCGCCATCGACCACTGACTCGACGAGCGATGCCTCGCTCGCGCGCCCAAGCATCGGGGGGACTCTACGTCGCCCCTCGGCCCGAACGCCACCGGCGCCGCGTTACGCGGCGACGGGCTCCGCGGCGCGCTCGAGGCTGCGGACGGCGCCCACCAGCTCGTTGGGCCGCTCGACGACCACGTTGTGGCCCGAGTGGAGGACCTGGAAGCGCGCGTTCTGCATCCACGCCGACAGCTCGCGCTGCACCTCGGCGGGCACGGCGCGGTCGGCGTCGCCGGCCAGGACGATCACGGGCACGTCCACCTGGGCGAGCGCGCCGCGGACGTCCGGGCGGGTGCCCATGGCCTCGGCGGCCAGCGCCAGGCCCTCGTCGCCGCGCTGCTCGCGCAGGGCGCGGGCGGCCCGGCTCCAGCGGTCCTGGCCGTCGGCGTCCTCGCCGCGCGGGCTCGCGCCCGAGATCACGAGGCCGGAGACGAGGCCGGGGTGCCCGAGCGCCAGCGCCAGGCCGGCCGCGGCGCCCAGGCCCACGCCGACGAGGATCGCCCCGCCGCCCTCGGCGGCGGTCAGCCGGGCGACGTCGGAGGCGAAGTCGTCGATGCTCCAGGGGCCGTGGGGGGTCGGCGAGCCGCCGTGCCCGCGCAGGTCAGGTGCGATGATGCGATACGTGCCGGCGAGGTCGCCGAGCGCGTCGATCATGCTCTCGCCCGTCTGCCCCAGGTCGTGCAAGGCCACCAGCGGGGGCCCGTCCCCGGTCCGGTGGACGACGAGCTCGATGGCGGGGGGAAGCGATGGCATTCCGGCGCTCCTATGAACCACTGTGATACAGGTTTGCTGGTGAGAGTACGCCCGACATGGCGGTCCGTCAAACGATGGCCGGCCTGACCAGATTCGCGCCGCGGACGGGCCGCCCGGCCCTCGATCTGACCAATACCCGTTTGGGCGCGCGGGATCTCCTGACGACCCCCGGCGACCTCGAGCGATGGTTCGTCGCCGCGGGCCTCACAGATCATGCCCCGAAGGTCACCCGGCGTGAGCTGGAGTCGGCGCGGATGTTGCGCGACGGTCTCAGACCGGCCCTGCTCGCGGGCGACGGGCCGGCGGTGGTCGTCCTGGCCGAGGGCTGGCTCGGGCGGGCACCGGGCCGCCTGCGGGTCGAGGCCGACACGCTCCAGCCGCGCTTCGACCCCTCGGCGCGCACCTCGTGCTGCCTCCTGGTCGACGCCGTGCTCGACGCGCTGGAGCTGGTGCGCGACCGGCCCGGCCGGGTGCGCGAGTGCGCCGCCCCGCACTGCGCCTACGTCTACCTGGACACGAGCCGCAACCGCAGCCGCCGCTGGTGCTCGATGGAGAAGTGCGGCGCGCGGGCCAAGGCCTCGGCCTACTACCGGAGGCACCGGACCGGGCCGTAGACTCGCGCGGGCGATCCGGGGGCGCGCGTGAGGATCCTGTACGGCGTGGTGGGAGAGGGCATGGGCCACGCCACCCGGTCGCGCGTCGTCATCGAGCACCTCGTGGAGCGGGGCCACGACGTGCGGGTGGTGGCCTCCGGCCGGGCCAGCGCCTACCTGGCCGAGCGGGTGCCGCACGTCGGCGAGATCTGGGGCCTGACGATGGCCTACAGCGACAACGAGGTGCGCCGCTGGGAGACGGTGGTGCGGAACCTGCAGGGCGCCGTCTCGGGCTGGCCGCAGAACGTGCGCGAGTACTTCCGCATCGCCGAGGCGTTCGCCCCGGACGCGGTCGTGAGCGACTTCGAGAGCTTCGCCTGGCTCTTCGGCCGCCGTCACGGTCTGCCGGTGATCAGCGTCGACAACATCCAGATCCTCGACCGCTGCCGCCACGACGACGCCATCACCGCCGGCCGGCAGGCCGACTTCGAGATCGCCCGCGCGCTGGTGCGCTGGAAGCTGCCCGGCTGCGCGCACTACCTGATCACGACCTTCTTCGAGCCGCCGGTTCGCCGGCGGCGCACGACGCTGGTGCCGTCGCTGCTGCGCCCGGAGATCCTCGCGGCCGTGGCCGAGCCGGGCGACCACCTGCTGGTCTACCAGACCGCAGAGGGCAACGAGGACCTACCCGAGGCGCTCGCCTCGACCGGCCTCGAGTGCCGCGTCTACGGCTTCCGCCGCGACCTCGACGCCGACCTTCGCGACGGCCGGATCGTCTACCGCCCGTTCGCCGAGGAGGCGTTCATCGACGACCTCCGCACGGCCCACGGCGTGGTGAGCGGCGGCGGCTACACGCTGCTGTCCGAGTGCGTGCAGTTGGGCGTCCCGGCGCTGTCGGTGCCGCTGCGGGGCCAGTTCGAGCAGGTGCTGAACGCGCGCTACCTCGAGCGCCTGGGCTACGGCGCCTACGCGCCGCACGCCACCCCCGCGGCCATCGCCGCGTTCGCCGAGCGCCTCCCGGAGCACCGCGAGGCCCTGCGCGGCGCGCCGCGGCCCGGCAACGCGCCGGCGCTCGCGGCCGTCGACGCCCAGATCGCGGCGGCGGCCGGGTGAACGACGCCGTCCGCGTCGGCGTCGTCTGCGCCCTGGCGCTCTGGTTCGCGCTGATCGAGATCGAGATCGAGGGCCGCCACGGCTGGGCCCTGCGGCTGCCCACCTGGTTCCGCACCCGGGGGCCGGCGGGGCGGCTCTACGGCGCCATCAGCGGCGGCAAGCCGCTGACCGGCTACCACCTCTTCATGGCCTCGCTGCCGCTCGTCATCCTCCAGCTGCCCTTCGGCTACGGGGAGGACTGGACGATCGCGGCCGAGGTCATGGTGCTCGCGACCTACATGGCCTTCGCGATCGGCTGGGACTACCTCTGGTTCATCCTCAACCCCGCCTACGGGCTCGCGCGCTTCCGGCGGGGGGAGGTGTGGTGGTACTCGGGGCCCTGGATCGGCCGCCTGCCGTTCGAGTACTACGCGGCGATCGCGCTCTCGTTCGGCGTGGCGGCGATCGCCTGGGCGGCCGGCCGCGGCCCGGGCGCGATGGCCGAGCAGGGCTGGCTGGTGGGCGGGCTCGCGCTGCTCTGCCTGGTCGCTATGGCGGCCGCCCCGTCCTACCGGCGCTGGTACCGCTGGATGCGGCGGCCGGAGGCCGACGAGCACGAGTCGATCGCGTCGGCGGTCGCCGACCGGGAGCCGTGAGATGCTCGCGCCGTGGAGAAGCGCGACGTCGACCTCCTCTGGACGGGCCTGGCGATCACGGGCGCGGGCGCGGTCCTTGGCCTGATCGTCGGCGCCCTGGCCGACGGGTCGGGCGGCCTCTGGGCCTTCGTGGGCATGGGCGCCGGCGCCCTGCTCGCGGTCGCGGTGCTGACGGGCGTGGTGCTGAGCCGGTACTGAGGATTCAGGCTGTGCCGAGCCGCCGCGCCAGGAAGCCACCCACGGCCGCGGCGAACTCCTCCGGCCGCTCCAGCGCCGACAGGTGCCCCGCGCCCTCGATCACGACGAGCTCGGCGTCGAGGATGCCCTCGGCCAGGGTCTCGGAGAAGGGGAGCGGGGTCAGGGCGTCCTCGGAGCCCACGACCACCAGCGTCGGCGCCTCGATGCGGGCCAGGTCGGGACGGCGGTCGGCGCGGCCGGCGAGCGCCTCGAGCGCCCGGGCGATCCCCTCCGGTGCCTGGGCATCCGCGATGGCGCGCGCCGCCGCCAGCGCGTCGTGCTCGCCGGGGGCCACAAGCGGCGGGACGAAGTCGTCGAGGAACGGCGCCGATCCCGACTCGCGGACCACGGCGGCGGCCCGGTGGCGGCCCTCCGCGGCCTCGGGGGCGTCCGGTTCGGCGCGGGTGTCGGCCAGCACCAGGGCGGCGACCCGCGCCGGGTGGCGCGCGACCAGCGAGAGGGCCGTGTAGCCGCCCAGCGAGAGGCCGCAGACGGCCGCGCGGCCGCCGCGCATGCCCGCGATGGTCACGGCGACCGTGTCTGCGAAGCCGTCGACCGAGGGCGCCTCGACCGCGGGGGCGGCGCCCAGGCCCGGGAACTCGCAGGTGACGACCTCGCGGTCGGCGGCCAGGCGCGGGGCCACGCCGGACCAGAACGAGGCGTCCAGGGGGAAGGGGTGCAGCAGCACCAGCGGGGTCGGCTCGGGCACGCGGCGCACCCTAGCGTCGTGACGGCGGCGGCGGACGCGGCCGCGGGCGGGGCGCTACCGTGTGGCGGTGAGCACACGCGCCGTGCCCGCCCCCGGCCAGGAGCGCCGCCGCCAGGCCGCCCTGGGCGGGCTGGTCCCGACCGGCGCGGTCGCGCGCGCGGGCGACACGCTGGCCCTGGCCCTCGTGGTCGAGGTCCACCCCGAGGGGGCGGTGCTGCCGCTGCTCGTGCTCAGCGACGCGCCCGGCCTGCTGGGCTGGGACCCGTCGCAGGGGCTGAGCGTCCGCGACGACGCCGGCCGCGAGTACGAGGCCGGCGCGCTCGCCCAGCAGGCCGGGCTCGGCGCGCTCCAGACGGCCGCCTGGCTCGAGCCCGCGCCGCCCCCCGACGCCCGCTCGCTGCGGCTGGAGATCACCGGCCTCATGCGCACGGCCGTCGCCCGCGGCGGCGGCGGCGTGGAGCGGCCCCTGGCGGGCGACGTCTGGGAGCTCGAGATCGACCTGGTCCCGGGGCGCACCGCGGTCGATCCGCCGCCCGAGCCCGACGGCGCCGGCCCCGAGGGCCGCCCGGCCCGCGTCCCGGCGCGCACCTACGGCGGGTTCCGCGACCTCGTGCCCATCGGCCAGGCGCGCATGGCCGAGGGCGCCGCGGTCTGCCTCTGGGCGCTCGAGCGCTACGAGGACCGCGCGGTGCTGAGCTTCGGCACCCTGGCCGACGAGCCCCTGCGGGTGGGCCCCGTCACGCCCGGGGCCGGAACCGTGGAGGTCTGGGACGACCGCGGCCACCGCTACGCGGTGGCGCCGATCCACGGCGCCGCACGGCCCGGCTGGAGCGAGACCAGCCTCGAGATCGCGCCCGCCATCGACCCCGCCGCCCGGGCGCTGGGCGTGCGGCTCTCGGGGCTCCCCTGCGAGGGCGCGCCGCCGAGCGGCGGCGAGCCGCTGGCGGGGCCCTTCACCTTCGGGGTCGCCGTGCCCCCGCCGGCGTGAGCGCCGCGGCGCCCGGCCCGGCCTGGGTCGTGGTCCCGACCTACGACGAGGCCGAGAACGTCGTCCCCCTCGTGCGCGCCGTGCTGGCCGAGCTCGACGGGGCGGGCGCCGACGGCCGCGTGCTGGTGGTCGACGACGCCTCGCCCGACGGCACCGCCGACCTCGCCGAGGCGGTCGGCCGCGAGGACCCGCGCGTCGGCGTGCTCCGCCGCCCGAGCAAGCAGGGGATCGGGCCGGCCTACCGCGACGGCTTCCGCCGTGCGCTGGACGGCGGCGCGGGCCTGGTGATCGAGATGGACTGCGACTTCTCCCACGATCCGCGGGCACTGCCCGTGCTGATCGCTGCGGCGGCCGACGCCGACCTGGTGCTCGGCTCGCGCTACGTGCCCGGCGGCGGGGTCGCCCGCTGGGGGCCGCTGCGGCGGGCCGTCAGCCGCGGGGGCTGCCGGTATGCGCAGGTCATCCTCGGCGTGCCGGTCCGCGACCTGACCGGCGGCTTCAAGTGCTTCCGGCGCGAGGTGCTCGAGGCGATCCCGCTCGACGAGGTGACGGCCGCGGGCTACGGCTTTCAGATCGAGATGACCTACCGCGCCCTGCTCGCCGGCTTCCGCGTCGTGGAGGTGCCGATCACCTTCACCGAGCGCGAGCGCGGGCGCTCGAAGATGAGCCGCGGGATCGTCTGGGAGGCGGCGGCGCTCGTGCCGCGGCTGCGCCGGCGCCTCGGCCGCCGGCGCGGGGTCGAGCGGGGGGACGGCGTCGGCGGCGCGCAGCTCCTCGAGCCGGACGCCGACGGCGCCCCAGAAGTCCCAAGCCGGGTCGAGTAGGTCGACCCGCGCCGCCCCGCGCGGCCGGAGGATCATCGTCCGGCCGGCCCCGCCCGGAGGGCGGCCTCGGGGTCCTGGGGGTCGAGCCGCAGCACCTGGGCCCACGCGGCCGCCGAGGCCCGGCCGTCGCCGAGGAAAATCGCCAACGCGCGCCATGCGTCCGGGTTGTCCGGCTGCAGCTCCACGGCCCGCCGGTAGGCGCCCAGCGCGCGGGCCGGCTGGCCGAGGTCGGTGTACGCCTCGCCGCGCAGCAACAGCGGCTCCAGGGCGAGGGGGTTGGTGGCGCGGGCGTCGTCGGCGCGCTCGAGCGCCGTCCGCGCGTCGCCCCGCGCGAGCGCGTCCTCGCCTTCGGACGCCGCGCGCGCCGACCACCACGGCAGGACGGCGCTCGCCACGGCGAGGGTCGCGACGGCCGCGAGCGCACCGGCGGCGAGGCCGCCCGGACGGCGGGCGGCGCCCGGCGCCGGCCCGGGGGCGGCCGCCGCCAGCACGATCCCCGCCGCACCGAGCGCCGGCACCGTGAGCGCGGGGATCGACCAGCTCCAGTCGATCGACGCCTGCAGCGCGAACGCCGCGGCCACGGCGAGCGGCAGGCCGATCTCGGGCGGGGCGCCCACCCGCGTGGCGCGCAACACCCCCCAGACCACGCCGCCCACCAGGGCCGCGAGCAGCAGGGTGCCGACCAGCCCTGTCCCCGAGAGGAACCCGACCGCGACGCCGTGGGCCTCGCGGGTGTCGAGCGCGTCGTCGCCGTTGCGCCGCTCCTGCAGGTGGACGAGCGAGAAGCCGCCGGCGCCCTGCCCGATGGCCGGCGCGTCCTCGAAGGCCCGCCACGCCTCGCCCCACCAGGCCTTGCGCTGGTTGCCCGACGCGCTCACCAGCCGCCCGGGCGTGTTCGCGACCGCGTCGCCGCCCTCGCCGCGCAGCTCGGAGATGCGGTTGTCGGCCCAGTCGCGCCCCTGGGGGCTGGCGGCGGCGCCGGCGACTGCGAGGACCAGCACGATCAGCGCGCCGAGCGCCACCCAGCGCGGGCGGGACCCGGCGCCGAGGCCGAGGCGGTTCCACACCCAGACGATCGCCGGGGCCAGGGCGGCCGCCACGGCGACGCCGACCGCGAGGCGCCAGCCCAGGCCGGCCCCGGCGTCCTCGCGCAGGGCGACCGGGATCCCGTCCGAGGACAGCAGCGTGTCGCGCAGACCGTAGGCCGCCGGCCAGGCCGCGCCGGCGGCGCCCGCGACCAGCGCGGCGACGGCCCGGCCGCGCCCCGGCGCGAGGGCCAGCGTCACGCCGACCGCCATGGCCGCCGCCAGCACACCGCCGCGCGAGTAGGTCAGCACCAGCGCGGCGCCGTAGAGGGCGATGCCCGCCGCCGCGAGCGGCAGCGCCCAGGGCCGGCGGTCGCCCGCCAGCCACAGCAGCCCCGGCAGGGCGAAGGCCGCGATCAGGGCCAGGGCGTTCCAGTACCCGACCGGCGCGGCGAGGCGGCCGAGGTCGCGGTCGGCGCCCAGCAGGCCGGGGACGACCTTCGTGCCCAGCGCCCAGACGACGGGCACGAGCGCGGCGACGGAGAGGCCCAGCCCGAAGGCCAGCGGCGCCCGCGGCACCAACGCGCCCAGCGACACCCCCAGGACGAGGGCGCAGAGGGCGACGGCCTCGCGGTTGGCGTCGATCCAGGCGAGGTCCGGGCCCGCGGCCCACGCGATGGAAAGGCCGGACCAGAGCGCGATGCCCGCCATGGCGGCCAGCGCGAGGCGCGCCGGGCCGGAGCGCAGCGCGGCCCGGTCCCAGGCGAGTACGACCGCGACCGCCGCGAGCGGGGCGCCGATCGCCAGGGCGAGAAAGGCGCCCGTGGGGCCGTCCCCGCCGAGCCCGTCGCCGGGGTCGATCCCGCCCCCCGCCGCGGCCAGCGCCGCCCACCCCGCGAGGGCCGCGACGCCGATGATCTGGGGGGTCCGGGCGGCCGCCGTGCGCGCTTGTCCGCCCCCAGGGGCGCCGCTACGATCCGCGGCGCCCAGGGGGCGGTCGACCCCCGCCTCCTTCACCGGGTGGATGTCCTGCTCCGACGCCCCGCTTCGCTCGTCCTCATGCTCGCGTTGGCGCTCCTCGGCCAGGCGGCCACCGCGCTCGCCGACGGGCGGGACGTTCTGGCCGACGCGAAGGATAACGGCCGCATCGACGGCTGCTACAGCCGCCGGGAGCTGAACGAGGCGCTCGACCTCGCCCGGGGCCACGACCAGCTCTACGGGCCCACGGTCGACCTGATCACGCGCGCCCGGATCACCAACGTCGCGCGCCCCGGCGTGCCCTGCGGCGACGGCGCGGCCGCCGGCGTCCGGCCGGTGGACGACGACTCGGGCCCGTCGCCGGGGCTCTGGCTCGGGGTGGCCGGCGCCGTCGCGGTGGTCGGGGTGGGCGCCGGCGTCTGGGCCGAGCGCTCCCGGCGGGACGGAGGCCGTTGAGACGGTTCGTCAAGGACGTCCTGCTGCCGGTCGCGGTGGCCGTCGCCCTCGCGTTCGTGATCCAGGCCTCGGTCGCCAAGCCGTACGAGATCCCGACGCCCTCGATGGCGCCCACGATCGAGCCGGGCGACCGCATCATCGCCAACCGGCTCGTCTACCACTTCCGCGACATCGAGCGCGGCGACATCATCGTCTTCGACCCGCCCCCCTCCGCCACCCGGGAGTGCGGCGAGGGCGGCGGCGGCGACATCCCGTTCGTGAAGCGCGTGATCGGGCTGCCCGGCGACCAGGTCCAGGTGAGCCCAGAGGACGGCACCACGATCATCAACGGCAAGCCGTACGCGATCGACGGTCCGGTCCTCGACAACTACGGCGGCCAGGGCAAGACATGGCCGGTGGTGCCGCAGGGCAAGCTGCTCGTGCTGGGCGACAACCGGGCCAGCTCCTGCGACTCGCACCAGTGGCTGCCGGATCCGTTCCTGCCCGAGGACAACGTCATCGGGCAGGCCGAGATCACGTACTGGCCGCTCTCCCACGCGGGCTTCCTGAACTAGCCCCCGGGCGGACGTGGACCGCCGGAACCGCGCCTCCGCGCGGTGCGGCCGAAACGTGGGCGCAGGGGGCTTGCATCGTCTGCCACATGTGGGAGGATGCCGCTCCACCACGCTGAATATGGTGTGGACTCCAGTGCCCCGACACCAGGGATAGCGTTCAGCCGATGCTCTGCCCGTTCTGCGACAACCCCGACCACCGAGTGGTCGAGTCGCGCGTGGCCGACACCAAGGACGCCATCCGGCGGCGGCGCGAGTGCCTGCGCTGCGAGCGCCGCTTCACGACCTACGAGCGCGGCGAGGAGATGCCGCTCGTGGTGGTCAAGAGCTCCGGGGAGCGCCAGCCGTTCGACCGGGCGAAGCTGCTCGAGGGGCTCCAGCGTGCGTGCCACAAGCGGCAGGTGCCGACGGCGGCGCTGGAGGTGGCGGTGCGCGACATCGAGGGCGAGCTGCGGAACCGGCTGCGCCAGGAGGTCCGGAGCTCGCAGATCGGCGAGCTCGCGCTGCGCCGCCTGAAGGAGATCGACCCCGTGGCCTACGTGCGCTTCGCGTCGGTCTACCGCGCGTTCGCCGACGTGGACGAGTTCGAGGACGAGCTCGCCCGGCTGGAGCGCGAGCCCCCGCTCCCACGGGGTCAGCACCCGCTCGACGAGGAGCTCTTCCAGACGCTCGACGACGGCTCGGGCCCGCCCGCCCGCGCTACCCTGACCGCACTGCCAGGTGGTCGCGAAGGTGCCGCCGCGAGTTCGACGACGACCACCAAGGAGCGATGAGATGGCGACTGACGCGCCACCCACGATGACCGACCGCGCGCTGGCGATCCCGCGCCGGTTCACCCGTCCGGGGGTCCACCCCTATGACGAGGTGGCGTGGGGTCCGCGCGAGGCCGTCATCGTGGAGCCCGCGCGCGACGACCGGCCCGAGCGCGAGGTGTTCCGGCAGGACGACTGCGAGTTCCCGCTCGACTGGTCCGACACGGCGGTGCGCATCGTCGCCTCGAAGTACTTCCGCTACGGCATGGACGACCCGCGCCGCGAGCGCAGCCTGCGCCAGGTCATCGACCGGGTCGTCGAGACGGTCCGCCACCACGGCCTGGCGGGCGGCCACTTCGCCGACGACGAGGAGGCCGAGACCTTCGCCCAGGAGCTACGGCACATCCTGGTCACGCAGAAGGCCGCCTTCAACTCGCCGGTCTGGTTCAACTGCGGCGTCGACGTCGCGACCCGCGAGTCCGACCCGGACCGCATCCTCGACACCGACGAGCCGCCGGTGGGGCCGGGCGAGCCGCCGGTCAACCAGGCCTCGGCCTGCTTCATCCTCTCGGTGAACGACACGATGCCGTCGATCCAGCGCTGGATCGCGTCGGAGTCGGAGATCTTCCGGGGCGGCTCGGGCGCCGGGGTCAACCTGTCGCGCCTGCGCGGCGACGGCGAGTCGCTGTCGAACGGGGGCCAGGCCTCCGGGCCGGTCAGCTTCATGCGCTGGGCCGACTCGGGCGCCGGCTCGATCAAGTCCGGCGGCGGCACCCGCCGCGCCGCGAAGATGGTGATCCTGGACGGGGACCACCCGGACATCCTCGAGTTCGTCCGCTGCAAGGCCCACGAGGAGGCGAAGGCCTACGCGCTCGGGGACATGGGCTACGACCTCGGCCTGAACGGCGACGCCTGGCGCTCCATCCAGTTCCAGAACGCCAACAACTCGGTGCGGCTCACGGACGAGTTCTTCCGGAGGGCCGACGCGGGCGAGCCGTGGCAGACGCGGACCGTCGCGGGCGGCGAGGTGCGCGACGAGTTCCCGGCGGCGGACCTGCTGCGGGAGATCTCCGATGCGGCGTGGGCGTGCGGCGACCCCGGCGTCCAGTACGAGGACACCATCCAGCGCTGGCACACGAGCCCGAACGCGGGCCGCATCTCCGGGTCGAACCCCTGCTCGGAGTACATGCACATCGACGACTCGGCCTGCAACCTGGCCTCCATCAACCTGATGGAGTTCCTGGGCGACGACGGCGTGTTCCGGGTCGACGACTTCCGCCACACGGTCCGCGTGGTCCTCACGGCGCAGGAGATCGTGGTCACGCCGGCGAGCTACCCGACGAAGCGGATCGGCGAGAACGCCCGCGCGTTCCGCCAGCTCGGCCTGGGCTACACCAACCTCGGCTCGCTGCTGATGTGCCAGGGGCTGGCGTACGACTCGGACGAGGGTCGCGCGTGGGCCGGCGCCGTGACCGCGCTGATGCAGGGCGAGGCCTACGCGCAGTCGGCGCGGATGGCCGCCCGGGTGGGCGCCTACGACGGCTACGCGGCCGACAAGGAGGCGCAGGACCGGGTGGTGCGGATGCACCGCGAGGCGGCGCTCGACCTGCCGGCGCACGCACCGGGCGCCTCGTACGGCGACGTCCGCGCGGCGGCGTCCGCGGCGCTCGACGACGCGGTGGCGCTCGGCCAGGCCGAGGGCCGCATCGGCGCGCCCGGCTACCGCAACGCGCAGGTGAGCGTGATCGCGCCGACCGGGACGATCAGCTTCATGATGGACGCCCAGACGACCGGCATCGAGCCGGCGATCGGCCTCATCTCGTACAAGACGCTGG
>DATLLV010000010.1:0-2895 GCA_035537655.1 Miltoncostaeaceae bacterium
TCAGCCCGCGCGCCGAGCCTGCGCCCCACAGCGACAGGAGGTGGGGCGATGGAACGGATCGGTGAGCGCGCGGTGGTGATCGGCGGCAGCGTGGCCGGGATGCTCGCGGCCTGCGCCCTCGCCGAGGCGTACGAGCGCGTCGCGGTCGATCACCGTGACGCGCTGCCGGACGGGGTCGACGGGCGGCGGGCGGTGCCGCAGGGCCGGCACGCCCACGCGCTGCTGCCCAGGGGCCAGATCTGCATGGAGGAGCTGCTGCCCGGCCTGGTCGACGAGCTCTTCGCCGCGGGCGCGGCGCGGGTCGAGGCCCTTGAGCAGATGCGCTTCGTGGTCGGAGGACACGAGCTCGCCCGCGGGGTGCTCGGCGGGCCCTCGCTCTTCGCGAGCCGGCCCTTCATCGAGGGCCACGTGCGCCGCCGCGTTCGCGCCCTGCCCGCCGTCGAGGTCGTCGACGGCTGCGACGCGCTCGGCCTCACAACCGCCCCGGGCGGGGGGCGGGTGACCGGCGTGCGCGTCCTGCGCCGGCACGACGGCAGCGCTGAGGAGACGCTGGCCGCCGACCTTGTCATCGCGGCGACCGGCCGCGACGCGCGCGTGCCGGCCTGGCTGGAGGCCATCGGCGCCCCGCGGCCGCCCGAGGAGCGGCTGGACGTCGACGTCACCTACGCCAGCCGCCACCTGCGGCTGCCCGCCGGCGCCCTGGGCGGCGACGGGATGGTGCTGATCGGGGCGACGCCGCAGCGCCCGCGCACGATGTTCCTGTTCTCCCAGGAGAACGGCCGCTGGATCCTCTCGCTCGGCGGCTACGGCCCGGCGAACCGCCCACCGGCCGACCCCGACGGGCACGCGGCATTCGCCGCGACCGTCGCGCCGCCCGAGGTGGCCGAGGCGCTGGGGGGGGCGGAGTACCTCGACGACGTCGCCACCCTCCGCTTCCCCGCCAGCCGCCGCCGCCGCTACGAGCGGCTGCGCGACTTCCCCGAGGGCCTGCTGGTGTGCGGCGACGCGGTCTGCTCGTTCACCCCCACCTACGGCCAGGGGATGACGGTGGCCGCCGCCGAGGCGCTCGCCCTGCGCGAGAGCCTCGCCGGAGGGGCCGATCGGCTCGCGAGGCGCTTCTTCGCCGCCGCGGCGGCGCCGATCGACGACGCCTGGGAGCTCTCGACGGGCGCCGACCTCGCCCTGCCCCAGGTCGTCGGCCGGCGAACGCGCCGGGTGCGCGCGGTCAACGCCTACGTCCGGCGCCTGCAGGCCACCGCCGAGCGCGACCCGGTCGTGGCCGGCGCGTTCATGGCCGTGATCGGCATGCTCGAGCGCCCGCCGCGCCTGATGCGCCCGGCGATCGCCCGCCGCGTCGCCCGCGGACCGCGGGCCACCGCCTGGAGCGACCGGGTCGAGGGGGTCCGCCGGAGCGAGCTGCGGCTCGACGGCGTTCGCACGCCCCTGCGCGAGGCGGGCCCGGCCGGCGACCGCGAGGCCGTGGTGTTCCTCCACGGCAACCCCGGCTCCGGCGCCGACTGGGAGGCCCTGATGGCGGCCGTCGGCACGCGGATGCGGGCGGTGGCCTGGGACGCCCCCGGGTTCGGCCGCTCGGCCGCCGACGGCTTCACCCAGACCGTGCCGGACCACGCCCGGTTCGTGGGCCGCGCGCTCGACGCGCTGGGCGTCGAGCGGGCCCACCTGGTGGCCCACGACTTCGGCGGCCCCTGGGGCCTGAGCTGGGCCGCCGCGGACCCCGAGCGCTTCGCCAGCGCCGTGCTGATCGGCACCGGCGCGCTGCCCGGCTACCGCTGGCACGCCCTCGCGCGCCTCTGGCGCACGCCCGGCGCGGGCGAGCTGTTCATGACCACGACGACCCGGGCCGGCTTCCGGGCGCTGCTGCGTCGCGGCAACCCCCGCGGCCTGCCCCGGGCGCTGGCCGACCGGATGTACGACGACTTCGACCGCGGCACCCGCCGGGCCGTGCTCGACCTCTACCGCTCGGTGCCAGACGTCGGGGCCGCCGGGGAGCGCCTGGCCGCCGCCCTGCGCCCGCTCGACCGGCCCGCGCTGGTGCTGTGGGGGCGCGCCGACCCGTACCTGCCGGTGGCCCACGCGGAGCGCCAGCGCGGGGCGTTCCCGGGCGCCGAGGTCGTGGTGCTCGAGGAGAGCGGGCACTGGCCGTTCGCCGACGACCCGGTGACCGTCAGACGGGCCGTCACGGGGTTCCTCGGGCGTGTGACAACCGGGTCCACAGTGGCTTCACGCACGAGCAACATGGGGGCGCCGACCCGCTGATTGCCTCTGCGCCGCACCCCGACACGAGGAGAGTGATGCAGAGGGCCATCAACCGCCGCCGGGCACTGCTCGGCGGCACCGCGATCGCCGCGGTCGCTGCGCTCGGCGCGGGGGTCGCGTTCGCTGGCTTCGGCGGCAGCGGCGATCGGACCCAGGACGTGCGCGAGGCCATCCAGGGAGGGAAGGCCAAGAACGTGATCTTCCTGCTCGGCGACGGGATGGGCGACTCCGAGATCACCTCGGCGCGCTACTACCACCTCGGCGCGGCCGGGCGGTTCCCGGGGATCGACGGCCTGCCGCTGACCGGCGAGGCCACCACGTACTCCCTGATCGAGGACGCGGGCGGGCCGCTGTACGGCAAGCCCAACTACGTCCCCGACTCGGCCGCCACGGGCACCGCATGGGCGACCGGCCACAAGACCTCGAACGGGCGGATCTCGACCACGATCGACGACGAGACCCTCCCGACCATCCTGGAGAAGGCCCAGAAGGCCGGCTTCGCCACCGGCAACGTGTCGACCGCCGAGATCACCGACGCGACGCCGGCGGTGCTCGACTCGCACGTGAACGACCGCGGCTGCCAGGGCCCGGCCGACATGGCCAACTGCCCGCAGTACG
>DATLLV010000011.1:0-2499 GCA_035537655.1 Miltoncostaeaceae bacterium
CGACGTCGTCTCCTCCCTCGCCGGCCGCGTCAGCCGCCCGCGGCTGCCGGCCGGGCGCGTGCGCATCGGCGGCTTCGGCGGGCCGGAGGCGCTGGCGGAGTGGCTCCGTCACGAGGGCGTGGCGGCCGTGGTCGACGCCACTCACCCGTTCGCCGAGCGCATCTCCCGCTCCGCCGCCCGGGCCGCCGCCGACGCCGGCGTGCCGCTCGTCGCCCTGACGCGGCCCGGCTGGACGCCGGGCCCCGGCGATCGCTGGGTCTGGGTCGACTCGCTCGCGGAGGCCGCCGAGGCGCTCCCGGGGTTGGGGCGCCGCGCCTTCCTCACCACCGGGCGGCAGGGGCTGGCGGCCTTCGCCGGGCTCGGCGAGCTCTGGTTCCTCGTGCGGTGCGTGGATCCGCCGGAGTGCGCACTCCCCCCGCGGCACCTGCTCATCCTCGACCGAGGCCCCTACACGCTGGCCGGCGAGCTGAGCCTGTTCGACGCGCACGGCATCGACCTTCTGGTGAGCAAGGACTCCGGCGGCGGGCAGGTGGCCGCCAAGCTCGCCGCGGCGCGGGAGCGGGGCGCCCCGGTGGTGATGGTCCGGCGCCCCGGGCGCCCGGAGGTGCCGGCCGTGGCGACCATCGCGGAGGCCGTCGCGTGGCTCGGCGCCCGCGGCGCGCTCAGCCCGGGTGGCGACGGGGCGTATAGACCATCGGCTCCCGGCCGGGGCGGCTGACGAGGCGCGTCGTCGAGGAGCCGACCAGCAGCACGGTGCGCATGTCGACGGCGGCGGGGTCGAGGTCGGCGAGGCCCGTGATCGTGACCGCCTCCTCGGGGCCGCCGACGTCGCGGGCGATCACGACGGGCGTCTCGGGGGCGCGGTGGCGCAGGAGGATCGTCCGTGCGTCGCCCACCTGGCGGCGGCGCGCGCGCGAGCCCGGGTTGTAGAGGGCGAGGGCGAGGTCGGCGCCGGCCGCGGCGTCGAGCCGGCGCGCGATCAGGTCCCAGGGCTTGAGCCGATCCGAGAGCGAGATCACGCAGAAGTCGTGCCCCAGGGGCGCTCCGGCGCGCGCCGCCGCGGCCTGCATGGCCGAGAGCCCGGGCACGACGCGCAGCGGCACGGCTCCGAGCGCCGCGGGCGACTCCTCGAGCGCCTCGATCAGCGCGGTGGCCATGGCGAAGATGCCGGGGTCGCCCGAGGAGACGACGGCGACGCGCGCCCCGGCCCCGGCGAGGCTCAGGGCGTGCCGGGCCCGGGCGGCCTCCTCGCGGTTGTCGCTCGCGTGGCGGCGCTGCCCCGGGCGCGACGGCACCCGCGCGAGGTACGGGCCGTAGCCGACCAGCTCGTCCGCCGCGGCGAGCTCGGCGTGCGCCTCGGGCGTGAGCCAGCGCGGGCCCGCCGGACCGAGGCCGACCACGCTGACCGAGCCCGCCCCCGCGCGCCGCTCGCCGGGATCGGCCGACGGCACGAGGACCAGGGAGAAGTACGGCACCGCGCCGGGATCGACGTCGTCCAGCGCCCGGATGCGCTGCTCGTCGCCGCTCGCGCGCTCCACGTAGAGCGCACGGGGCCCCAGGCCGGCCTCGGCCACGGCGCGGCGCACGTCCCCGAACGTGCGCCCGAGCTTGAGGATCGCGGCCGCGTCGGCGGTGGCCAGGCGCGCCGCCAGCGCCTCGGGTGCCAGGGTGCCCGGGGCGATCGTGAGGACCTCGTCCCCGCGCACCAGGGGCCGGCCGGCCGCCGCGGCGGCTGCGCTCACCGAGGTGACGCCCGGCACCACGATCGTGGGGTAGCGGCCGGAGAGCCGCTCGTGCACGTGCGCGTACGAGCCGTAGAGGAACGGGTCGCCCGCGCAGAGCACGGCCACGTCGCGCCCGTCCTCCAGCAGCGCCGCGAGGCGCTCGCAGGCCGCGTCGTAGAACTCCGCGAGCGCGCCCTCGTAGCCCTCCGGATGGTCCGTGGGCTGCGTGGTCACCGGATAGACCAGGGGCAGCTCCTCCTGGCCCGGGCGCAGGTACGGCGCGGCGGTGCGACGCGCGATGCTGCTCCCCCGGCGGGCCTCGGGGTAGGCGATCACGGCGGCTGACTCGATGATGCGGCGCGCCTTCACGGTCACCAGCTCGGGATCGCCGGGCCCGACGCCGACCCCGTAAAGCGTGCCCGTCCCGGCCGGCGCGCTCACTCGGCGTCGCTCGCCAGGGCGTTCACCGCGGCGACGGCGATGGCGCTGCCGCCGCGCCGCCCTCGCACGATCAGGTAGGGGATCCCGGCGGGGTGGACGGCGAGCGCCTCCTTCGACTCGGCCGCGCCGACGAAGCCGACGGGGACGCCGACGACCGCCGCCGGTTGCCCGGCGCCCTCGTCGACCAGCTCCAGCAGACGGAAGAGTGCCGTCGGCGCGGTGCCGACCGCCGCCACGGCGCCCTCCAGTCGCCCCCGCCAGAGCTCGAGCGCGGCGGCCGAGCGGGTCGTCGCCAGCCGCCGGGCGATGTCGGGCACGCTCGGGTCGCCGAGCG
>DATLLV010000012.1:0-6712 GCA_035537655.1 Miltoncostaeaceae bacterium
AGGCCCCGCTCGGGCCCGGCGCGGCCAAGGTCAACCTCGACCCGAAGCGCCTCGGGCTCTCGGACGGCGTGTACGTGGCCGTCGCGCGCCAGACGCCCACGAACGGCACCGGCGAGACCGAGCAGCGGCGGCGCGTGATCGTCGACCGCACGCTCTCCGCGCTCACCGCACGCTCGTCCACGACCGGGGCCGGCAAGCGGGCCCGCGGCCGCCTGGCGGTGGGCTTCCGCCTGCTGCGCCCGGCGCGCGTGACGGTCACGGTGCTCTCGGCGTCCGGCAGCACGATCGCGACGCTGGCCTCCAACCGTCGCCTGCCGCAGGGCAAGCGCACGATCGGGTGGAACCGCATGCGCGGGCGCACCCTCGTCTCGGGCGTCGCGAACGTCACGGTGTCGGCGCACACCCGCTTCGGTACCACCGGCCTGCAGCGCTCCGTCACCCTTCAGGCGCCCAAGCGCCGACCGTGACTTTTGCCGCGCGCGATGAGTTCCGCCGCGCGCGCGGGTCGGAAAGGTCGGACACCGAGTGAGGGGAGGCAGCATGGCGCGACTGCGCGTGGGGATCACGATGTCGCTCGACGGCTACGTCGCCGGGCCGGACCAGAGCGTCGACGACCCGCTCGGGGTGGGCGGCGAGGCGCTGCACGAGTGGGTCTTCCCGCTGCGGACCTTCCAGCGCGTGCAGGGGCGCGACGGCGGCGAGACCGGCCTCGACGACGACGTCCTGGCCGAGACCTTCGCCGACCTGGGCGCCACGATCATGGGGCGCAACATGTTCGGCGGCGGCCCCGGGCCCTGGGACGAGCGGGACCCGTGGACCGGCTGGTGGGGGCCGGACCCGCCGTACCACACGCCCGTCTTCGTCCTGACCCACCATCGCCGCGAGCCGCTCGTGATGGAGGGCGGCACGACCTTCCACTTCGTCACGGACGGCATCGAGCGCGCCCTCGAGCGGGCGGTCGATGTCGCCGGCGACCGCGACATCAACCTGGCCGGCGGCGCCGACGCGATCGGCCAGTACCTGGCGGCCGGCTTGGTCGACCTGCTCGAGGTGCACGTCGTCCCGGTGCTGCTGGGAGACGGCGAGCGGCTGCTCGACCTGCCGGCCGGCTGGCAGCAACGCTACGAGCGCGACCGCCTGGTGGCCTCTCCCGCCGCCGCCCACTTCCGCTACCTGAAGAAGGGCTGAGCCCCCGGCTCAACCCTTGTCGATCAGCCGCTCGAGGACCTCGGGGTAGCGGTCGCCGACCGCCGCCCCGGGCGGGAAGGCGGCGTCGAGCGCGGCCAGCTCGGCCTCGGTCAGCTCGAGCGCCGCGGCGGCGGCGTTCTGCTCGAGGTAGCGGACGCGCTTCGTCCCCGGGATCGGCACCACGTGCTCGCCCTGGGCCATGACCCAGGCCAGGGCGAGCTGGGCCGGGGCCGCGCCGCGCTCGGCGGCCATGGCGCGGACGCGCTCGGCCAGCTCGAGGTTGCGGTCCAGGTTCTCGCCCTGGAAGCGCGGCAGGATGCGGCGCAGGTCGTCCTGGTCCAGCTCGCCCGCGGGCGGCATGCCGCCCGCCAGCAGGCCGCGCCCGAGCGGGCTGAAGGGGACGAGGCCGATGCCGAGCTCGCGCAGCGCCGGCATGACCGTCGCCTCGGGCCCCCGGTTCCAGAGCGAATACTCGCTCTGCAGCGCGGCGATCGGGTGGACCGCCGCCGCGCGGCGGATCGTGGTGGCCGCGACCTCGCTCAGCCCGAGGTGGCGGACCTTGCCCTCGGCGACCAGCCCCGCCATCGCGCCGACGGTCTCCTCGATCGGCACCCGCGGGTCGACGCGGTGGAGGTAGTAGAGGTCGATGTGGTCGACGCCCAGCCGCGCCAGCGAGGCCTCGCAGGCCGAGCGGGCGTGCTCCGGGCGGCCGTCGACGCCGTCGTACGCGCCGTCGGGCCCGCGGACGAAGCCGAACTTGGTCGCGAGCTCGACGCGGTCGCGGCGGCCGGCCAGGGCGCGGCCCACCAGCTCCTCGTTCGCGCCCAGGCCGTAGACGTCGGCCGTGTCCCAGAAGGTGACGCCCAGCTCGAGGGCGCGGTCGAGCGTCCGGAGCGCCTCGGGCTCGTCGGGCGAGCCGTAGGCGTCGGACATGCCCATGCAGCCGAGTCCGAGGGCGGAGACCTCCAGACCGTCGCCCAGGCGGCGACGGCCGACCGGCGCCGGGGCGGGCTCAGTCGGCGTCGTGGAGCGCCTCTCGCTCGGCCCGGACGCCGCGCATCTCGGAAACCAGCCGGTCGATCTCGGCATCGAGGCCCGACTCGCCCTCCCGCTGGCGGAAGACGATGTGGCCAAGATCCGCCGCGAGGGCGTTCTGCCGACGCTTCAGGCCGAAGTCCTGCGCCTTCCCGCGGGCCACCCCCGCACCGTGCTTGACCGCATCACCCGCACGCGCGGCGTAGCCGCGGACGTCGTCGACGATTGCCACTGCCGGGCTCCTTCCCTGGAGGAAGGCGGCAGTCTAACGCGCCTCCTCGCGGGCGTGCACCACCGCGAGAATGGTCGCCACGAGCGAGAAGATCAGCGCGAGCCACACCCCGAACTTGCGGCTGCCGCCGCCGCCGTCCACGAACACCATGAACGTGACGATGAACGTGACGCTGGTCAGGTAGCCCGCCGTGGCGGCCGGGCTGATCGCCGCGGGCAACTCGAAGTTGTACGCGTCCGCGGCCAGGATCAGCGCCGCGACGGCAGCGAAGATCAGCATCAGCCACCACGCGGGGATCACGTCGTCGCCGCTGAAGTCGAAGTCGCCGACCCCGTACCAGGGGAAGAACAGCGTGATGATGAAGAGGACGTTCGCGGCCGCGGCGGCGAGCATCCTCTGCTCGCGGGTGATCGATCGCATGGCAGGTCTCCTCGGGTGCCGTCGTCGAACCGCTGCCCCATTCGACGCCCGCGGCGGCCTCCCCTGCCCGGCTCAGCCCGCGGCGACCGCCTGAGGCGGGTTGTGGCCCGGGATCATCAGCGTCGCTCCGGACTCCCGGATGGCCCGGAAGGCGGCCAGGTGCTCGGCGCGGCGGGGGTGGTCGTCGGGCAGCCGGCCCTCGGCGAACCAGGACGGGTCCGGGCCGGGGGTGTCGCCCACGATCGCCACCGGGCCTGCCTCCGTTTCGACCAGGTAGGCGACGTGGCCGTCGGTGTGCCCGGGCGTGTGGATCCAGCGCACGCCGGGCAGCGCCTCGCCCGACGCGCCCGTCAGGGGACGCACGGCCGCCCGGTCGCGCCAGCCCCGCCCGGCGGCCGCGTGGGGCGTGGCCAGCTCGGCCTCGTGGACCACCAGCTCCACCTCGCCGAGCTGAGGCAGGGCCGAGACGTGGTCCGAGTGGAGGTGGGTCGCGAGCACGGTGCGCACGTCGTCGGGCGAGAGGCCGCGCGCGGCCAGCGCGCCGGCCAGCATGTCGCCCTGGGTCTGGTAGCCGGGGTCCACGACGACCGTCTCGGGCCCGGTCAGCAGGACCGTGTTGGGCCAGGCGATCATCCCGTGGACGGCGTCCGGGAGGCCGCGGTACGAGCGGAAGCTGCCGAAGCTGCTGGAGCCGCGCAGCTCCACCACCTCGCCCCCGGCCAACGCGAGGACGATCCGGTGCGCGGGGACCAGGATCTCCCAGCGCCAGGGCGTGGCTATCGGCCCGCCTCCGTGCGCGCGTCGCCGCCCGCGCGGGCCTCGGCGCGGTCGTACTCGTAGCAGGGCGCCTCGGCGAAGGGCGCGACCGGGTCGCCCGACAGGCGGGCGAGGCGGGTCGCCCGCGCGCGCAGCTCCATCCCGGCGCGGCGGGCCTGGGGCGAGAGCGCCAGGCCCCCGACGATGCCGCCCGCGACGATCCAGCGCCGGCGGCGGCGCGAGGGGGTCACTTCAGCAGCGAGAGGAACTCGTCGACCGGGATGGCCGTGAGCGTCTGGAAGTGGGCCGTGCCGCGGGCGGCGAGCTCGACCGAGACGCGCGCGATCACCTTCTCGTCCGGTGCCTCGACGATGTTCACGAAGTCGTAGGGGCCGAGCACGGCCCACTGCTGGATGACCTTCGCCCCCATCTGCTCCACCTCGGCGTTCACCTCGAGCAGCCGCTGCGGGTTGGCCTTGAGGGTCCCGACGCCGTGCGGGCTGAGCGTGCTGAGGAGGATGTAGGTGGGCACTGATCCGGTCCTTGTCGGCGGTCAGGGGGAGGCGCCGAGCGTACCACCCTGTGGGGCGACCCAGCCGTCCAGATCGCGCCCGATCAGCTCGCTCAGCTCGCCCACGTCGTCGGCGAAGTAGGCGCGCAGCTCCTCGGCCAGCCCGGGGTCGAGCTCGCGCCGGCCCGTGACCTGGCGATTGCCGCGGCGGACGCGGTCGAGCACCCCCAGCCGCTCGACGCCGGTCACCCGCTTCACGCCCCGGGCGACCCCCACCAGCGCCGCGGGCGGCCGCTGGGTGAGACGCGCCACCGCCCCGGCGCGGTGGACCTTGTTCTCGTTCACGCGCGGGAACTCGGCGCGGCCGTCGTCCGGGAGCCCCAGGAACTCGAGCGTGCGCCGGTAGACGGCGCCGGTGTCGGCGCGGAGGTCGTCGAACACCAGCGTCAGCACCTGCTCGCGGGGCAGCGACTCGTAGACCCGCGCCAGCTGGGCGCCGAGCTTGGCCGCCTCGCCGTACTGCAGGAACTCGGGCACCCGCACGCGCGGCGGCAGGCGCTCGCCGCGCAGGCGCGCCTCCTGCAGCTCCCACGCGCGCGTCACGTCGGGCTCGTCCTCGTCGAGCATGTAGAGCAGCTGGGAGTGGAGCGACGGCACCAGGTCCACGGGGTTGCGCAGCATCACCACCGCGCGCGCCTCCGGGTCGAAGGCGGCGATGTTGGCCGCCGCGTCGGACGAGTAGAGGTACCAGACCGAGGCCTCGCCCACGGCCAGGTGGTCGGGCGTGGCGGCGTCGAAGAGGCGCAGGTAGTGCTGCTCGCTGCGCCTGCCGGGGGCGTAGTAGTAGTCGAAGTCCCCGCAGAAGTAGTGGGGCTCCTTCGGCTGCGAGACGAACGCCCGCGGGTGCCGCCGGAGGTACTCGCTCAGGGCGGTGGTCCCGCATTTGGGAGCACCCAGGATGAAGAAGTTGGGGCGCCGCACCGGAGGGCCACGCTAGCAGGGGGCGGCCGCGCGTAGGCTTCGGCCGATGGAGCGGATCCCCGCAGCGGCCCTCGCCCCGCCGGCGAGGACCGGGCGCCGGCCCGTCGCGGTGCTCGTCCTCGGGATCGTCGCCCTGGTCACCGGGTTCACGGCCGTCACGCTGATCTGCGCCGTGATCGCCATCACGCTCGCCTCGTTGGAGTTCCAGGACGAGTCCGAGGGCCGCGGCGACCCCGGCCGGCGCGGCCTGGCGGTCGCCGGCATGGTCTGCGGGATCTGCGCCATGGTCGTCTGGATCCCGGTCGTGATCGCCGTGGCGGTGGCCGAGTCGTGAGCGCCCGCCGCCAGGCGCTCCTGCGCCCGCCGCGGGGCGGCGCCCCCTACATCGGGATGCTCTCGGGCGTCCTGATCGTGGTGGCGGCGTTCCTGCCTTGGTACGCGACCAACCTCGGGCCGCCCTTCGCTCCCGAGAGCGTTGCGGGCTGGGAGGCCAGCAACCTGGCCAAGGCCTCGGTCTTCATGGGCGCCATCGTGGCCGTCGCCTCGGCGGCCGCGGCCCTGGAGGCCAGCGGCGGCCTGCGCCTGGACCCCTCGTTCGGCGACGCCGTGGCCTGGGTCGTGATCGGCGCCTCGGTCATCGCCGCCATCCTGGTGGGCTACCGGCTGCTGGTGCTGCCGGAGCCCTCCGAGTTCCTGTCGCGCGAGATCGGCGTCTACCTGGCCGCCGCCGGCGCAGTGGGCGGCATCCTCAGCGGCCTGGCCCTCGTCGCGACCCGCGACTGAGGCTCAACGCGCCGTGACCCGGGCCCGCCGGATCCAGTAGCCGGCGCTGGCCAACAGGGCCACGACGACCACGAGCAGCAGCGCGAAGACGACGTAGGCGATGACGCTGTCGAGCTGCACGACGACGCTCGCCAGCCCGGCCAGCAGCACCGCGCCGAGCGCGGAGGCGGTGGCGATCACCGCCGCGCGGCCGTTGGGGGTGCCGGTCGCCATGACGGCACGGTAGCGCCCGGCCCGTGGGCCGGGCGTCACCGGATCAGCGGACGGCCGGCTCAGCGACGGCGAAGGTCAGCTCCTCGCCGTCGGCGTCGGCCACGACGCGGTCGCCGTCGCGGACCTCGCCGGCCAGGATGCGCTGCGCCAGCGGGTTCTCGATGCGGCGCTGCACCAGCCGCTTCAGCGGGCGGGCGCCGTACGCCGGGTCGTAGCCCTCGCGGGCCAGCAGCTCGGCCGCCGCCTCGGTCAGCTCCAGCTCCACGCCCCGCTGCGCCAGGCGCTCGCGGAGGCGCGCCACCTGCAGCTCGACGATCTCGGCGAGCTGCTCGCGCCCGAGCCGGCCGAAGACGACGATCTCGTCGACGCGGTTTAGGAACTCGGGGCGGAAGTGGTCGCGCAGGGCGCCCAGCACCCGCTCGTCGGCGATCTCCTCGTCGATGCCGTCGGCCAGGAACTGGCTGCCGATGTTGCTGGTCATGATCACGACGGTGTTCGTGAAGTCGACGATCCGGCCCTGGCCGTCGGTCAGGCGGCCGTCGTCCAGCAGCTGGAGGAGGACGTTGAACACGTCCGGGTGGGCCTTCTCGATC
>DATLLV010000013.1:0-2452 GCA_035537655.1 Miltoncostaeaceae bacterium
CCCACCGCCCTCGGCATCGGCGGCATCGTCGCCGCCTTCGTCATGATCGCCGTCCTCTGGGGCGACCGCCAGGAGGCCTTCAACGGCGGCCTGCGCGCCGACCGCTTCAGCCTCATGCTCAGCGGCATCTTCCTGGCCGCCGCGCTGCTCACGATCATGCTCGGCTGGCGCGAGACGGCCGCGGTCGACCGCCGCGGCGAGTTCATCTCGCTGGTGCTCGTCTCGACCACCGGCATGATGCTCGTCGCCTCGGCGGGGGACCTGATCTCGATCTTCCTCGGCGTCGAGATCCTCTCCGTCGCCCTCTACGTGCTCTGCGCGCTCGAGGTCTGGCGCGAGCGGTCGCTCGAGAGCGGCCTGAAGTACCTGATCATCGGCGCGGTCGGCGCGTCGATCCTGCTCTACGGGCTCACGCTGCTGTTCGGCGCGGTCGGCTCGACGAACCTCTCGACGATCGGCGACGCGCTCGCGGGGCAGTCGTTCGACGACGAGCCTCTGGTCGTCGCGGCGATGGCGCTGATCGCCGCCGGCCTCGCCTTCAAGGCGTCGGCCGCGCCGTTCCACATGTGGACGCCGGACGTCTACGAGGGCGCGCCCACGACGGTCACGGCCTTCATGTCGACGGCGACCAAGGCCGCCGCCTTCGCCGCCTTCCTGCGCATCTTCGCCGGGGCCCTCCCCGACCTGCAGCCGAACTGGCAGGCGGCGATCGCGACCCTGGCCGTGGCGAGCATCGTGATCGGCAACGTGGCCGCGCTGGTGCAGTCCAACCTCAAGCGGCTGATGGCCTACTCGAGCGTCGCCCAGGCCGGCTACCTGCTGATCGGCGTCGCGACCGGGACGATCCAGGGCGCCGAGGCGGTGATCTACTACCTGGTCGCGTACACGGCGATGACGATGGCGGCCTTCGGGGTGATCATCATCCGCGAGCGCGAGGTCGAGGAGGGCGACGACATCGCCTCGCTCACCGGCTACGGCCGCGCGCGGCCGCTGATCGGCACCGTCATGACGCTCGCGATGCTCTCGCTCGCCGGCTTCCCGCCCCTCGCCGGCTTCGTCGGCAAGTTCCTGCTCTTCGGCTCCGCCGTCGAGGCCGACCTCACCTGGCTGGCGATCGTCGGCGCCGTCGGGAGCATGGTGAGCCTGGGCTACTACCTGCGGGTCGTCACGGTCCTCTGGCTCCCGCCGCCCGAGGGGGCGCCGCGCAAGATCCTCCGCATCCCGGGCCCGGTCGCCCTGGCGACGGTCACCTCGGGCGTCGCCGTGCTCGCCCTCGCGCTGATCGCGTCGCCGGTCATCGACGCGTGCCGCGGGGCGGCGGAGGCGCTACTGGCGCCGTAGCGGGCCGCGCCGGCCAGGCGGCCGCACCATCACGAGCGCGGCGAGCGCGCCCGCGAGCAGCAGCACGAGCACCGAGGCGATGACGCCGATCGCCGGCGCGGGCGGCAGCCAGCTCGGCGGCCCGCTCGCGTCGCGCCGCGGGGCGCGGGCCGAGACGTCCGTCGTCGTCGCGCCCGAGGAGGGAACCGCCGGCTCGGACGCGACCTGCATCTCCAGCCGGGTCGGCGCCTCGGCGCGGGGCCGGCCGGCGGGGCGCTCGCGCGTCGGCGCGGCCGGGGGACCGCCGGGCCCGTCGCTCGCCGGCACCGCCGCGACCTGCGCGGGGCCCGTCTCGGCCTGTGCCGCGCTGCCGCCGCTCGCGGCCGGCGGCGCGGGGGCCGCGGCCCGCGGGCCGCCGGACGAGGTGCCGCGCAGCGGGGTCCCTCCGGGGCTTGGGGGCTGCCGCAGGGCGGGCGCGACGCCGACGACCGCCGCGCCGCCGGCACCGGCGACCGCCCTGACGACGGGGGCGACGGCCTGGGTCACGGGGGTGACCGCCTGGGTCACCGGGCGGACGGCCTCGGCGACCGGGCGGACCGCGTCGGTGACGGGCCGGAGGGTCTCGGTCACGGGGGCCACGGCGTCGGTGACGGGGCGCGGCGCATCGGTGACCGGCGCGAGGGCATCTGTCAGGGGGCGGGCGGCATCGGTGACCGGCCGCACCGCGTCGGTGACGGGCGCGACGGCGTCTGCCACCGGGCCCGCGGTGCGGCCCAGGTTCAGCGGCCCGTCGTCGGAGGGCGCCCCGCTTGCGGCAGGCGCCGCGACGGCCAGCGCCGCCAGCGCGGTCAGGGCCGCGAGGAGCGGGCGCCGCAGGAGTCGCGGGGTGCGCGTCGCCGCCGTGGAGGGGGACACGTCGGTACTCCTACCACGCCGGCACGGAAATCATGCCGTGGGACCGGCGCCGCTAGGGGCTGACCTCACCCGGCGGCGACGGGGGGGCGACCGGCAGGACCGGCGGGGCCGGCTCCGGGGGGCTCACCTCGCCGGGCGGGGCCGGCGGCTGCTCCGGGCCCTCCGGGGCGGCGTCGGCGCCGGGCGGCGGGGCCATCGACGGCGCGGCCTCGGGCGC
>DATLLV010000014.1:0-8536 GCA_035537655.1 Miltoncostaeaceae bacterium
GTGCGATCGCGCGCACGCAGGGGCGCGACGATCAGCGAGCGGGGCGGCCTCCGCCGGAGCACCTCGGCGTGCGCCGCGTCGACCCCGGCGACCTCGACGTAGGCGTCGATCGTCTCCGGGCCGACCTCCCCGATCAGCGACGCGCGTCCCGTGCGCGTGACGCCCCCCATGCCGCGCGGGTCGTCGCTTGGCAGCGGGCTGCGGAGACGCAGCTCGCCGACGACGCGCGCCAGCTCCGAGTCGCCGGCGGCGCCGGCCGCGTGGGTGAGCCGGCCCTCGGCGTCGGCCATCTCGATCGTGCACAGGTCGGCGACCCCGAGCTCGCGCGCGTCGTCGGCGAGCTGCGTCTCCGCAGCCCGCTGCCAAGCGACGACCCGCGCGGCATGGCGGGCGTCACGCGCACGGGGCGCGCGTCGCTGATCGAGGAGGTCAGCCCGGAGACGATCGGCGCCTACGTCGAGGTCGCCGGGGTCGACGCGGCGCACGCCGAGGTGCTCCGGCGGAGGCCGCCCCGCTCGCTGATCGTCGCGCCCCTGCGTGCGCGCGATCGCACGCTGGGCGCGCTGATGCTGGCCACCTACGGGAGCCGCCGGCTGGACGACGAGACGGCCGCGCTGGTCGAGGAGGTGGCCGACCGCGCCGCCCAGTTCCTCGACACCGGCCGCCTGCTGCGGTCCACGAGCGAGACCGCGGAGCGCCTGCGGCGGTTGCAGGAGGCGACCGCGGCCCTCGCGTCGGCGTCGACGCCCGAGGCCGTCGCCGAGGCAGCGGTCGGGCACCTGCGCGCCCTGCTCGGCGCGATGACCACGACGATGTACGAGATCGCCGACGGCGAGCTGCTGGCGCTCGCCCGGGACGCGCCGGGCGTCGAGCGCCTCCCGGGGTGGGAGCGCGTCCCGCTCGAGGTGCCCGCGGCGATCACCGACGCCGCGCGCGAACGGCGCGCGATCTGGATCGAGGGGCCGGCTGGCTGGCGCGAGCGCTACCCCGAGCACGCCGACGAGGCGGAGGCGCGAGGGTTCCTCGCCGCGGTCTGCCTGCCGCTGGCCGCGGGCGACGAGGTGGTCGGGGCGATCGGGCTGACCTTCAACGCGGAGCGCCAGTTCGACGCCGCGGATCGCGAGGCCGCGGGGGTGCTCTCCGAGGCCGCCGGCCAGGCGCTCGCGCGAGCCCGGCTGCAGCGGCAGGCCGAGCTCGAGCGGGGCAGGGCCGTGCTGCTCGCGGAGATCTCCTTCGCCCTCGACTCCGAGTCGGGGGTGGAGGAGCGCCTGGGGCGGCTGGCGGAGCTGCTGGTCGAGCGCGTCGCCGACCTGGTGACGGTCCGCATCGCGGACGCGTCCGCCCGCCCGGCGCGCCTCGCGGCGGTCGCGCACCGCGACGCCGAGGGCCAGGAGCTGGCCCGGGGGCTCTACGCCATGGAGGCCGCTCCCGACCCGGCGCCGGCCCGGGTCATGGAGACGGGCCGCCCTGAGCTGGTCGCGGACGCGGCCGACGCAGGTGGGCCCGACGCGGCCCACCGCGAGCTGGCCGAGCGGCTGCGCCGCCTCGAGGTGATCTCGTACATGAGCCTCCCGCTCACCGCGCGGGGATCGATCCTCGGCGCGCTGACCGTGATGACCACCGCGCACTCGGGGCGGCGCTACGGCGACGCCGACCTGGCGCTGGCCGCCGAGGTCGCCCGCCGCGCGGCCGTGACCATCGACAACGCCCGCATCTACGAGGCCGAGCAGGAGGCTCGCGGCGCGGCGGAGCGCGCCCGGGGCCGCACCGAGCGGCTGCAGCGCGTGACCGCGGCGCTCGCCGCCGCGCTGACCGAGCAGGAGGTCGCCCGGGCGGTGGTGCACGAGGCGATGCAGGCGCTGTCGGCGATCGCCGGCTCGGTGGTCGTGCGCGAGGACGGCCAGGCTCGGGTGCTGGTGGCCGCCGGCTACCCGCCGGACGTGCTGCTCGCCGGCCGCTCCTTTCCCGTGGACGGCCCCTTCCCGCTGAGCTTCGTCCTGCGGACGGGCGAGGAGCTCTGGCTCGAGGAGGCCGGCGACTGGCCCCGGCGGTTCGACGCGCCCAGCGGCTCGCTGCGGGCCGCCGGCATCGGGCTGCCGCTGCGCGTGGGCGGGGAGGTCGTGGGCGCGATCGGCTTCCGCTTCGGCCAGGACAGCCGCAGCTTCTCACCGTCCGACCGGGCGCTCGCGCGGGCGATGGCGGGTCAGTGCGCACTGGCCCTCGAGCGGGTGCGCCTGTACGAGACCGAGCGCCACGCGGCCGCCGTGCTCCAGCGGGCACTGCTGCCGGCCGGCCTGCCGGGGCCCGGCAGCGCGAGCCTGGACGTCCGCTATCTGCCCGCCGCGGGACGGCGCTCGGGCGGTGACTTCTACGACGCCCTGGAGCTCCCCGACGGCCGCCTCAGCCTCGTGGTCGGCGACGTCGTGGGCCACGGCGTCGAGGCCGCCGCGGTCATGGGCCAGCTGCGCAGCGCGTGGCGCGCCACGGCCCTCGAGGGGGCCGACCCGGGAGCGACGGTGCGCCGCCTCAGCCGGTTCGCCGAGCGCCTCGAGGGCGCGTCGGTCGCGACCGTCGCCTGTGCGGTGCTGGCGGGTGGGGAGATGCGCTACGCGACCGCCGGGCACCCGCCGCCGCTGCTGCGGCGCCCCGACGGTGGCACCGAGTACCTGATGGACGGCCGCGGGCCGCCGCTGGCGGTCACCGACGACGTGTACCCCGAGGGGCGCGTGGCGCTCGAGCCCGGCTCCCTGGTGCTGCTGTACACCGACGGCGCGATCGAGCGCGACCGCGACATCCGCCGCGGCATGGCCGAGCTGGCGGAGCTCGTGGCCGGCGGCGACGCGGACCCCGGCCACCTCCTCGCCCGCCTCGCGGGCGCGGTGGGGCCGGAGCCCGCCGACGACTGCGCGTTCCTGGCGCTGCGCGTGCCGGAGGCGGCGCCCTCGCTGCGGGTGGCCATCCCGGCCGATCCGTCGGCGGTGCGGGGAGCACGGGCGGCGATCCGGCGCTGGCTGCTCGACGCCCGCGTCGCCGAGCGGGACGCCGACGACGTCGTGCTGGCCACCAGCGAGGCCATCGCGAACAGCGTCGAGCACGGCTACGCCGGCCACCCGCCCGACCGGCGGGCCCCGGTGGACCTCGAGGTGTCGCGCGACGGCGCCGATTCCCTCCGCATCGTGGTGCGGGACCGCGGCGCCTGGCGGCGCCCCGGGGAGGGCGAGACAGGCCGCGGCCGGGGGCTGCCGCTGATGCGCAAACTGATGGAGTCGGTCGAGGTCGAGCCCGGCGCAGAGGGCACGACCGTGCGGATGCGGCGCCGGCTCGCGCCCGCGCCCCTGCCGGCAGCGGCTGCGGAGTCGGTGGCCGGCGGCGGCACCGCCGGGACCCCGGAGGTGGCCGGCGAGGCCGTGCAGGTCGACGGCGATCTCGACGAGGCGGCGGCCCGGGCGCTCGCCGGCCGGCTGCGCGCCGTCGCTGCCGGGCGCGGCGACGCATTGCGGCTCGACCTCACCGACGTGCGCTACATCGGCAGCGCGGGCGTGCGCCTGCTGGTGGGGCTGGACGCCGACCTGCGCGCGGCGGGCGGCACGCTCGAGGTGATCGCGCCGCCGGGCACCATCGCGCGGCGCGTGATCGACCTCGTCCGCGTCCCCATCACGCTCGCCGACGAGGCGCCCCCGGCCGGCGGCGGGTAGGTCCGGTCCCCTCGCCGCGGCCAGGGGCCGCCGCCGTCCTCGGCGGCGCCCTGCGGAGCTCTCCTTGTTCATCCTCGAGCGGTCGCACGGAACCCCCCGAGCGCCCTCCCCGTTTGCGGGCGTGCCACGGGGGTAACGGCGAGGCGTGGCGGCCCCTCGCCGCCCAGAGCAAGGAGACCGAGGGCATTTGAGCGGGCGGGCGACCATCACCACGCCGCGCGAGCTGGACGTCCTGACGAGCAACGACCTGCTCGCCCGGGTGCGGCAGCTCGACGCCGGCGCCCGCGCGGTCGACATCGACCTGCGCGCGGTGGAGTTCATCGACTCGTTCGGCCTCCGCTCGCTCATGCAGGCCGACCGGCTGCTGCGGGAGCGCTCGGCGCGGCCGCGCTTCCTGGTCGCGCCGGACGGCCCGGTCGAGCGGCTGCTGCAGCTGACCCTGCTGGACAGCACGCTCGACGTCCGCGTGCTCGAGCCGCCGCGGTCCTGAGCGCTCAGCGGCCGGGCCGGATCGCCTGGCCGATCCCCAGCAGGTTGCCCTCGCTGTCGCGGAGCCAGGCGGCGCGCTCGCCGACCCCGCCCTTGCTGGGGTAGTTCCCCTCGACCTCGGCGATGCCGTCCGTCGTCGCGAGGCCGGGGACGTCGTACTCCTCCAGCGCCAGGCCGCGGGCGCGCAGCCCGGCCACGACGGCGCCGATGTCGTCGACCTCGAACGCCATCTGGGTGTGGGTCCCCGAGGGCGCCCCGCCCGACTGGAACAGCGCGAACTCGCCGCCGCCGCAGCGGTACAGGAGGCCGCCGGGCCGCTCCTCGCTGGGCTCCAGCCCGAGGACCTCCGAGTAGAAGCGTCGCGCCCGGCCCAGGTCCTGGGCCGGCAGGCGCGTCGAGACACGGGCGTCGGCGAGCATCGCGTCCTCCTCGATCGGGGGTCTCCGCCGAGTGCTACCCGATGCGGGCCAGGGGCTTCTCGAACCAGTGGTGGGCGTGGGGCTCGTCGTTGAACGGGGCGACCTCGCGGTAGCCCGCCTCGCGGTACATGGCGATCGCCTCGACGAGTGCCCGGTTGGTCTCCAGGCGCGCCGTGCGCGCCCCGCTGGTGGCGGCCTCGCGCTCGAGGGCCTCGAGCATCCGCCGCCCCAGGCCCAGGCCGCGCGCCTCGGGCGCGACCCACATCCGCTTGATCTCGGCCGGCTCGCGCCCGTGCAGGCGCAGCGCGCCACACCCGACCGCCCGGTCGTCGAGCCGGGCCAGCAGCAGCAGCCCGGCCGGCGGCGTCAGCTCCGCCGGCCCGGCGGGGGTGCTCGCGGCCTCGTCGAAGCCGCCGTCGAAGCGCTCGTCGATCTCGGCAGCGTAGGCCTCCAGGCAGCGCCGCGCGTCGGGCGTGCGCGGGTCGGCGGGGGCGATCTCGACCGCCCCGGCCGCGAGCAGCCGCTCGACCTCGCCCATCGCCCGCACCAGCCGCTCTCGGCGCTCGGGAGTGAGCGGTTCGAGCAGCGACGCGGCGAGGGCGTCGCTGCGCCCGTCCAGCGCCGATCGCTCGGCGCGGCCGCGGCGGGTGAGGCGGGCGACGCGGACGCGGCGGTCGGCGGGGCTCGCCTCGACGGTCACCAGGCCGTCGGCCTCCAGCGCCCGCAGCATGCGGCTCAGGTAGCCGGAGTCGAGCCCCAGCCCCGCCCGCAGCGACCGTAGGTCGCGCCCGTGGCCGATCTCCCACAGCAGGCGCGCCTGGCCGAGCGGCCGGCGCCGGGCCAGGAAGCGGTCATCCAGCGCGCCCACCCGCTGGGTGACCGCGCGGTTGAAGCGGCGCACCGCCGCGACCTGTGCCGCCTCCATCCTCTGATCCTAGTCAGACGATTTGAGCTCCGCCACCAGCCGCTCGGCGTCCTCGACCAGGCGCTCGGCCCGCCCCGCCTCCTCGGCGGCCCGCTCCTCGGCCTCGGCTGCCTCGGCGGCCTCGTCGGCGCGCTCGGCGGCGACGCGCTCGACGTCCTCGAGGCGCTCGCGGAGGGCGTCGGCCTCGCCCTGGGCCTTGTCGCGCGCCCGCTCGGCCCGCTCGCGCGCCTTGCCGGCCTCGGCCAGCCGCTTGCGGGCGGCGCGCGCGTTGCCGGCGGCCGTCCGGGCCAGCTCGCGCGCCTCGCCCAGCGACGCCGTGCGGTCGGCGGCGGCGTCCTCGGCCTTCCGGGCCCTGCGCTCGGCGAGCTCGTCGACCCGTGGCTCGTCCCCGGACGGCGCGCCCCGCGAGCGCCCGCGAGGCGGCGCGGCGGGCGCCGGGGGCGGCGCGGCGCCACCGAAGAGGGCCGAGCCCAGGTCCGGCTCGGGGTCGTGCGAGAGCCGGCCGCGGCGCATCCGCTCGCGCTCCTCGTCGCGGCGCGCGGCGGCCCGGATCGCGGCCCGCACGGCCACGTCGTCGGACAGGGCGGCGACGGCCGCGGCCTCGGCTTCGCTCGCCGACGCCATCTCGTGAGCGGCCGCCGCCCCCTCGAGCATCCGCGCCTGAACGTCGCCGAGGGCCTCCTCGGCCGCGATCGCCGCCGCCAGGGCGTCGGGCTCCTCGCGCGCCAGGCGGTTCAGCTCCGCGGCGATCTTCGTTGGCCGCCGCAGCTCGCCCACGCGCTCGGCCTCGTCCCGCGCGCCCGCCGCGCGGAGCTCCTTGACCAGGGCGGCCCGGGAGGCCGTGAAGTCGCCGGGGGGCCCGGCGAAGAGGGCGTCGATGCGGTCCTCGAGATCCTCCACCGCCGCACAGGATGCCGTCCCGCCGGGGGCCGGGTCCACCCGCCGCCTGGTTTCGGTTGACGGGTCAACCGCCTGGGAAGAGGGTGGGGTGAACGCAAGTCCGATCTCCAACGGAGGTGTTCCGAGATGAGAGGACGCGTGAAGGCCGCGGTCGCAGGCGCCCTGGTGGCGGGAGCGGCGGTTGCCGGGACGGTCGCCATGGCCGACGGCGGGCACGGGATCCGGGAGTCCCTCACGGGCTACCAGGAGGACCCCCTGACCCTGTCGACCACGGGGACCGGCGACTTCCAGGCCTCGATCAAGGCGAAGGGCGACACCATCAAATATCGCCTCAGCTACGCCGCGCTCGAGGGCACGGTGCAGCAGGCGCACATCCACCTGGGCCAGCGGGCGCAGAGCGGGGGCATCGCCGTCTTCCTCTGCACGAACCTGGGCAACGGGCCCGTGGGCACGCAAACCTGCCCCACCCCGCCGGCCACGATCACGGGAACCATCACACCGGCCGACGTCATCGGGCCGGTGCCGCAGGGCATCGCCGCGGGCCAGTTCGGCGAGCTGACGGACGCCATCCGCGCGGGCGTGACCTACGTCAACGTGCACAGCTCCCTGTACCCCGGGGGCGAGATCCGCGCCCAGCTGGAGCCGCAGAACGACGACCAGTGAGCCGTCCCTCCGCGCGCCCGTCGGTAATGGTTCGGCCAAGGCGGGCGCACGGGGACTGGCGCAAAAGCGGCCCGATGTTGCATCATCTGTCACGAGGCGGGTGACGCCGCGGGCAACGGTGCCGCCTCGACTGCCCAGCCACTCGTGGACTGAAGGCACCGAAGGCCGCCGATGGGGGTACACCGGCGGCCTTCGTCGTTCCGGTCGCGATAGCGTCCGGAGGGCCCCGTAAGCTCCCCCGCCCGCTGTCCGGATCGAGCAGGAGAGGGTTCGTGGCGGACACGACGACAGGCACGACCGCGACCTCGCCCGGGACTGCGCGCCCCGGCAACGGCCGCGCCATCGAGGCCGAGGGGCTGCGCAAGTCATACGGCAAGGTCGAGGCCCTCTGCGGCGTCGACCTCTCCGTGCCGGAGGGGACCGTGCTCGGGCTGCTGGGCCCGAACGGCGCGGGGAAGACGACGGCCGTGCGCATCCTCACCACCCTGTTGCGCCCCGACGCCGGGACGGCGCGGGTGGCCGGCTTCGACGTCGTGCGCGAGGCGGCGGCGCTCCGGGCCCACATCGGCCTGGCCGGCCAGTACGCGGCGGTCGACGAGAACCTGACCGGCTTCGAGAACCTCGAGATGGTGGGGCGCCTCTACCACATGCCCCGCGCCCAGGCGCGGACGCGGGCCGACGAGCTGCTCGAGCGCTTCGGGCTCTCGGGCGCGGCCAAGCGCATCGTCAAGACCTACTCCGGGGGCATGCGGCGGCGGCTCGACCTCGCGGCCGCCCTCGTGGCGCGCCCGCCGGTGCTGTTCCTGGACGAGCCCACCACGGGCCTCGACCCGCGCAGCCGCATCGGCCTCTGGGAGGCGGTCGAGGCGCGCGTGGCCGACGGCACCACCGTGCTGCTCACGACCCAGTACCTCGACGAGGCCGACCGCCTGGCCGACCGCATCGCGGTCATCGACCGCGGGGTGGTGATCGCCGAGGGGACCTCCGACGAGCTCAAGGCCCAGGTGGGCGGCGAGCAGCTCGAGGTGATGCTCGAGGACCCGGGCCAGGCCGAGGCGGCGGCCGCCGCCCTCGGGCCGATGGGCGACGACCCCCCACGGATCCGCGACGGCTCGGTGGTCGTGGCGCTGCAGCGGCGGCGGGGGGCCATCGCCGAGGCCGTGCGCCGCCTGGACGACGCCGGGATCGACGTGGCCGACCTCGCCCTGAGCCGGCCGACGCTCGACGACGTCTTCCTGGCGCTGACGGGCCGCGCGGCCGAGCGGGACGAGGAGGACGAGGACGGCGGCGCCGAGGGCGAGGATGGGAAGGGGCGGTGATCGCGATCGGCTACGCGGTCTCGGACACGCTGGTGCTGGCGCACCGCAACCTGCTGCGCATCCCGCGCCAGCCCGACCTGCTGGTGAGCTTCACGATCCAGCCGATCATGTTCGTGCTGCTGTTCG
>DATLLV010000015.1:0-7563 GCA_035537655.1 Miltoncostaeaceae bacterium
ACGCGCGAGGACCCCCGGGGTCGAGGGCGAACCTCACTCAGCATGAGACTCGTTCCGGGGGAGGACTTCGGCCGCTATCGCGTCGAGGCGGAGATCGGCCGCGGCGGCCAGGCCGTCGTCTACCGCGCCACGCAGGTGGACCTCGACCGCCAGGTCGCCCTCAAGGTCTTCCACGAGGGGTACCTCACCCGCAACGGCGCGCTGGAGCGCTTCCGCCGCGAGGCGATCGCCGCAGGGCGGCTCGAGCACCCCCACATCGTCCCGGTCTACGACGCCGGGGAGGTCGAGGGGCGGGCGTTCATCTCCATGCGCCTGGTGCCCGGCGACACCCTGGCCGAGCGGATCGCCCGCACCGGCGCGCTCGAGCCGGACGCGGCGGTGTCGATCCTGTCCGACATCGGCGAAGCCATCGACTTCGCCCACGCCCAGGGCACGGTCCACCGCGACGTGAAGCCGGGGAACATCCTGCTCGACCCCGCCGGGTCGGCGTTCCTGAGCGACTTCGGCCTGGTGCGCATCGACGACATGCCGGGCCTCACCAAGCGCGGCGACTGGCTCGGCACCGCCGAGTACGTCTCGCCGGAGCAGGTCGAGGGCGAGCAGGCGACGGCGCGCTCGGACATCTACGCCCTCGGCGCCGTGGCGTTCGAGACCCTCACCGGGCGGGCGCCCTTCGTGCGCAGGGAGCCCAGCGCGGTGCTGCTGGCCCACGTGCGCGACGCCGTCCCGGACGCCTCCTCGATCGCCCCCGCCCTGCCCGCCGGCGCGGACGCCGTGCTCGCCGGCGCGCTGGCGAAGGACCCGGCCGAGCGGCCGGCCGCGGCCGGGGACCTGGTCGACCGGCTCCGCGCCGCCCTCGACGCGCCCCTCGCCGGCGGCGCCGTCGCCCCCGAGGTCCTCGAGCGCGACACCGGCACCGGCGAGGCGGCACCGGCGCTCCCGAAGCGGTCCATGCCGTGGGACGCGGCGCTCGCGCGCTTCCGCCGCGCCCCGGCCGAGGGCGTCGACCGCCCCACCCAGGCCTTCGGCGACGCCAGGCGCCGGCGCGCCCTGGCGCTGGGCCGCGACGTCGCCGTCGCGGCAGCGGTCGCGGGGGCCTTCCTGCTGGCCGGCGCGGGCGTGGGCGGCTGGCTGATCGGCAGCTCGCACGCGGACGCCTCGGGCGCCCAGGCGCGCGGCTACGAGGAGGGGCAGCAGACCGGCACGAAGGCCGGCTTCGTCGCCGGCAGGCGCGCGGGCCTGGAGCAGGGCCGGGCCGTCGGCATGAAGGCGGGCAAGGCCCAGGGGCGCAAGGCCGGGCTGGCCGAGGGCAAGGAGGCCGGCGAGGAGGCCGGGCGCGCCGCGGGCTACTCCTCCGGGTACGCGCAGGGCCGCAGCTCGGCGCTCGGCGGTCTGGCGTCGGGCGGCTGGTACGTGGTGCGGGTCGGCACCGACGGGAGCGGGCCCGTCGTCTCGGGCGCGACGCCCGTGGCCGCCGGGGCCTGCTACGCCATCAACGGCGGGCGGGTGCTGAGCGGCCCCTGCTAGCGGCGCGCCGCCCCGGCCGGAACCGGGACGGCGTCCGCGCGGGGCTCGCTAGAGCGGGTTGACGTTCGAGGCCTGGGGGCCCTTTGCGCCCTCCTGGGACTCGAAGCTGACCCGCTGACCCTCGTCGAGGCTCCGGTACCCGGAGCCCTGGATCTCGGAGAAGTGGACGAAGAGATCCTTGCCCCCGTCATCCGGGGTGATGAACCCGTAGCCCTTCTCCGCCGAGAACCACTTCACGACGCCTTCGGCCATACGACCATCCTTTGTGCGGCGAGACCAACCGAATCGCCGAGCCTGGAGGGCCGACCGACCGTTCGCATCCCGCGGTGTGTGCACCCCACCGAACCCAATCCGGCGAGGCGGGCGTGATGCTAGCGCACCGACCCGACGGCGGACGCCCCGCCCCCCGGACGACCCGCGACTTCGCGCAGCGCCGCCACCGCCTCCTCGGCGAAGCCCACGATCGCCCGCTCGGCGGCGGCCGGGTCGGGGGCCTCGGAGATCAGGCGGATGAGCTGGCTCGCGACGATCACGCCGTCCGCCAGCCGCCCGACCGCGGCCACCTGCTCGGCCGTGCGGATGCCGAAGCCCACCGCGAGGGGGACCTCGATGCGCTCGCGGGCGCGCCCGAGGAACTCGCGCAGGCCGACGTCGACGGCGACGTCGCCGCCGGTCACGCCCGCGACCGAGACGCAGTAGACGAAGCCCTCCGCGCGGCGGCCGATCGCTGCGAGCCGGGCGTCGGAGCTGGTGGGCGCCGCCAGCGGCACCACCGCCACTCCCGCCCGGCGGGCCTGCTCGCGCACGTCGTCGCCCTCGTCGATCGGCAGGTCGGGGACGATCACGCCCGCGACCCCGGCGCGCGCGGCCCGCTCCATGAAGGCGCGCACGCCGGCCGCGAGCACCACGTTCACGTAGGTCATCAGCACGATCGGGGGCCCGTCGCGGCCCTGGGCGGCCGCGACCTCGATCACGTCCTCGGGGCGGGTGCCGCGCTCGAGGGCCCGCTGACCCGCCGCCTGGATGGTCGGGCCGTCGGCGAGCGGGTCGGAGAACGGGATGCCCAGCTCGATCAGGTCGGAGCGCGGCGCCAGGGCGGCGAGGTGGGCCGCGCTCGACTCGAGGTCGGGGAAGCCGCCCATGACGTAGGGCATGAAGATCGGTCGCCCGGCCCCGGCGAAGGCCGCCCGGATCCGGGCGTCGCCCTCAGTCACTCAGGCCCAGGGCCGTGCCGGCCTCGTCGACGTCCTTGTCGCCGCGCCCCGACAGGCAGATCAGCACCGGCCCGCCGCCTGGCGCGAGGTCGCCCCGCTCGCGGCCCACGAGCGCCAGCGCGTGAGCGCTCTCGAGCGCCGGGATGATCCCCTCGGCGCGCGAGCACTCCAGGAAGGCCGCCAGCGCCTCGGCGTCGGTCGCGCTCTCGTAGCGCACCCGGCCCGACTCGCGCAGGAAGCTGTGCTCCGGCCCCACGCCCGGGTAGTCGAGCCCGGCCGAGATCGAGTGGGGCTCGGCGACCTGGCCCTCGGGCGTCTGGAGCAGGTACGAGTAGCTGCCGTGCAGCACGCCGGGGTGGCCGTGCCCCAGCGGCGCGCCGTGGCGGCCGGTCTCGACGCCGTCGCCGCCGGCCTCGACGCCCACCAGCGCCACCTCGGCGTCGTCGAGGAAGGCGCGGTAGGTGCCGATGGCGTTCGAGCCGCCGCCCACGCAGGCCACGACCGCCTCGGGCAGACGACCCTCCTCGGCAAGCATCTGCTCGCGCGCCTCGGCGCCGATCACCGACTGCAGCTCGGCGACGATCTCCGGGTAGGGCGCCGGCCCCGCCGCCGAGCCGATGACGTAGTGGGTGTCGCGGACGTTCGTGACCCAGTCCCGGATCGCCTCGTTCAGGGCGTCCTTGAGGGTGCCGACGCCGGAGTCCACCGGGCGCACCTCCGCGCCCAGCATCCGCATGCGGACGACGTTGAGGCGCTGCCGGGCCATGTCGACCCGGCCCATGTAGACGCAGCACTCGAGCCCCAGCAGCGCGGCCGCCGTGGCCGTGGCCACGCCGTGCTGGCCGGCGCCGGTCTCGGCGATGATGCGGCGCTTGCCCATCCGCGCGGCCAGCAGCACCTGCCCCAGGGCGTTGTTGATCTTGTGGGCGCCGGTGTGGCAGAGGTCCTCGCGCTTGAGGTAGAGCCGCTCCAGCCCCCAGGCGCGCTCCAGCCCGGCCGCGCGGTAGAGCGGCGTGGGCCGCCCGACGTAGCTGCTCAGCAGGCCGTCGAGCTCCGCCCGGAAGGCGACGTCGTCGCGGTGGGCCAGGTAGGCGGCCTCGAGCTCGTCGAGGGCGCCGATGACGGTCTCGGGCACGTAGCGGCCGCCGAAGGGCCCGTAGCGGGCGGCGAGCCCGGCGTCCCTCACGCGGCCACCGTCCCCGCGGCGGCGACCGCGGCCACGAACGCGCGCACCCGCTCGAGGTCCTTGCGCCCCGGCGCCGACTCCACCCCGCTCGAGACGTCCACCACGTCCGGGGCGACCCGCGCGACGGCCTCGGCCACGTTCTCGGGCCGCAGGCCCCCCGCCAGCACGAAGGGCCGGCCGAGCGGGCTGCCCTCGAGCAGCGTCCAGTCGAACGAGCGCCCGGTGCCGCCGTGGCGCCCGGGCACGGCCGCGTCGAGCAGGACGAGGTCGGCGGCGCTGGCGCGCGCATGCGCCAGGGCCGCGGGCCCGGAGACCCGCACCCCCTCGATCACCGGCAGGCCGCTCGCCCGCCGCGCCTCGTCCGGGTCGCCGTCGTGCACCTGCAGGTGGGTCAACCCCGCGACCCGGGCGACGGACGCCATCTCGGCCGGCGAGGCGCCCACGAAGACCCCGACGCGCGCCACCCCGCCCGGCACCGCCGCCAGCACCTCGGCCGCCCGGGCCGCGTCGATCCGGCGGGGGCTCGCGGCCGCGAAGACCACGCCGACGCCCCAGGCGCCCAGCTCGGCGCAGGCACGGGCCTCCGCCGGCACGGTCAGGCCGCAGACCTTCACCCGCACGGCGGCCTCAGTCGTCATCGATCTCGATCACCGGCTCGGGGGCCTCCCAGCGCGGCAGCACGACCCGGACGGTCGTGCCGCGGCCGGGCTCGCTGGTCACGTCGAAGGTGCCGCCGAGCATCTGGGCCCGGTCGCGCATGCCGTGCAGGCCGAAGCGCTGCAGCGGCACGCCCGGGCGCCGCTTCTGGACCGCCCCGGGGTCGAAGCCCGCGCCGTCGTCGGTGACCACGAGCGTCGTCCGGTCCTCCTCGTCCCTGCAGAGCACCGTGATCAGCGAGGCGTGGCCGTGGCGGTGGGCGTTCGTGAGGGCCTCCTGGAGGATGCGGTAGAGCGTGATGCGCTGCGTGGCCGAGACGCCGTTCACGTCGAACTCGCCCTCCCAGGTCGTCTGCACCTCGGCGTCGCCGCGCGAGGCGAAGCCGTCGATGGCCTCCTGGAGGATGTCGGTCAGGCGCCGGTCCTCGAACTGGGCCGGGCGCAGGTGGCCGATCAGCTCGCGCATCTCGTGCAGCGCCCCGCCGACGGTCTCGTAGACGCGCTCGAGCGATGGGCGCAGCGAGTCGGGGGGCGGCTGGCCGCCCGCCTCGGCGTCGGCGAGGTCGGCCTCCAGCAGCTGGACCTCCAGCAGCGCGACCGAGAGCTGCTGGGTGGGCCCGTCGTGGATGTCCAGGGCGATGCGCCCGATCATCCGCTCGTCCTTCGCGAGGATCTGCGCCATGGCGCGCTCGAGGTTGGAGCGGAGACGGATCGCGTCGAGCAGGGCGGCGATGCGGCGCGCAGCGATGCGCGCGGCCTCGCGGCGCAGCGGCTCGGCGGCCGGCCGCTCCGCGTCGGCCAGCAGCAGCACGCCGCGCACGCCGCCCTCGGCCGCCAGCGGGATGGTCAGGCCGGCGGGCGCGCCGAGCGAGGCGAGCGCCGCGGCGAGGGGCCCGTCCGTCCCGGGGCCCACCTCCGTCTCGCCGGAATCCGCCGGAATGGCCGCGAGCAGGTCCCCCAGACCGGCGAGCTCGCCGTCCCCCGACGAGGGGTCGGCGATGGCCCTTCCCGACCGGTCGCGCGGGTCGACCGCCCAGACGAGTGCGATCCGGGCGTCGGTGGCCCGCCGTGCCGCGGCGACCAGATCGGCCACGGCCGCGTCGCCGCGGGCCGGGCTGGGGTTGCACGAGGCGACCTCGAGGAGGGCGGAAACCGCTTCGGGAAGGGGCGCGTCGGCCGGCTCGGTCATGGCGCTGATGGTACCGATCGCCCGGAGAGACTCGCGATACGAGAAAGGATCGCCTATACCTCTCGGCACACCGAACTACCAAAGCGTCTAGGCCACCGGGAACAATCGGGGGCGTAGGCTCTGTCCGCGGAATCGGACGTCCGCGACAGTCTCCCGGCGGATACTTGGAGGGCACTCCTCGTTGGTGCGCGTGCTGCTGGCCGATGACAACGCCCGCTTTCGCGGCACGCTCCGGCGGCTCCTGGAGCGAGACCCCGACATCGTCGTGGTGGCCGAGGCGGGAGACGGCAACGAGGCCCTCGAGCTCGCCGAGGAGGTGGGGCCCGACGTCGTCCTGATGGACGTGTCGATGCCCGGCCTCGACGGCCTTGAGGCCACCTTCGAGCTGAAGGCGCGGCTCCCCGACGTGACCGTGCTGATGCTCTCCGTGGGCGACAAGGAGCAGGAGATCGAGGCGGGGCTCGCCGGCGGCGCCTCCGAGTACCTCGTCAAGGGCGGCCCGGCCGGTGAGATCGTGGACGCCATCAAGCGCTACGGGCCGGTCCCGGGAACGGCCTGAGGCGACGGCCGAGGGGCCGCGTACGCTCGCCCTGTCTTCTGGCGAGGGGCCCGTCGCGATAGGCTGGCGCCCGCCACGTTCAAGGAGGCACGTATCTCTGCCGATAGGAACAGCGTGGCAACCACCGACGTGCCCGACGCCCTGACGACAAAGTCCCCGCTGCGAGTCGCGATCGCGGACGATCACCGCCTGATGCTGGACGGCATCAAGCGGGCCCTCGAGACCGCGCCCGACATCAAGGTCGTGGGCGAGGCGACGAACGGCGAGGAGATGCTCAGCCTCGTCCCCCGCGTGCGCCCCGACGTGGTCATCCTTGACCTGCGCATGCCCAAGGGCGACGGCCTCAGCACGCTGGCCTCGCTCCGCAAGGACTACCCCGACCTCAAGATCATCATCCTGTCGATGTCGGAGGCCAACGAGCACATCGACCAGGCCTTCCACGGCGGCGCCTCGGGGTACGTGGCGAAGACGATCAACCCGCTCGACCTGCCATCGACGATCCGCCAGGTCGTCGAGGGGACGGTCTTCACCCCGCGCGGCCGCGGCGCCGAGGGCGCCGGCCCGGCGCCGGGCGCGTCCGCCGGCCACCCGGGCGGGCTGACCGACCGCGAGCTCTCGATCCTCCGCCTGGTCGCCGAGGGCCTCTCGAACCTCGACATCGCCAGCAAGCTCTACGTGACCGAGCAGACGGTGAAGTTCCACCTGTCGAACATCTACCGGAAGCTCGGCGTCGGGAACCGCACCGAGGCGACTCGGTACGCCTACCGCAACGGCCTGATCGAATAGGGCGACGGCGCCGGGTGATGGGCCCGGTGTCCGGGGTTTCCAAGGCGGCCCGCCCCGCCGCAGGCGGTGCCGCCGGCTGCCGGAGGGCCCGGCCAGGGCCCGGAGGCGCGTCCCAGCGGGCCCGCAAGAGGCCCGCTGCACGCATTTGGCCGCAATATTGCGAGAACGGCGAGCAGCCGTTCTCGCCGGCGCGGAGCAGCAGCCCCCGGACCCCCCGACCCGATCAGCGCTCAGGGGCCCCGGAGCTCGAGGCCTCGGGCGCCGACTTCGAGGCGCTCCCGCTGGATGAGCAGGTCCGCTGGTACGAGGCCGCCAAGGCATAGGGCGGGCCCGAGGCCTCGAGCTCCGGGGCCCCTGAGCTCTGATCGGGTCGGGGGGTCCGGGGGCTGCTGCTCCGCGCCGGCGAGAACGGCTGCTCGCCGTTCTCGCAATATTGCGGCCAAATG
>DATLLV010000016.1:0-8664 GCA_035537655.1 Miltoncostaeaceae bacterium
CGGCGCACCGGGACGCCGGCGCCGGCCATGGCCTCCTTGACCTCGGCGATGGTGTAGACGCCGTCGTGGAAGACCGAGGCCGCCAGCACGGCGTCCGCGCGCCCCTCGGCCACGGCCGCGGCGAAGTGCTCGAGCCGGCCCGCGCCGCCCGACGCGATCACCGGCACGGGCGCCGCATCGGCGACGGCCGCGAGCAGCTCGACGTCGAACCCGTCCTGGGTGCCGTCGCGGTCCATGCTGGTGACCAGCAGCTCCCCCGCGCCCCGCTCGGCCGCCTCGGCGGCCCAGGCGACGGCCTCGCGCCCGGTCGGCAGGCGGCCGCCGTTGAGGTAGACCTCCCAGCCGTCCCCGTCCTCGCGGCGCTTGGCGTCGATCGCGACCACGATGCACTGGGCGCCGAAGCGGTCGCTGCCGCGCGAGATCAGCTCGGGGTCGCGCACCACGGCCGAGTTCAGCGAGACCTTGTCCGCCCCCGCCGCGAGCACCTGCCGGATGTCCTCCTCCGAGCGCAGGCCGCCGCCGATCGTGAAGGGGATGAAGACCTCCTCGGCCGTTCGCCGGGCGAGCTCGACGATCGTGGCGCGCTCCTCGTGGCTGGCGGTGATGTCGAGGAAGACCAGCTCGTCGGCGCCCTCGCGGTCGTACCGGGCCGCCAGCTCGACCGGGTCGCCGGCGTCGCGCAGGCCCACGAAGTTCACGCCCTTGACCACGCGGCCGCGGTCGACGTCCAGGCAGGGGATGACCCGGATCACGCCCGGCTCCGCGCCGCGAGCGCCTCCAGGCCCTCGGCGATCGTGAAACGCCCCTCGTAGAGCGCCCGGCCCACGATCACGCCGGCGAGGTTCTCGAGCCTCAGGTCGCGCAGGCGGCGCAGGTCGTCGAGCGAGGAGATCCCGCCCGACGCGATCAGCTTCAGGGGCGGCGCGGCGTCGGACAGGCGCCGCAGCGCGGCCAGGTTCGGCCCGCCGAGGGTGCCGTCGCGGTTGATGTCGGTGTAGACCAGCCGGCGCACGCCGGTCCGCACCAGCTCGGTGGCGACGTCCACCGCCTCGCGGTCCGAGATCTGGGTCCAGCCGTGGGTCGCCAGCCTGCCCTGGCGGGCGTCGAGGCCCACGACGAGGGCGTCGCCCAGCCGGTCGATCGCCCACTCCAGCAGGTTGCGGTCCTCGACCACCGCGGTGCCCACCACGACGCGGTCGACGCCGGTGGCCATGGCGGTCTCGATGGCCGCGCGCGAGCGAAGGCCCCCGCCGAGGTGGACCGTGCCGGGGAACGCCGCGGCGATGCTCGCGACCAGCGCCGCGTGGACCGGCTGACCCTCGCGGGCGCCGTCGAGATCGACGACGTGCAGCACCGAGGCGCCGGCCTCGGCGAACGCCCGTGCCTGGGCCACCGGGTCCTCGCTGAAGACGGTCGACTGGGTGAAGTCACCCCGCCGCAGCCGCACGGCGCGGCCGTCCTGCAGGTCGATGGCCGGATAGAGGTCGATCACCTCGCGCTGGGCGCCCCGCTCGGCGCCCGCACCCCGGCCAGCCAGCGCCCGAGCAGCGCGAGCCCGGCCGCGCTCGACTTCTCGGGGTGGAACTGGAGCCCGGTGACGCCGGGTCGCCCCGCGGCGGCGCAGAACGGCGTCCCGTGGGTGGCGCGGCCCAGCACGAGGGCCTCGTCCTCGGGCTGGGGCGCGAAGGTGTGGACGAAGTAGTACGTCGAGTCGGCCGCCGAGCCGCCCTCGGGCGCCAGCGCGCAGCCCGGCGCCCACTCGACGGTGCTCCAGCCGATGTGCGGCAGCTTGCGGTCGGTGCGCAGGCGCCGCACCGGCCCCGGCAGCAGGCCGATCCCCGGGACCCCCGGGCTCTCCTCGCTCTCGGCGAAGAGCAGCTGCAGGCCCACGCAGAACCCCAGCACCGGCACCCCCTCGTCGGCGGCGCGCAGGACCGCCCGGTCCAGGCCCAGGCCGCGGATGCGCCGCATCGCCTCGCCGAAGTGCCCCACGCCCGGCAGCACCACGGCGTCGGCGCCCGGGACGTCGTCGGGGTCGCCGGTCACGCGCACGTCGGCGCCGACCAGCTCGAGCGCCTTCACGGCGCTGCGGAGGTTGCTGACCCGGTAGTCGAGCACCGCGATGCCCGGCCGCCCGCTCACAGGCTCCCCTTGGTCGAGGGGACCCCGGCCACCCGCGGGTTGGGCGCGACCGCGGCCGCGAGCGCCCGCGCGAGGGCCTTCACCGCCGCCTCGATGGCGTGGTGTGCCCCGCCGGGCGCGAGCAGGCGCACGTGCAGCGTCATGCCCGCGTGATTGGCCAGGCCGCGCAGGAACTCCGGAAGCGTCTCGGTCTCGAAGTTGCCGATCAGCACGTCCGCGACGGGCACGTCCACGGCCGCGAACGGGCGCCCCGAGAGGTCGACCGCGGCCAGCGCCAGGCACTCGTCCATCGGGACGATCGCCCAGCCGTAGCGCTCGATGCCCGCCCGGTCGCCCAGGGCCTGGGACAGCGCCTGGCCGAGGGTGATGCCGACGTCCTCGACGGTGTGGTGGCTGCCGGTCTGGAGGTCGCCGGTCGCCGCGACCTCCAGGTCGATCAGCGAGTGGCGGGCGAGCAGCGTCAGCAGGTGGTCGAAGAAGCCCACCCCGGTCGACACGTCCGACAGGCCGGAGCCGTCGAGGCCCACGCGCACGCGCACGTCGGTCTCGCCGGTGCGGCGGCGCGCCTCCGCGTCCCGGCTCACGGGCGCAGCCTCGCCTCGGCCGAGCGCCGGTGCATGGGGAAGCCCTCGGCGTCGGCCAGCGCCGCCAGGTGCGGCGTGAGCGCCTCGACGGCCTCGTCGGTCATCTCGACCACGGACATCCTCCGAAGGAACGTTGTGGGCCCCAGGGCCGACGCATGGCGGGCGGCGCCCCCGGTGGGCAGGACGTGGTTGGAGCCCGCGACGTAGTCGCCGAAGGCGGTGGCGCAGTTGGGCCCCACGAACACCGCGCCCGCCCGCGTGATCTCCGACGCGACCGCCTGGGGGTCGCGCGTGGCCACCTCCAGGTGCTCCGGGGCGAAGGCCTCCGCCAGCTCGATCGCCAGCGGCATGCTGGCACACTCCACCAGCGTGATGGGGCCGACGGACGCGGGCAGGCCCTCGAGCGCCGCCGCGACGGCCTCCACCACCTCCGGGTCGTCGCTCGCCAGCACGGCGGGCGAGTCCTCGCCGTGCTCTGCCTGGGCCAGCAGGTCGAGGGCCATGGCGCCGGGATCGGCGCCGGCATCGGCGATGATCATGACCTCGCTCGGGCCGGCCAGGCCGTCGATCCCGACCGTGCCGGCCACCTGGCGCTTGGCCTCCTGCACCCAGGGGCTCCCCGGGCCGACGACGACGGCCACCGGCGCGATCGTCGCGGTGCCGTACGCGAGGGCCCCCACGGCCGCCGCTCCGCCGGCGGCGTAGACCTCCTCGACCCCCAGCAGGCCGGCCGTCGCGAGCACCGCCGGCGCGGGCCGGCCGTCCTCGCCGGGCGGGCTCACCACGACGACCCGCTCGACGCCGGCGACCTGGGCCGGGACCGCGGCCATCACGAGGCTCGACGGGTAGGCGGCGCGGCCGCCCGGCACGTAGCAGCCGGCCGAGTCGACCGGCACCCGCCGCACCTGCACGCGCTGGCCGTAGGGCAGGGTCACGTGCCGGTCGTCGGGCAGCAGTGCCTCGGCCACGATCCGCACCTGGGCCGCCGCGGCGACGATGGCCGCGCGCAGGCCCTCGTCCAGCCGCTCGGCCGCGCGCTCGATCGCCGCGGGGCTCACGCGCAGGCGGTCGTGGGCGAAGGCCGCGCAGTCGAAGCGGCGGGCGGCGTCGACCAGGGCGTCGTCGCCGCGCGAGCGGACGTCGTCCAGCGTTGCCGAGACGCCCTCGCGCAGGCCCTCGACCTCGGCGGCGGCGCGCAGGGTGTGGGCGATCGCCTGGGCCCCGCCGGCGCGCAGGCGCGCGCGCCGCGGCGCCCGGCTCACGCCTGCGCCTCCGGCTCGAGGCGGTCGGCCAGGCGGTCGATGGCGTCGGCCCGCAGCGTCTGGCTCACGCGGTTGGCGATCAGGCGCGCCGACGAGGCGAAGATCTCCTCCCGCTCCACGAGCCCGTTGTCGCGCAGGGTGCGCCCGGTGGCGACCAGGTCGACGATTCCGTGGGCGAGCCCCACCAGCGGCGCGAGCTCCACCGAGCCGTTGACCTTCACGACCTCGGCCTGGCGGCCGGTCGCGGTGAAGTGGGCGGCCGCGGTCACGGGGTACTTGGTGGCGACGCGCACGGCGCCCAGGTGCTCGAGCGCGGCGGGCGTGGGGTCGTCGCCCGCGGCGGTCGCGTAGACCATGCGGCAGCGGCCGTAGCCAAGGTCGAGGAGCTCGTAGACGTCCGGCGAGCGCTCCAAGAGCACGTCCTTGCCGACGACGCCCAGGTCGGCCGCGCCGCTCTCGACGTACGTCGGCACGTCGCTGGGGCGCGTGGTGATGTAGGTCGTGCCGTTGCCGCTCTCCACGACGAGCCGCCGGCCTGCCTCGCGCAGGGGTGAGACGTCCAGGCCGGCGCCCGCCAGCGCCGCCACCGTGTCGTCGAACAGCGCCCCCAGCGGCACGCAGATCCTCAGCTCGGGGATGGCAGCGCCTCCTCCAGCCGGGCGACGCCCGCGCGCCGCTCGCCGGTGACCCGGTCGAGGACCGCGTAGCCGTCGCCTGCCGGCCGGGCGACGAAGCGCCACCCGTCCGCCTCGGCCAGCGCCTCGGCGCGCGCGTCGTCCGACGCGGGCAGGGCCACCACTACCAGGCCGCTGCGGCGCGCGGCGGCGGCCGCGCCGGGGTCCTCGTCGAGGCCGCCGACCAGCACCACGCCCTCGCGCGGCGGCGCCGCCTCGGCGCCGGCGGTCATCAGCGCGCGGTGGAGGGCGTCGAGCACGATCGCGAAGCCCACCGCCGGGCGGGCACGGCCGAAGCGGGCGCCCAGGCCGTCGTAGCGGCCGCCCATGGCCACGGGCTCGCCGACGCCCGGCGCGTACGCCTCGAAGACGATCCCCGAGTAGTAGGGCCAGTCGCGCATCACGCCCAGGTCGATCACGACGGCGTCCCCGGCCCCGTGGCGTGCGACCAGCTCCAGCATCCGGGCCATGCGCTCGCACGCCGGCGCCGCGTCGGGCGCCCGGGCGGCGATCTCGTCGAGCACCTCCGCGCCGCCGCGCACGGCCGGCAGGCGCTCCAGCAGGCCGCCGCGCTCGCCCGCGCCGGCGGCGCGCGCCAGGCGCCGCCAGCCCGCGAGGTCGCGCGCCGCCAGGGCGCCGCGCAGCCCCGCCCGCAGGTCGGGGTCGGAGACGACGGCGTCCACCACCGCGCCGGTCAGCGAGACGTCGGCGACGCCGATCCGCAGGCCCTCGACCCCGGTCGCCGCCAGGCTGTCGGCCAGCAGGGCGACGGCCTCGGCGTCGGCACCGGGCCCGTTGGCACCCACCAGCTCGACTCCCGCCTGGCGCTCCTCCGACGCCCGCGGCCGCCCCGGCGGCGGCGGGCGGAACGCGCGCGCGAGGTAGAAGGCGCGCACCGGCCCCGGGTGATCGGCCATGCGGGTGGCGACCAGCCGCGACACCGGGATCGTCAGGTCGGGGCGCAGCACCAGCACGCGGCCGTGGTCGTCGAAGAGCCGGAACGCCTCGCGCAGCCCGCCCTCCTGGGCGCGGTCGATCACCGCCGCGAACTCCAGCACCGGCGTCATGACCTCGCGGTAGCCGTAGCGGCCGAAGCGCTCGCGCAGGGCGGCCTCGACGGCGCGCAGCTCCTGGGCCTCCACCGCCAGCACGTCCTTCCCGCCGGCCGGCAGCGCCCCGGTCGGAATCTCAGTCACGAACTCGCTCGATGTCGGCGCCGACCGCCTGGAGGCGCTCGTCGATGCGCTCGTAGCCCCGGTCGATCTGGCCCACGTTCCCGATGACGCTCGTGCCGGCGGCCGTCAGCCCCGCGATCAGCATCGCCATGCCGGCCCTGATGTCCGGGCTCTCCAGGCGCTCGCCGAAGAGCTGCGACGGCCCGCTCACCACCGCCCGGTGCGGGTCACAGAGCACGATCCGCGCCCCCATCGAGACCAGCTTGTCCACGAAGAAGAGGCGGTTCTCGAACATCTTCTCGAAGATCATCACGGTGCCGTGGGTCTGGGTGGCCACGGCCGTGGCGATGCTGGTGAGGTCGGCGGGGAAGGCCGGCCAGATGCCGTCGTCGATCTTGGGGATCGCGTCCCCCTCGTCGGCGACCACGCGCAGGTCCTGCTCCGGCGGCACGTGCAGGCTGTCGCCGTTCATCTCGACCCGGATGCCCAGGCGCTCGAAGGTCAGGTTGATCATGCGCAGGTCCTCGGCGCGCACGTCGGCGATGGTGAGGTCCGAGCCGGTGATCGCGCCGAGGCCGATGAACGAGGCGATCTCGATGTGGTCCGGCCCGATCCGGAAGCGCCCGCCGCGCAGCCGTTCGACCCCGTCCACGATCAGGCGGTTCGTGCCGATGCCGTCGATCCGCGCCCCGAGCGCCACCAGGAAGCGCGCCAGGTCCTGCACGTGCGGCTCGCCGGCGGCGTTCATCACCACCGTCCGCCCGGGCGCCGTGACGGCCGCCATGAGGGCGTTCTCGGTGGCCGTGACCGAGGCCTCGTCGAGGAAGATGTCCGCCCCGTGCAGCCCGGAGTGGCTCAGCTTGTAGCTGCGGTTGACCAGGCACTGGGCGCCCAGGCCGCGGAACGCCAGCAGGTGGGTGTCGACCCGCCGCCGGCCGATGAAGTCCCCGCCCGCCAGGGGCAGCTCGACCTCGCCGCAGCGCGCCAGCAGGGGCCCGGCCAGCAGCAGGGACGCCCGCAGGCGGCGGCAGAGGTCGGGGTCGAGCTGGGTCGTGCGGACCCGGTCGGCGCGCAGCGCCAGCGAGTTCGGGCCCTCGTCGCGCACGCTGACGCCGAGGTCGTCGAGCAGCGCGAGCATGACGTGCACGTCGAGGATGTCGGGCACGTTGTCGAGCACGACCTCCTCGTCCGTCAGGAGGCACGCGGCCAGGATCGGCAGAGCGGCGTTCTTGTTGCCGCTCGGCACGATGGTGCCGGACAGCGCGCGGCCGCCCCGGATGACCAGCCTGTCCTGGCTCACGTTCCCGGAAGCTAGCAGGAGAGGCAGCGCGCGACGCCCGCTTCCAGACGGGCGAGATCGGCCTCGTCCGTGAAGAAGCCGACCGACGCGCGCAGGGCGTTCGGCCGCGGCACCGCGCGCACGACGACGCCCTCCGCCGCCAGCCGCTCGGCGGCCCGCTCGGGCGCGCAGCCCGACAGGCGGAAGGCCACCAGCCCGGCCTGGGGCCCGGCGGGCGTCACGATCTCCACCCCCGGCAGCGTCGCCAGGGCCGCCCGGGTCGCGGCCTGCACCGCCCGGACGCGCTCGTGGATCCACGACCAGCCCACCTCGTCGAGCCAGGCCATGCCGGCCTCCCACGCCACCAGCAGGGCGGCCGGCAGGGTGGAGGCCTCGTAGCGGCGCGCCGACGGCTGGACGCGCATCGCCCCGTCCTCGCCGTCGGCCGAGCCGCGCACGGCGCTCTCCAGCCCGGCGACGGTCAGGTCGATCCGCTCAAGCGCCTCGGGATGGACCCACAGCGCCCCGAGCCCCTCGGGGCCGAGCAGCCACTTGTGGGCCGGGAAGGCGTAGGCGTCGACCCCCAGCGCCGGGGCGTCGACCGGGATCGTGCCCACCGACTGGGCGCCGTCCACCGCCACCAGCGCCCCGGCCGCGTGCGCCGCGCGGGCCGCCCCGGCGACGTCCAGGAGCGCCCCGGTGGACCACGAGACGTGCGACAGGGCCACCAGGCGGGTGCGCGGCCCCGCCAGAGCGGCCACGGCGCCCTCGAGATCGCCCTCGGCGGCGGCGGCCGGGATCACCCGCAGCCGCGCGCCGGCGCGCCGGGCGATCACCGCCAACGGCACGGACACGCCGGGGTGCTCGATCGCGGTGGTGATGACCTCGTCGCCCGGGCGCCAGTCGATGCCCCAGGCGGCCAGGTTCATCCCCTGGGTGGTGTTGGCGGTCAGCGCGACCCCCTCCGGCCCGGCGCCCACCAGCCGGCCCGCGGCGGCCCGCACGGCCGCGGCGGCGGCGGCGATGCGGCCGAAGCCCTCCAGGCTCCCCCGGGCGCGCCGCGGCGCCTCGGCCGCCCAGGCCTCGAGCGCGCGCGCGGCGGGCAGTGCCAGCGGGCCGATCGCGCCGGTGTTCAGGTAGGCGACGGCCCCGAGGGCGGGCAGCTGGGCGCGCAGCTCGCGCAGGTCCGGCGGGGGCATGGGCCCCAGGGTAGCCGCCGCCATCCGGGCCGCCGGCGGAGCGCACCCCGCCGGGCCGCCGCCGTTGCGCAGGCCCCGAGGCGGTCGATATAACGCCGACGTGAGGCTTCTGCGGATGATGCCGGGCTACGGCGAGACCCTCATCGCCGAGGGCGACCCCCGCCAGGCCGAGGAGCGCGAGCGGCTGCTCAGCGAGTTCCGCCGCCAGCTGGACGAGGGCATGTGGGCGGCCGTGCCCGTCTCCGACTCCGGCACCGGCCGGCGCGAGGCGGTGCTCGTCACCGACTTCGACGAGATCCCCGACGGCGCCGAGCGGGTCCTCTTCTGGCCGCGCGCCGCCGGGGGCGCC
>DATLLV010000017.1:0-2482 GCA_035537655.1 Miltoncostaeaceae bacterium
CCGGAAGGGCGGGCGCCCGCGGCGCCGAAAGGGATCGGCGGATGCGCATCGCCGACTACATCATCGCCGCGATCCGCGACCAGGGCGTCACGCACTGCTTCATGGACCCCGGCGGGCTGAACGACGCCTTCATGGCGCCGATGACCGGGACCGACGGGCTCCGGACCGTCGTGACGGCCTTCGAGGGCGGCGCGGCCTACATGGCCGCCGGCCACGCCCGCGCCTCGGGCCGCCTCGGCGTCTGCTTCGGCATCGGCGGGCCCGGGGTGATGAACATGACCACCGCGCTGGCGGCGGCCCGCGCCGACCGCACGCCGCTGCTGGCCGTGAGCGGCGAGGTGCCGACCTCGTGGGAGGGCCTGGGCGGCTTCCAGGACGCCTCCGGCGCGGCCCTCGACGACATCGGCGCGCTGCGCCCCGTGACCGGGATGTCCGAGTCCGTCTCCTCCGCGGCCGTCCTGCCACACCACCTGCGCCAGGCGGTGGCCCACGCCCTGAGCCGGCGCGAGCCGGTGCACCTGTCGGTGCCGGTCGACGTCCAGGCCGCCGAGACCGCGGCCGAGTGGGTGCCGGTGCCGGACGCCCTGGCGTCGCCGCGCCACCTCGACGTGCCCGCCCTGCGCGCCGCCGCCGACCTCTTCGCGGGCGACGGCGGCGCGCGCACCGCCGTGCTGCTCGCCGGGCCGGGGGTGCAGGACGCCGGCTGCGCGCGGCTGCTGCTGGACCTGGCCGAGCGGTACGACCTGCCGGTCGCGAGCACCCTCGCGGCCAAGGGCGCGATCCCCGAGAACCACCCCCTGGCGCTCGGCGTCTTCGGCTACGGCGGCTCGCGCTGGGCCACCGAGGCGCTGCTGTCGGACGAGGTCGAGGTGCTCGTGGTGATCGGCTCCGGGCTCTCGCAGCGCGACACCCTCCAGTGGAACCGGCGCATGCTGCCCTCGCGCGCGCTGGTCCACATCGAGGCGGACCCGCTGATGATCGGCCGCACCTGGCCCTCGGAGCGGCCGGTGGTCGGCAGCGCCGGCGCCGCCCTGGAGTGGCTGCTGGCGCTCGGCGGGCCGGCGGCGGCGGGCCTGGAGGCCGGGCGGGCGACGCGCCGGGACTTCCTGGAGCGGGTGCGCGCCGGCGGCCCGCGCCGGTACGGCCAGGAGGACTGCGCGAGCGACGCGGTGCCGATGCACCCCGCGCGCGTCGTCGACGGCCTGCGCGCCGCCATGCCCGACGACGCGGTGCTGTGCGTCGACTCCGGGGCCCACCGCGCCTGGTTCGCCGAGTACTGGGACGTGCGGGTGCCGGGCACCCACCTGTCGCTGACCAACCTCGGGCCGATGGGCGGCGCGATCCCCATGGGCATCGGCGCCAAGCTGGCGCGGCCCGAGCGCCCGATGGTGATCGCCACCGGCGACGGCTGCATGCTGATGCACGGCATGGAGCTGCACACCGCCGCCCGCGCCGGCGTTCCGGTGGTCGTCGCCCTGATGAACAACGGCTCCTACGGGAACATCTGGTACCGCGCCCACGCGATGGGTCCGGGGCCGGAGTCGCTCACCGACATCTCGGGGATCGACTGGGTGGGCCTCGCGCGCTCGCTGGGCGGCGACGGCGAGACGGTCGCGCACCCGGACGAGATCGCCGGGGCGGCCGCCCGCGCGCTCACGGCGGACGGCCCATACCTGCTCGACCTGCGGATCGACAAGACCTACCCGACCCCGGTGGCGCCGTGGCGGGCGGCGGTGAAGGCCTGGGAGGACGCGATCTGATGGCGCCGCTCCCCGACCCCACCGGCGGGCTGGGCCCGGACGACCGGGCGGCCCTCGAGCGCATGGCCGCCGCGCGCGCGGGCGCCGAGGGCCGCGCGGCCCTGGGCGAGGTCTACGTCCGCATGTTCAACAACCCGGCGGTCGCCCGGGCGGTCGGCGCACTGGGCGAGCATCTGCGCTTCGCGGGCGTGCTGCCCGACGACGCCCGGGAGCTGGCCATCCTGCGCTACGCCGCGCGCCAGGGCTTCGGCTACGAGTGGTCCCATCACCAGCGCCCGGCGCGCCTGGCCGGCATCCCCGAGGAGGCGGTGGCCGCCCTGGCGGGCGAGGCCGTGCCCGAGGGCCTCGCGCCGGAGCGGCGCGCGGTGGTGGAGGCCGTCGACGCGGTGGCGGCGCGCCGGTCCATCCCGCCCGAGGTGCAGGAGCGCGTCGCCGCGGCGTTCGGGCTGGCCGGTGTCGTCGAGGTCGTCGCCCTCTGCGGCCTCTACGCGCTGATGGGCTACACCGTCACCGCCTTCGACGTCGCCGTCGAGGAGGGGCTCCCGCCCGCGCCCTTCTGAGCCGCGCGTGACGGCCGGTCGCGGCGGGTAGGTCGACCGGCGATGAACCGGCTCGAGGGACGCACCGCCCTGGTCACCGGCAGCTCGCGCGGCATCGGCGCGGCCATCGCGTCGCTCTTCGCGGAGGAGGGCGCGCGCGTGGCGGTCCACGGGCGCGACCGC
>DATLLV010000018.1:0-3037 GCA_035537655.1 Miltoncostaeaceae bacterium
AAGCTGAAGATCTACGCGGGTCCCGACCACCCCCACGCCGCGCAGCAGCCGGAGCCGCTGCGCCTCACCCGAGTTGCGGAGGCCCCCTCGTGAGCACCGACGTCACCGCCGCCCGCTACCGGGCCACCGGCAAGCGCAAGAGCTCGGTCGCCCGCGTCACCCTGACGCCGGGGACGGGGCAGATCACCTGCAACGGCCGCCCGATCGACGAGTTCTTTGGGCGCCCGGTGCTGGTGACCCAGGCGCGCATGCCGCTGACGGCGACCGGGACCGAGGGCCGTTTCGACGTGGCCGCCCTGCTGCAGGGCGGCGGCATCTCGGGGCAGGCGGGCGCCCTGCGCCACGGCATCGCCCGGGCGCTGACGGTCGCCGACGAGGCCCTGCGCCCCGAGCTCAAGAAGGAGGGCTTCCTCACCCGGGACGCCCGCATCAAGGAGCGCAAGAAGGCCGGCCTCAAGGGCGCGCGCAAGCGCCCGCAGTTCTCGAAGAGGTAGACCGGCCACGCCCTCGCAGGACCCCGCCCCCGCGACGCGGCGGCTGTTCGGGACCGACGGGGTCCGCGGGGTGGCGAACCGCGAGCTGTCGCCCGAGCTCGCGATGGCCATCGGGCGCGCCCTCGGCGCCCGCCTGGCGCCCGGCTCGCGGGTCCTGATCGGCCGCGACACGCGCCGCAGCGGCCCCATGCTCGAGGGGGCGCTTGCGGCGGGGCTGGCGAGCGCCGGCGCCGACGTCGGCCTGCTCGGCGTCCTGCCCACGCCCGCCGTCGCCGAGCTGGTGGCGGGCACGGACGCCGCGGCCGGGGCGGTCATCAGCGCGTCGCACAACCCCTTCCCGGACAACGGCATCAAGCTCTTCGGGCCCGACGGCTTCAAGCTCGCCGACGCCGAGGAGGCGGCCGTCGAGGCGCTGCTCGAGGAGCCCGGCGCGCGCCCCGAGGCCGCGCGCCTCGGCGCGATCGCCCCCTGGGAGGAGGGGCGGGCCCAATACATCGGGTCGCTGGTCGCGCGCCGGCCGGTCGACCTCGGCGGCGTGGCGATCGTCGTCGACTGCGCCCACGGCGCGACCGCGGTCACGGCGCCCGAGGTGCTGGCGCGCCTCGGCGCCAGGGTGACGGCGATCGGCGTCGAACCCGACGGCGTGAACATCAACGACGGCTGCGGCTCCACCGACCTGGCGATGCTGTCCGCGACGGTGACCGCGACCGGCGCCGACCTGGGCCTGGCCTTCGATGGGGACGGCGACCGGCTGCTGGCCGTGGGCGGCGACGGCGTCCCGCTCGACGGCGACCAGATCATCGCCCTGCTCGCGCTCGAGCTGCGCCGACGGGGCGAGCTGGACGGCGACGCGGTGGTGGTCACGACCATGACCAACCTCGGCTTCCGGCGGGCGATGGCCGCCGCGGGCATCGAGGTGCGCTGGACCGACGTGGGCGACCGCTATGTGCTCGAGGAGATGCGCCGGGGCGGCTACGTCCTGGGCGGCGAGCAGAGCGGCCACGTCATCAACCTGCGCCACGGCCCCTCGGGCGACGGCCTCGCGGCGGCGCTGCACCTGCTCGAGGCGATCGCGGCGCGCGGCGAGACGCTCGCCGAGGCCGGGGCGGTGATGCGGCGCCTGCCGCAGCGGCTGGTGAACGTCCCGGTCGAGCGCAAGGGCGACCTGCCCGGCGCGACGGCCCTGTGGGACGCCGTCCGCGACGCCGAGGCCGCCCTGGGCGAGGACGGCCGCGTGGTGGTGCGCGCCTCCGGGACCGAGCCGCTCGTGCGGGTCATGATCGAGGCGCCGACCGCCGATGAGTGCGACAGGTGGTGCGCGACGATCGCAGAGGTCGCGGCGCGAGAACTGGGCGGACGGCTAGCCTCGTCGGCCGACGCACCGGCGTAACCTCGGGGACCGGAAAGGAGGCCGATATGTGCGGGATCATCGGGTACGTTGGCGGGCGCCCCTGCCGTGAGCTCATCCTCACCGGCCTCGAGCGCCTGGAGTACCGCGGGTACGACTCGGCCGGGTTCGCCCTCATCGACGAGGGCCACGGCGTCGTGGAGTCGGTGCGCGCGGTCGGCAACCTCGCCGAGCTGCGCGCGGCGGCGGGGGAGGGCAACGGCAACGGCGCCACCGCCGGCGTCGGCCACACCCGCTGGGCGACCCATGGCCGCGTGACCACCGCGAACGCCCACCCGCACGCGAGCGCCGACGGCTCGGTCCTGATCGTGATGAACGGGATCATCGAGAACTACCTGGAGCTGCGGAGCGAGCTCCAGAACGCCGGCGTCGTCTTCGCCTCGGACACCGACACCGAGGTGGTCCCGCAGCTCATCGCCCGCGCCTACGACGGCGACCTCGCCGCGGCCGTCCGCGCCGTGCTGCCGCGCCTCGGCGGCCACTTCGCCTTCGTCGCCGCCCACGTCGCCGAGCCCGGCCGGCTGGTGGCGGCGCGCCGCGAGTGCCCGCTGGTGATCGGCGTCGGCGAGGGCGAGCGCTTCGTCGCCTCGGCGATCCCGGCCTTCCTCAGCGAGACCCGCGACGTCGTGCTGATCGAGGACGACGAGGTCGTGGCCCTCGACGCCGACGGCCACGCGATCTGGCATGGCGAGGAGCGCCAGCCGGCGCGCTCGCCGAGTCGGGTCGACTGGGACGAGGACGCCGCCGAGAAGGGCGGCTACGAGTCGTTCATGCTCAAGGAGATCCACGAGCAGCCGGCGGCGCTCTGGGACACGATCGGGGACCGGCTGCGGCCCGACGGGTCGGTCGAGCTCGACGGGCTCGGCCTCGACGACGCCGCGCTGGCCCGGGTGGAGCGGATCCACGTCGTCGCCTGCGGCACCTCGTACCCGCCGGCCTGGTCGGCAGGTACCTGATCGAGGACTGGGCGCGCGTCCCGGTCCACGTGGAGGTGGCCTCCGAGTACCGCTACCGCACCTGCCTGGCCGGCCCCGGGGACCTGGTCCTCGGCATCACCCAGAGCGGCGAGACGGCCGACACCCTGGCGGCCATGCGCGTGGCGCGCGAGCGCGGCGCCCACGTCGTCGCGGTCACG
>DATLLV010000019.1:0-18308 GCA_035537655.1 Miltoncostaeaceae bacterium
CATGAAGCCGTCGGCGGCGATCGCGGCCCACTCCGGCGAGGCGATCGCCGCGTCGAAGTCCTCGCGCGAGTCGAACCAGATCTCGGCGCCGCGCCAGGTCGCCGCCAGCTCGCCGTTCGCGCCGGGGACGGCCTTGAGCACCACGTGCCGGCGCAGCTTGGGGAGCGCCCGCACGTTGGGCACGTGCACCTCGAAGTAGTGGCGGTCGATCTCCTCGGGCGAGGCGCCGTCGGGGATGTGCCAGGTGCCCTGGAGCTTCACCATCCGGGGGTCCTCCTCTCCTCCTGCCTCGGGCGGCTCACTGGCCGAACCACCCGGGCGTCGGCGTGCTCTTCGACTATCAGCGGTGTTGATCTTTCCGGCGCCCGCCCCGGCGAAGCCGGTGCGCCGGTCTGCCGGAGGGCCCCGTGAGTGCCCGGAGAGGCGCTCATGCGCATTGTCGCTCAATAGCGCCAGCCGTCGCCGAAGGTCGGCAGGCGCCGCCCCAGGTAGTCCTCGACGACCGTGACCGCGGCGCGGGCGGCGCGGTCCACGCCGACCCCGCGGCTGCGGAAGGTGTCCGAGGCGAAGTAGAGCCCCTCGACGTTCGGGGCGCGCCAGTGGGGGCGGAAGCGCCCGACCAGGTTCGGCTTCTGGATCACGCCGAGCCCGGGCTCGTGCACCAGATGGCGGCGGCGCCACACCGCCCGCTCGAGGCCCGGGTACATGGCCGCCAGGTCGCGCTCGAACGCCTCCATCGTGCGCAGCATCCACTTCACGTCGCGCACCTTCTCGCCCGGGATGTCGAGGCCGGCGACGTAGAGGTGGGTGCCGGGCGGCGAGGAGGACGGGTCCATGGCCGTCTGGTTGAAGAAGAAGCCGGCGTGGGGGAGGCTCGGCGTCGCCAGCCAGGTGGCCAGCTCGCGCGGGTCGACCGCGTGCACCGGCTCCTCGGTCGCCACGTAGACGCCCAGCCAGGTGGCGCGGAACTCGACCCGGGCGAGGTGGCGGATCTGGGCGACGTACCAGTCGGGCAGGTCCGAGGGCGGCACGACCCGCAGGACGTTCCAGACCGGCAGCGTCGAGATCACGGCGCCGGCCTCGATGACGTCCTCCTCGAAGATCTCGTTCGGGATCACCCGCGGCTCGCGCGCCACCGCCACGCCGACCAGGCGCCCGTCCTCGATCACCACCCGCTCGGCGCGGGTGCTCAGCCGCACCTCGCCGCCGTGCTCGACGACCGCGTCGTGCAGGTCGCGGAACATGCCGTCCCACCCCTGCCCCGGCCAGAAGGAGTAGCCGGCGACGCGCTTCTCGGAGTAGTGCATCTTGCGCATGTAGAGGTTGTCCGAGGCCGAGTGGTCCCACCAGTTCTCGGTGATCGCCTCGAGCACGGTGATGAACTCCCAGAGCTCGATGACGCCCCGGTTGGTGGTGTGCTGCAGCATCCACTCGCGCAGGGTGCGGTCGTCCCACTCGTCGAGCGCCTCGTAGGGCGTCTCCATGAGGATGCCGATGAGCTTCTTCAGCTCGCCCTTGTCGGGCGCGTAGAGCTCGCGGGCCGAGTGCCAGCGGCCGTCCTGCCAGATGGCCATGTCGCTCGAGACGGCGCCGTGCACCAGCTCCTTGCCGGCGTGCTCGAAGACCCTGGTGATCCCCGAGCCCGAGTCCTCGACCAGGTGGCCGCCCACGTTGATCGTGAAGCCGTCGTCGGGCACGCCCATGCCGCGCCCGCCCAGCCAGGGGCTCGCCTCGAGCACCAGCACCGAGCGCCCCTCGGTCGCCAGCAGCGCCGCGGCGCTCAGGCCCGCGGCCCCGGCTCCGATGACGACGACGTCGTAGCGCGGCATGCGGCCTCCCGGGCGGTCAGTAGCGGACGGTGTCGGCGAAGAAGGGGATGCGCGCGCCCAGCACGGCCTCGGCCGCGCTGATGCCCGAGCGGGCGGCCTTGTCGACGCCGACGCCGCGGGCGCGGGTGGTGTCGCCGGTCAGCCAGAGCCCGTCGACGCCGCGCACGCGCGTGTCGGGGCGCACCGCGCCCACCAGGCCCGGCTTGCAGACCACGCCGTAGCTCGTGACCAGGTGCGGCTTGCGCCAGAGGCAGCGGCGCGCGGCCGGCAGCATCTCCTCGATGTCGAGCCACAGCGCGCGGAACTGCTCGTCGATCCAGGCCCGGTCCCCGTAGCGCTCGGCGGCGTCGAACGCCGCCCCCACGCAGGTCAGGTACTCGCCGGGCGGCGAGACGCCGGGGTCGTAGCCGGTGAAGTTCAGCGTGAACCCGGGCAGGCCGGTGCGCGGCGTGGCGAAGAACGAGGCCATCTCGCGCTCGGTCATGGCGATCACCGGCTCCTTCGCGGCGATCCAGTAGCCGATCCAGCAGGCGCGGTTGCGGTTCTCCGCCAGCAGGCGGACCCGCTCCAGCAGGTCCCACGGCAGGACGCCGTCGTCGAAGAGCGCCGGCAGGTCCCAGACGGGGGCGTTCACGACCACGTCGGCGGCCTCGATCACCTCGGGCGTCCCGTCGCCGTCCGGCGCCGGGCGCAGCTCCACGCCGGCCACGCGGCCGCGCTCGACCAGCACCCGCGCGACGGCCGCCGGCTGCAGGATCACGCCGCCGCGGTCGCGGAGCGCGCCGGCCAGCTCGGCCCAGAGGCGGTCCCAGCCGCCCATCGGCCAGAACGAGTAGCCGGCCGTTCGCCGGGAGGTGTAGTGGAGCTTGCGGATGTAGAGGTTCTCGGAGGCCGAGTGCTCCCAGGGGCGGGCGGTGATCTGCTCGAGCATCGAGATCGCCTCCCACACCAGGAAGACGCCCTCGTCGGAGGTGTGCTGCGCCATCCACTCGCGCAGCGACGCGTGGTCCCAGGCCTCGAAGTCGGCGTAGTCCGCCGCGACGACGGCCTCGATGCAGCGCTTCAGCCCGGCGCGGCTGGCGCCGGCGTAGTAGTCCTGGATCGGCCGCCAGCCGTCGCGGTCCCAGAAGGGCATCGAGTCGCTGCGCTCGCTGTGCACGAGCTCCAGTCCCAGCCGCTCGAAGACGCGCGTCAGGCTGTCGCCCGGGTCCTCCACCAGGTGCGAGCCCAGGCCGATCTTGTGGCCGCGGAAGTCGGTCTCCATGGCCCGCCCGCCCAGGTAGGGGTGGCGCTCGACCACGGTCACGCGCCTGCCCTGCTCGGCCAGCAGCGAGGCGCAGACCAGGCCCGCCGCCCCGGCGCCGACGACGACGACGTCGGTCCTCACGGCGCCCCTACTTCAGCACGACGGCGTTGGCCGGCGACGCGCAGCCGCCGGGCAGGTTGAGCGGCACGGACACCAGCAGCCCCTCCCAGACCCCGCCGGCCCGGCAGTCGTCGCGCAGGTCGTCGAGCCAGAAGAGCTCGCCGACGGCCAGGCCCTGGCGGGGGATCATCCGGTCGTGGAGCATCGCGCCCTCGGGCGGGCCGGGCAGCGCCTCGAGCCCGGGGTTGTCCGCGGCGACCGCGGCGAACCCGCGCCGCTCCAGCCAGGCGGCGGTGGCGTCGTCGGCCGCGAGCCCCGGTGCGGCGATCGGCTCGGGTCGCTCGCCGACGGGCAGCGCGAGGTAGCCGCCGAGCCAGCCGGTGCGCAGCAGCAGCGCGTCGCCCGCGCGCAGCTCCACCCCCTGGCGCGCGGCGCACTGCTCGACCTCGTCGCCGGCGACCGCGCGGCCCTCGTCCCAGGACAGGCCGAGCCCCTCCCCCACGTCGACCAGCACCGCGCGGGCGGCGATGCCGCCCGCCCAGAGGTCGATGCCGAGCTCCTCCGGCGCCCGCCCGGCGTAGCCCCGCCCGTCGGGGCGCAGCAGGTGGCGCAGGGCGTCCCAGTGGGTGCCGCCCTGGGTGTTGAGGGCGTCGAGGCGATCGTCCCAGTTCAGCTCCAGCCCGGCGCTGCGGGCGACCGCGTGGCGCACCGGCTCGCGCCCGAAGAGCGGCGGGTCGGGCTGGCCCAGGGGCAGGTCGAGGCGGAACGCGGCGCCCCGGCGCACAAGGCCGAGGGCGGCGCGCAGCCGGTCCGGCGTGGCGCGGGCGACGCTCCCGAGGGCGGGCTCGGAGCGGTCCCCGCCGCCGTCGCCGGCCGCCTGGCCCTCGAGCAGCATGCGGCGGACGCGGTCGGTGTCGTACCACTGGGTGAGGCGCGCGATCAGGCCGCCCGAGAGGCGGTAGACGTTGAGCGCGTCGAAGGCGAGCTCGCGCCCGTTGGCCAGGACGCCGCGGTAGGCGATCTCGACCGTGACGTCGTCGCCGCCGACCACGACCCGCACGGGCTCGTCGTGGTGCTCGTGGAAGGGCGCGAGGATCTTCGCGTAGTAGGCCGCGATCTCGGCCCGGCCGCGACGCGGGCGGCCACCCGCCGGCACCACGACCGCGTCGGGCGCGAAGAGCGCCGCCACCCCCTCGTAGTCCTCCGCGTTGATGCGCTCGAAGTAGCGCGCGATCAGATCGCGGGCGCCGGCGGCGTCCCCCAACGCTACCGCCCTCCCGCGCGGGCGGCCGCCACGACGAACCGGCCGGCGCGGCGGCCGGCCGGTGTCGCCCGTGTGCAGCTCACCACTCGATCGTCCGTCTCACCCCGGTCCCCGGCGCCGCGGCCACGCGTCCGCTCGGCCCGGCCCGTGGACACCCGGCCGACCGGTCGGCAATCTAACAAACGATTGGTTGAAATCAAGACGCTCCGCGGGCGAGGATGGGGCCGCTCGAGAGCGGTCGGTGCGGGAACAAGGGGGCGCGATGCGTGACCGGGTCTGCGTGGTGACCGGCGGGGCCAAGGGCATCGGCCGGGCGGCGGCGATGATGATGGCCGAGCGCGGCGGCCGGGTGGTGGTCTCGGACGTCGACGACGAGGCCGGCGCGGCCACCGTCGCCGAGATCGGCAGGGCGGGCGGCGAGGCGCTCTACGTCCATTGCGACGTCCGCTCGCGCGACGACATCCGGGCGCTGATGGACGCCGCGGTGGAGGCGTACGGCGGCATCGACCTGCTGCACAACAACGCGGGCATCCACGAGTCCTCGATCGCCGAGCAGCTCACCGTGCACGAGCTCGACGAGGAGGTCTGGGAGGAGGTCTACGAGATCAACCTGCGCGGCGTCTGGCTCTGCACGAAGTACGCGGCCCCCCACCTGCTGCGCTCCACCCGCGGGCCGGCGATCGTGAACGCCGCCTCGACCGGCGGCGTGCTCGGCTACCCGATGGCCTCGGCCTACGGCGCCACCAAGGGCGGCGTGATCGTCCTGACCAAGACCACGGCGGTCGACCTCGGCCCCACCGTGCGCTGCAACTGCTACTGCCCGGCGGCGGTGGACACGCCGATGGTCTCGAAGTACTTCGAGACCGCCGAGGACCCGGACGCGATCATCCGGGCCCTGGTCGGCTCGCACATCATCCCGCGCCTCGGCAAGCCCGAGGAGATCGCGCGGCTGGTCTGCTTCCTCGGCTCGGACGAGGCGTCGTGGATCACCGGGCAGTCGTTCATCATCGACGGCGGCTCGCTGGCCTGGCGCGGCACCAACGCCTGAGGGCCCGCCCTCGCCGGGCCTACGCCTGGCCGCGCGAGGCCAGGAAGGCCTGATAGCTGGGGAGCTCGTCGGGCAGCGTGCCGCGCCCGATCGGGCTCGCCGGCCAGTTGGCCGGCTCCAGGCGGAAGGGGTTGTCCTCCCGCGCCTCGCCGAACCAGAGCAGGTGGCGGCGCGAGCGGAACAGCCACGCCCCCTCGTGGCGCGCGTAGTCGTCCTGGTAGAGCACGGCCTGCTCCACGAAGCGGTCGCCGAGGTCGATCTGGGCGGTGCAGTAGACCACCCCGGCCGCGCGGTCGTCGCCCTCCAGGTCGATGAGGTGGTTCGTCACCGACAGCACCGTCGGGCCCAGGCCGTCGAGCCACTGGTCGAAGTTCTCCCGCACGGTGTGGATGTCGATGTGCGGGTACGGCAGCGGCGTGTCGGTCTCGAGCCACAGGGCCCGCAGCGCGGGCACGTCGCGCGAGTCGAAGGCGTACGCGTAGCGGTAGACGAGCTGGCCGATCTCGTGCACCGCCCACAGCCGCTCGACGCTGGGCTCGGTCATCGGGCCTCCCCTCTGGTGTCGGTCGTCGTCGCCCCCCGCGCGCGGGCGACCACCCGCTCGGCGAAGGCCTCCAGCGCGCCGCCCAGCGCGTCCCGGCGCGAGAAGCCGAGCACGATGCGCTCGGCCCCCAGGCGGCGGTGCTCCTCGACGCGGGCCAGGATGGTCTCGGCGTCGCCCACCAGGCCCAGGCGGCCGAGCCCGACCCGGGTCCACGGGTTCGACCGCCGCGCAAGGCGCGCCTCGGCCTCGCCGGGCTCGTCGCCCAGCAGCACCCCGACGCGCGAGACCAGGCCCACCTCGCGCCCGGCCCGCTCGCAGCGGCGGCGGAAGGCGGCGGCCAGCTCCGGGAGGTCGTCGAGCCGGTCGGCGGGCGCGTTCCAGAGGTCGGCGCGCCGAGCGGCGACCGACTGCGCCGCCGCCGAGGCGCCGCCGACCAGGACCGTCACCGCGGGCGCGAGCTCGCGCACCGCGCCCACCGTGTCCTCCAGCAGGGCGATGCGCCCGGCGTGGGACGGAAACGGCAGCCCGAAGGCCTCGTGCTCGGCCGCCAGCCAGCCCCCGCCGAGACCCAGGGTCAGGCGCCCGGGCGCCATCTCGGCGAGCGTCGCGGCCGCCTTGGCCAGCACCCGCGGCGGCCGGAAGGTCGCCGACAGCACCAGCGTCCCGATGCCGACGCGCCCGGTGGCGGCCGCCAGCGCGGTGAGCGCCGTCCACGCCTCGAGCACCGGGACGGCCGGGTCGGGGATGCCCAGCAGATGGTCCGGCAGCCAGACGTCGTCGTAGCCGGCGGCCTCGGCGCGCTCGGCGACCTCGCGCGCCTCCTCCCACCGCACGCCGAAGGCCGGCAGCAGGACGCCGAAGCGCATCGCTATGGCGACAGGGTCGCGTCCCAGTGGGCCTCGAGGCCGTCCGGGAGGCGGTCGGTCTGCACGCGCGGGCGGGCGCGGCGCGAGATCGCCATCGCCGCCGCCGGCGGCGCCGCGACGACGGCCCACGACTGGCCGAAGGCCGCGCGGCCGGCCCGCAGGCGCGCGACCAGCGCGGCCGGGTCGCCGTCGTAGGGCTCGCGCCGGGCCCGGGCGGCGCCGATCGCCGCCGGGCCCAGCGCCGCGGCGGCGGCCTCCCAGGCCGCGCCCAGCGCGGCGGGGTCGTCGCCGGCGCCCGCCAGGACGCCCAGGCCGCGGGTCAGGGCGGCCTCGCGGGCGGCGCCGGCGCCCCACACCTCCAGGCGCGGCTGGACGGGCGAGGGCGTCACCCGCGCGCGCTCCTCGACGTTGTGGACGTTCTGGGGCAGCGCCGCGGGCACCCGCCAGGTGGGGCCGTCGAAGCGGAAGGGCGCCGGGGCCAGGGCCGTGCGGATCAGATCCATGGCCTCGCCGGCGCGGTCCTCCCGCCCGGGCGCCGGGGCGGCCACCAGGATCAGGCGCCCGCCGCTGGCCACGTCGACCACCGCGGCCTCCTCGGCGACCTCGAGCGGGTGGGCCTCGCCCACCTCGACCTCCGCCGCGATGCGGATCGACGGCACCCGCGCGGCCAGCGCGGCGGCCGCGACCAGGGGCGCGGGCAGCTCGGGCGACGCCGCCAGCAGCACCCCGTCGAGACCGGCGGCCAGGACGGCGTCGCCCGCCGCGACCAGGTCGTCGAGGCCCGCCGCGCCGGGCGGCTCGAGCAGCAGGCGCATCAGGCGGCCCGCGCCGCGGCGGGCTCGAGCCGGGGCGCGACCTCCTCCGCGAGCGCCGCGAGCTGCTCGCGCAGCTCCGACCGGCCCACGAAGTCGAAGTTGGCCCGCAGCACCAGGAACTCGACGCCCGCGGCGTAGAGCTCGTTCAGCTCCTCGGCCACCTGCGCCGGCCCGCCGACCACCTCGGTGTCGTAGATGCGCGCGAGCTGGCGGTCCATCTGCTCGGGCTGGGAGAAGCCCACCTGGCCCTTCAGCACCCACCACGAGCCGGCCTCCTCGCGGAAGTGGGCGTCCACCTTGCGCCGGAAGGCGGCCGCGCGGGCGTCGTCGGGCTCGACCCACACGTCGCGCAGGGCGCCCACCGTGCCGGGCGACGCGGCCTGGGCGCGGTAGTCGCCGATGATGGCGCGCAGCTCCTTCGGGCGCAGGGTCTGGGGCAACATCAGGCCGTGGCCGCGGCTCGCCGCCCGGGCGATCGCCTGGGGGGCCATGCCGCCGATCCAGACCGGCGGCCCCGGGCGCTGTACCGGCGGGGCGTCGCCGCGCTCGCCGGCCCAGACCGCGGCCATCGCGTCGAGCGCCGCGTCCATCAGGCGGCCGCGGCGGTCGCGGCGGAGCCCGAGCATGTCGAACTCGGCGTCGCGGTGGCCGAGGCCGGCGCCGAGGTCGACGCGGCCGCCCGAGAGGCGGTCGAGCGTGGCGAGCGCGCGCGCCAGCCGCACCGGGTCGTGCTGGGGCACGAGCATGATCGCGTGGCCGAAGCGCACCCGCTCGGTGCGCGCGGCGGCGAACGCCTGGGCGTGGACGAGCGCCGGGCACCAGCCGTCGTACCAGGCGCGGTGCTCCGCCGACCAGACCGAGGCGAAGCCGAGGCGCTCGGCCAGCGCGGCGTCCTCGGCGAAGCGCTCGTAGAGCGCCGTCGGATCGGCCGGCGCGGCCGCCGTGGACTGCATGGTCCACAGCCCCACGCCCACCGCGTCGAGCGGGCTAGCGATCGTCGTCCCCGGCCGGCACCGGCACGCCCTCGCCCGGCTCCCACTTGCCGTCGACCGCCCTGTAGGGGTAGGCGACCTCGACCAGCAGGCCGTGGCTCGTGGCCGGCGAGACGAAGGTCCACCACTGCCACGGCACCTGGGGATCCTGCGACAGGTCGCGGCTGGTCAGCTCCACCCCCGCCTCGGCGAGCCTGTCCACCGAGCCCTCGAGGTCGGGCGTCGTGAAGCAGATGTGGTGGACGCCCTCGCCGCGCTTGGCGAGGCGCTTGCCCAGTGGGCCGTCCTCGTTGAGCGGGCAGAGCAGCTGGATCTCGCAGCCGCCCGGGTTGACGAAGTTGGCCCAGCTCATGACGTCCCCGCCGGCCTCGAAGCGGTCGTAGCGCACGATCGGCGCCTCGAGCTGGGCGGGGTCGAGGACGCCGAGGATCTTCGTCCAGTCCTCGATCGCCTTGTCGAGGTCCTTCACCAGGAAGCAGACGTGGGCGAGGGGGCCGCTGGGCATGGGATCTCCTAGGTCCGGGCTTTGCTCACGCGCGGGCCGCTGCCCCACGCGAAGTCGATCCCCGTCGCGACCGCCTCGCGGGTCGTCCGGGGATCGATGACGTCGTCGATGTAGGCGTGGGCGGCCGCCTCCCAGGGCTCCGACTCGCGCGCCCACTCCTCCGCCAGCTCGGCGATCAGGCGGTCGTGGGCCTCGCGGCCCTCGGCCTCCAGGGTCTCCTCCAGCCTGCGCCGGTAGACCGTGCGGACGCCGGTGGCCGGGGCCATGAAGCCCATCTCGGCCGTCGGCCAGGCCAGCACGAAGTCCGGGTGGGTGGGCCGGCCGCCGAGGGCGAAGTGGCCGCCGCCGTAGGCCTTGCGGACCACCACGGCCACCTTCGGCACCTCGGCCCGCGCGAGCCGGGCGACCACCCGCTCGTAGGCGGCCAGGATGCCGCCGCGCTCGGCCTCCGAGCCGATCATCAGGCCGGGCACGTCCTGGAAGAAGGCCAGCGGGATGTTGAAGCTGTCGCAGAGGTCGATGAACGCGGCCTCCTTGGTCAGCGCCGGCACGTCCATCACGGCACCGCGCTGCATGGGCTGGCTGGCGACCACCCCGACCGCCCCGCCCTCGATTCGCGCCAGGGCGCAGATCACGCTGTTGCCGAAGCGCTCGCCCCAGTGCAGCAGGCTGCCCTCGTCGACGATCGCGTCGAGCACCTTGCGCATGTCGTAGCCGCGGCGCGGGTCGGCCTTCACCAGCCGCAGCAGCCGCTCGGGGTCGGTGGCCGGTGGCCGCGCGGCCGCGCCCGGCGCGGGGTGGGCGGCGGTGTCCGGCATGTACGAGAGGAAGCGCCGCAGGGCCGCCAGCGCGGCGGCCTCGTCCTCGACGACCGCGTGGGCCGAGCCGCTGGTGCCGGCCGCGACCGCGGGGCCGCCCAGCTCGTCGTGGGTGAGCTCCTCGCCGATCGCCGCCGACACCACCGGCGGCCCGGACAGCGCGAGGGCGCCCGAGGTCGTCATCACCACGTAGTGGCCCATGGCCGCGTGCAGCGCCGAGTCGCCGTAGCTCGCGCCGAGCACGGCCGCCATGCGCGGGATCTCCGGCCGCCCGGGGGGCGCCTGCACGAAGGTGCGGAAGTCGAAGGGCAGCCCCGAGAAGCGCCAGCCCATCACGTCGGGGATGCGCCCGCCGTCGTTGTCGCTGAGGCAGATCAGGGGCAGCCCCTTGCGCCCGGCGAAGGCGGCGAGGCGGTTCTGCTTGCGCATGTTGACCTGGCCGGTCGTGCCGGCGAGGACGGTCGCGTCCACCGCCAGCACGCAGACCCTGCGGCCGTCGATGCGCGCGAGCCCGGCGACGATCGCGTCGGCCGGCGCGGGCTCATCGCGGCGATGCTCGGGCTCGGCCAGCAGGCCCAGCTCGTACCAGGAGCCGGCGTCGATCAGGGCGTCGACGCGCTCGCGCGCGGTCTGGCGCCCCGAGGCGTGGTGGCGGGCGATGCGCTCCGGCCCGCCCATCGCCAGGGCGGCCTCGCGCCGGCGCGCCAGCTCCTCGACGCGCTCGGCCGTGTCGGGCGGGGCGGGCTCGGGGGCGGGCGGCTCCGGCCCGCTCGGCGCGGCGCTCATCGCCCCTCGAACGCCGGCGGGCGCTTCTCGACGAAGGCGGCCACGCCCTCGGCGTGGTCCTCGCTGCCCTGCAGCATCGACACCGCGTCGATCGCGTGCGGGTAGCGGTCCCACGCGTCCCACCCCAGGAACGACTTCGCCGTGGCCAGTGCCAGCGGCGACTGGCGGGCGATCAGCCCGGCCAGGCGCTCGGCCTCGGCCAGGTGGGCGCCCTCGGGCGTCACGACGTTGACCAGCCCGGCGAAGCGGGCCTCCTGGGCGTCGAGCGGCAGGCCGGTCATGACCATGTACTTCATCCAGTGCATGTTCAGCTGGGAGCGGCCGCGCACGACGCCGATGCCCGGGACCAGCCCGACCGCGGCCTCGGGCATCCCGAAGCGGGCCGTCTCGTCGGCCACGACGATGTCGCAGACGAGCGTCAGCTCGCAGCCGCCGCCCAGGGCGTGGCCGTGGACCGCCGCGACGACCGGCGTGGGCGAGGTCTCGACCGCCCGCAGCCCCGCCACCGCCTCCTGCACGTAGGCGCGCCGGTCGGCCGCGCCGCCCAGCTCGCCGAAGCCGGCGATGTCGCCGCCCACCGAGAAGCAGCGGCCCTCGCCGTGGATCACGGCGACGCGCACGGCGGGGTCGGCCGTCGCCGCCTCGAGCGCCTCGCCCAGCTCGCCGAAGAAGGCGCGCGTCATCGCGTTGAGCTTCTCGGGGCGGTCGATCGTGAGCCACGCGACCGGCCCCCGCACCTCGTACCTCAGCATCCCGTCACCACGCCGACTCCCCTCCGTCCACGATGAGCGTCTGCCCCGTCACGAAGTCCGACGCGCGCGACGCCAGGAACGCCACGGCGCCCTTCAGGTCGTCCTCCCCGCCCAGGCGGCCGAGCGGGATCCGGCCCACGATCGCATCCCCGCGGTCCGCCAGCACCGCGGAGGACATGTCCGACGGGAACCACCCGGGCGCGAGCGCGTTGACCCGGATGCCGTGGCGCGCCCACTTGCACGCGAGGTCCTGGGTCAGCGCGATCACCCCGCCCTTGCTCGCAGAGTAGGGCAGCGCGTCCACCACCCCGGCCGGGAAGCCGCGCATCCCGGCGATCGAGGCCACGTTCAGGATCCGCCCGCCGCCGCCGCGGGCGATCATCGCCCGGCCGGCCTCCTGGCAGAAGACGAAGACGCCCGTCAGGTTCACGTCCACCACCTTGCGCCAGGCGTCGAGCGGCACCTCCTCCGGCGGCGCGCCCCAGGTGGCGCCGGCGTTGTTGACCAGCACGTCCACCCCACCGAGCTCCTCGGTCGTGCGCCGCACGACCTCGGCCACCTGATCCGGCTCGCGGGCGTCGCAGCGCATGGCCAGCGCGCGCACGCCGAGCCCCTCCAGCTCGGCCGCCGCCTCCTCGCAGCGGTCGAGCTTGCGTGAGCACACAACGACGTCGGCGCCCTGCTCGGCGAGCGCCGTCGCCATCTGGCGGCCGATCCCGCGGCCGCCCCCGGTGACGATGGCGGCGCACCCGGAGAGGTCGAAGAGGTCGGCCGTGCGCACCGCGGGCGTCCGGCGGCCGCGCCCTCAGACGCGCTGGATCAGCGTGCCCGTACCGAGGCCCCCGCCGCAGCACATCGTCACGAGGCCGATCTCCTTGTCGGAGCGCTCGAGCTCGTGCAGGAGCGTGGTGACGAGGCGGGCCCCGGTGGAGCCGAGCGGATGGCCGAGGGCGATGGCGCCCCCGTTGACGTTGACCCGGTCCATGTCCGGGTCGAGCTCGCGCCGCCAGGCGCCGATCACGGAGGAGAAGGCCTCATTGACCTCGACCAGGTCGATGTCGGACATCGTCATCCCGTTGCGGTCGAGGATCTTGCGCGTGGCCGGGATGGGGCCGGTGAGCATGGTCACCGGGTCGACGCCGACGGTGGTCTGGTCGAGGATCCGGGCGCGCGGCCGCAGGCCGAGCTCGTCGGCCTTCTCGCGCGAGGTGAGCATCACGGCGGCGGCGCCGTCCGAGATCTGCGAGGAGTTGCCGGCCGTGATCCTCCCGTCCTCGCGGAAGACCGGCTGGAGGGCCGCGAGGGCCTCCAGGCTCGTGTCGGCGCGGATGCCCTGATCCGTCGTGACGGTGCTCCCGTTCACCTGGAAGGGCAGGATCTCCCGCTCGAAGCGGCCCTCGGCGGTGGCCGCCGCGGCGCGCTGGTGGGAGCGCAGGCTGATCTCGTCGAGCTCCTCGCGCGGGACGTCCCACTGGTCGGCGATCATCTCGGCGCTCAGGCCCTGCTGCACCAGCCCGTACCGCTCCATCAGCGCCGGCGGGTAGGGCGTGCCGACGTCGTCGACCCAGCGCTCCCCGACGAACATCGGGATGTGCCCCAGATGCTCGATGCCCGAGCCGATGACGACGTCGTGGACGCCGGTGGCGATCAGGGCGGCGCCGAAGTTGATGCCCTGCTGCGACGAGCCGCACTGGCGGTCGACCGTCGTGGCCGGCGTCTCGAACGGCAGGCCGGCCTGGAGCCAGGCGTTGCGGCCGATGTTCATCGACTGCTCGCCGTACTGCTGGACGCACCCGTTGATGACGTCCTCGACGGCCTCGGCCGGGATCCCCGCCCGGCGGATGACCTCGGTGTAGCAGTGGCCGAGGAGGTCGTTGGCGTGGGTGTCGCGGTAGTAGCCCTTCTCCGGGTGACCGCGCCCGATCGGCGTCCGCACGGCCTCGACGATCACGACCTCACGAGTCTGCATCCGGTCCTCCGCTCCCCGCTCCGCGTCTCGGCCCGGCTCACGGGCCGGGGTGGCGCAGTAAATCAAACGAACGGTTGGTTGAGAATAGCGAACCGCTCCGGCTAGGTTAGGCCGCGACCGCACGCGGGGCCGGGGGCCGAGGAGGGCCGGTGCAGGAGATACGCGCGCCGATCACCGGGAGCATGTGGAAGATCCTCGTGGCCCCGGGCGACGCCGTCGCCGAGGGCGACGAGGTCGCCATCATCGAGTCGATGAAGCTCGAAATCCCGGTCGAGACCGACGACGACGGCACGGTTGCGCGCATCCACGTCGCCGAGGGCGACGCGGTCTCGGAGGGGCAGCTGCTGCTCGAGCTCGACGAGTAGGCGGGAGGGGGCACGTGGTCGAGAAGGTGCTGGTCGCGAACCGCGGCGAGGTGGCGGTGCGGGTCGTGCGAGCGCTGCGGGAGCTGGGCATCGGCTCGGTCGCCGTCTACTCCGAGCCCGACGCCGGCGCGCCCCACGCGCGCCTGGCCGACGAGGCCCACCCCATCGGCCCCGGGCCGGCGGCCGAGAGCTACCTCGACGCCCGGACGCTGGTCGACGTCGCCCTGCGGACGGGCTGCGACGCCGTCCACCCCGGCTACGGGTTCCTCTCCGAGAACGCGGCCTTCGCCGAGCGCTGCGCCGCCGCCGGGCTGGCGTTCGTCGGCCCGAGCCCCGAGGTCATCGAGGCGATGGGCAGCAAGACGCGCGCCCGCGAGATCGTGTCGCGGCTGGGCATCCCGGTCGTCCCGGGCAGCGAGGGGCCGGTGGGCTCGGCCCGCTACGCCGCCGACGAGGCGGAGCGGATCGGCTACCCGGTCGCCGTGAAGGCGTCCGGCGGCGGGGGCGGCATGGGCTTCCGCGTCGCCGCCTCGCCCGACGACCTGGAGGCGGCGCTCGAGGCCGTGCGCGCGGAGGGGACGCGGTTCTTCGGCGACCCGGCCGTCTACCTGGAGCGCTACTTCGAGGACCCGCGCCACGTGGAGGTGCAGGTGCTGGGCGACGGCGAGGGCGCGGTGGTCCACCTGGGCGAGCGCGACTGCACGGTCCAGCGCCGCCACCAGAAGCTGGTCGAGGAGGCCCCGGCGCCGACGGTGGGCACGCTGCTGCGCGCGCGCCTGGGCGAGCAGGCGGTGAGGATCGCGCGCCACATCGGCTACACGTCGGCCGGCACGGTCGAGGGGCTGCTGGTCGGCGACGACTTCTACTTCCTCGAGATGAACACGCGCCTGCAGGTGGAGCACCCGGTCACCGAGATGACGACCGGCGTCGACCTGGTGGCCGAGCAGCTGCGGATCGCGTCCGGGCTGCCGCTGACCGTGCGCCAGGAGGACGTGACCATCCGCGGCAGCGCCATCGAGTGCCGCATCAACGCCGAGGCCGCCCACCGCGGCTTCATCCCCAGCCCGCGCACGGTCACGGCCTACCGCGAGCCCGAGGGCGAGGGTGTGCGCGTCGACTCCGGCGTCGCGCTGGGCTACGCGGTGCCGAGCTTCTACGACTCGCTGCTGGCCAAGCTGATCGTCTGGCACGAGAGCCGCGAGGCCGCGACCGAGCGCATGCTCGAGGCCCTCGATGATTTCGAGCTCGAGGGCCCGGACACGCTGATCCCCTTCCACCGCCACCTGCTGCGCAGCCGCCAGTGGCGGGCCGGCGGCACCGCCCGCGACCTGCTGGGCGACCGCACGTGGCTCAAGTCGACCGCCGGCGCGGCGGCGCGGGCGCGCTGATGGGCGCGCTGGCGGTCGAGCCCTTCGAGGTCGCCGTCCCCCAGCAGACCCTCGACGACCTGGCCGAGCGGCTGGCCCGCACGCGCTGGCCGCTGGACGTGGGCAACGGCGACTGGCGCTACGGCACCGAGCGCGGCTACCTGGAGGAGCTCGTCGCCCACTGGCGCGGGGGCTACGACTGGCGCGCCCACGAGCGCGCGATGAACGGGCTCGCCCACTTCCGCGCCGACCTCGACGGCGTGCCGGTGCACTTCGTCCGCGCCCCCGGCGCCGGCCCGGATCCGCTGCCGCTGATCCTGACCCACGGCTGGCCGTGGACGTTCTGGGACTTCCAGAAGGTGATCGGCCCGCTCAGCGACCCCGCCGCCCACGGCGGCGACCCGGCTGACGCCTTCGAGGTGGTCGTGCCCTCGCTGCCGGGCTTCGGCTTCTCGACGCCGCTGACGGTCACGGGCATCGACTTCACCCGCACGGCCGACCTCTGGGTGCGCCTGATGGGCGACGCCCTCGGCCACGACCGCTTCGCCGCGGCCGGCGGCGACTGGGGCGCCCTGATCAGCGCCCAGCTCGGCCACGCCCACGCCGACCGCCTGGTGGGCGTCCACCTGAGCCTGTCCCTCCCCCTCGACCTCTTCCACGCGCCCCGGCCCGGGCCGGAGGAGTACGCCGACGACGAGCGGCACCTGCTCGAGCGCACCATGGAGACGCGCCCGGTCCGCACCAGCCACAGCGCCGTCCAGGGCACCGACCCCCAGACCCTCGCCTACGCCCTCCACGACTCCCCCGCCGGCCTCCTCGCCTGGATCCTCGAGCGGCGGCGCAACTGGAGCGACTGCGACGGCGACGTCGAGCGGCGCTTCTCCAAGGACGACCTCATCACCACGGCGATGCTCTACTGGGTCACCGAGAGCCTGGTGACCTCGGCCCGCTTCTACTGGGAGGCGTCGCACCGCCCCTGGACGCCCGTCCACGACCGCAGCCCGGTGGTCGAGGCGCCGACCGCCGTCGCGATGTTCCCGCGCGAGCTCTCGCTGATGCCGCGCGCCTTCCTGGAGCGCTACTACGACCTGCGGCGCGTCACCCACATGCCCGCCGGCGGGCACTTCGCCCCCATGGAGGAGCCGGAGCTGCTCGTCGACGACATCCGGGCCTTCTTCCGGACGCTGCGGTAGCGCGTCGGCCAATTGGCCGACGGCGCCGTGGCCAGTTGGCCCCTTGACGAGCGAGACCCGCGGCCCTCGCACGGGGGTGCGCTACTTCTCAACGTGGAAGTTGCTGATGCCGAGGGCTTTCGCCGTGTACTTCCCGTTCACCATGGGCCACACGCGCCACACGTAGATGGCGCCGGGCGTCAGCCGCCCCGCGGGCACATGGACGGAGTTGGAGGTCGGGAAGACGGAGAGCACCTTCACGAGGCGCTTGCCGCTGAGCCGGAAGACCTGGACGTTGTAGAGCTGCGCCCGGGGGTCTCTGAGCTCCTTCCAGCGAAGCAGGGGGTGCGTCGAGCGGACCGTTGCACCCAGGTGGGGCCGCATGTGCTTCGCATTGGCGGGCGAGGGAAGCACGGTCGGCTTGCCGACCCGGGGCGGAGTGGGCACGAGCGGAGCGGGCTCGAGGGGGATTGGCGCTGGACCCTCCACCCAGTAGTCGCGTTGCACCGTGACGATGTTCCCAGCCGGATCGGCGGCCGTCACGAGGAACGACTGCGGACCGGCCGTCGCGGTCGGAACGAGGCCGCCGTCGGGCACAGGACCCGCGCAGACGGCCTCATCGCACCTGTAGTCGGCCTCGACCTGCTGGCCTTGTGCGTACACGGCGCCCGGCGCGGGCGTATCGATCTCCACAAGCGGTGGGGTGGTGTCCACCGCGAAGCGGCGCCGGGTCCGGTCGTCCTCGTGATCATTGGTCTCCCTCGCCACCAGCCGGTAGCCCGTCGCGTCGCTCAGGCCGGGGAGGGTGATCGTCAGGGGGGACTCGCCCGTGTTGTTCAGATCATCGGGCTCGCCCGAGTCTCCGCCTCGGAAGCTCCACTTGATCTCGGCTCCGGGTCCGCTTGCCGTGATGGTGTAGGTCGGCGTCGTGGTGGCGTTCCAGACGTCGCCGTCGCTGCCCGAGATCGTCGTGGCTCCCAGCCCTGGTGCAGCGGCGATCGCGCAGGCGACGGCTGGGACGAGGAGGCAGATCTTGGCGCGAACGAGCATCAGGAGCCCCGATGGACCGGCGGACGGGGCGGACAAGTAGCAAGTAGGTCTATAGAGCCTCAGCCGTCGAGAACGCACTGAACCGACGAGGGGGATCCAGCCCCCCGGGCGATCAGCCGCCGATGAGGCTCATCGCCCGCCCGCGCGGGCCGGTCGCGAGAGGGGGGTCCGCCTACCGGGCCTCGCTGTAGTCGCGGAAGCCCCGCCCGGTCTTGCGCCCGAGGTGACCGGCGTTGACCAGGGCCCGCACGCTCTGCGGGACCAGGAAGCGGTCGCCGTAGTGCTCGGCCAGGCCGTCGGCCACCCGCTCGAGGATGTCGAGGCCGGTCAGGTCGGCGGTGTCGAGCGGGCCCATCGCGTGGTTGAAGGCCAGGACGCAGGCGCGGTTGACCTCCTCCGGGTCGGCGATGCCCTCCTCGACGATCCGGGCCGCCTCGACCATGAGGATCGCGATCAGGCGCGAGGTGACGAAGCCCTGGGCGTCCTTGCGGCAGACGATCGTCTCCTTGCCGTAACGCTCGGCCAGGCCGAGGGCGATCCCGAGGGTCTCGTCGGAGGTCTCGACGCCGCGGACGACCTCGATCAGGCCCATCACGGGGGGCGGGTTGAACCAGTGGCTGCCGATCACGCGGTCCGGCCGGCCGGTGGCGGCCGCCAGACGGGAGATCGAGATCTGGGAGGTGTTCGACGCCAGCACGACCTCGTCGCGGCAGACCTCGTCGAGGCGCCCGAGGACGTCGCACTTCACGTCGACCTCCTCGACCACCGTCTCGATGACGTGGTCGGCCTCGGCGCCGGCG
>DATLLV010000020.1:0-16120 GCA_035537655.1 Miltoncostaeaceae bacterium
CCGGATCACGCGGGCACCGCGGCGGGGATGCGCGGCCAGACCTCGGCGCCCACCCGGCCGACCTCCTCGCGGTGGGGGTAGCCCGAGGCGATCACCAGGTCGACGCCGGCGTCGCGGTAGTCGGCGAGCAGCCGGGCTACCCGGTCGTAGGAGCCCACCAGGGCGGTGCCGGCGCCGCCCCGCACGGCGCGGATGCCCGCCCAGAGCCCCGGGGCCACCCAGCCGTCCCCGTCGGCCGGGATGGCGTTCATCCGCCCCTGGCCCACGCTGTCGGACGCCGCGTACTCGGCCGCCCGCGCGCGGGCGACCTCGGCGCGCGAGAGGAGCTCGGCGGCCGCGGCGCGGGCCTCCAGGTCGGTCGCGCGGGCGATCAGGTGGACGCGCAGGCCCACCCGGATGCGGCGGCCGGCCCGCTCGCGCATCGCCGCGGCGCGGGCGGCGATCGCCTCGGGCGGCTCGCCCCACATCAGGTACGTGTCGGCCGCGCGCACGGCCAGCTCGATGGCGTCCTCGCTCGCCCCACCCAGGTAGAGGGGGCCCGGGAAGCGGGCCCGGAGGGCGTCGGCCAGCCGGCCGAGCCGGGAGTACCGGCCGGGGTGGTCGAGCGGCGGAGCGCCGTAGCCCGCGTCCGGGCCGCCGCCGGCGACCAGGTTGATCGCCACCCGGCCCGGCGCCATCGCCCAGAGCGTCTCGGCCTGGTGGGCGGCGAGCTCGGGGCGCAGCGCCGCCGGGTTGACCGCGACCAGCAGGCGGATGGTGCGCGTGAGCGGGGCGAGGGCCGCCGCGGTGGTCCAGCTCTCGGAGAAGGGCGCGTCGGGGGCGAAGGAGTCGTTGACCGTCCCCGTGGGGATCAGGATCTCCGTCGCTCCGGCGTCCTCGGCGGCGCGGGCGACCTCTTCCTCTCGTACGGCACCGAGCGCGGCCGGCGCATCGCGGCGCTGATCGCCGGCTCCGAGTAGCCTTCGCCGGGAGCTCGACCTCGGCTGGTACTGCCCCTCTGAGGGGGACGGGAGGTGGGTCGGGACGGCGCGCCCGGAGCGGGCGCCGGACATCGGCTACCTCGCCGAGGTCGCCCGCGCCGCCGAGGACGCCGGAGCGACGGAGATCCTGATCCCCACGGGGACGGTCAACGACTCCTTCGCCCCCGACGCGCCCTTCTCCGAGAGCTGGACCACCGCGGCGGCCCTCGCGCCGCTGACGCGCACCATCCGGCTGCTGGTCGCGGTCAACCCGGCGGCGCTGCGCCCGGAGCTGGCCGCTCACCAGGCCCAGACGCTCTGGGCGATGGCGCCGGGCCGGGTGGCGATCAACCTGGTCGCCGGCGGCGGCCCGGATGCGGGCTACGGCGTGCCGCCGCTCGACCACGCCGGCCGGTACGCCCGGCTCGGCCGGCTGGCCGACGCCCTCCGGACCCGCTTCCCGGGCCCCCTCTACCTCGGTGGGGCGAGCGAGGACGCCATCGAGCTGGCCGTGCGCGCGGCCGACACGTACCTGATGTGGGGCGAGCCGCCCGAGGCGATCGCCGCCCGCGCCGCGGCGATGCGCGAGCGCGCCGGCCACCGCATCCGCGTGGGCCTGCGCGTCCACCTGATCGCCCGCGCGACCGACCTGGAGGCCCGCGCCGCGGCCGCCGAGCTCCTCTCGCGCGCCGAGGTCGCCCGCGCGCGGGCGGCCGAGTACGCGGCGTTCGACAGCGTGGGCCAGGGGCGGATGAACGCCATCCCGGCCGACGGGGACGGCTGGGTGGCCCCGGGGCTCTGGGCGGGCATCCGCGCCGTGCGGGGCGGCGCCGGCACCGCCCTGGTGGGCTCCTACGACCGGGTGGCCCGGCTGCTCGCCGACTACCGCGACGCCGGCGTCGACCTGGTGATCGCCTCGGGCTACCCCCACCGCGAGGAGGTCGGCCGGGTGGGCGCCGAGGTCTGGCCGCGCATCCCCGCCGCGGTGCCCGCGTGATCCGGACGGTCGAGCCGCGCCCGCCGGGCCGGGCCGACGAGCTGGCCGAGCGCTTCGGCACCCCGCTCTACGCGTTCGACGGCGCGCGCCTGGAGTCCGAGGCACGGGCCTTCCAGGCGGCCGCCGGGCCGGATGCGACCATCGCGTACTCGGTCAAGTCGAACCCGCTGATGGGCCTGGTCGCGCGCCTGCACCGCGCGGGCTGCTGGGCCGAGGTCGCGTCGGGGTTCGAGTACCGCGTCGCGCGGCGGGCGGGCGTGCCAGGCTCGCGCATCGTCTTCAACGGCCCGCTCAAGTCCGCCGCCGAGCTGGGCCGCGCGCTGCGCGAGGGCGCCACGGTGATCGCCGACGGCGCCGAGCAGGTGCGCGAGATCGCCCGCCTCGCCGGCGCCGCGGCGCCCGGGGCGCGGGTCGGGCTGCGGCTCGTGCCGCCCGACCGCGAGGGGCGCGACCGCTTCGGCGTGCCGGCGCGGATGGCGCCCGCCGCGGCGGCGGTGCTGGCGCGCGCCGGCCTGCCGCTGACGGGCCTGCACATCCACCTCGGCGCCTACCAGCTCGGCCCGTTGCCGCCCACCGGGCCGCCGATTCACGCCGTCACCGTGCAGTACCCGGTGCCCGAGTCGCGCTTCGCCGCCGCCGCCGCGCGGCTGCGCGAGGTGGCCGAGCGCGTCGGCGGCATCGAGTGGCTCGACCTGGGCGGCGGGTGGCCGGCCGCGTCCGGGCTCGCCGGCCACCTCGGCACGGCCCGCGAGGCGCTGGGGCCGGACGCGCCGCCGCTGATCCTGGAACCGGGGCGGGCGCTGGTGCGCGACGCGGGCTGGCTGCTGACGCGCGTCGTCGCCCGCCGCGGGCGCGGCGCTGTCGTGGTCGACGCCGGCGTCACCCAGGTCCCCTGCGTGCTGTGGAAGCGCTCGCCGGTGCAGCCGGCCGAGCCCCGGCCCGGCGAGGAGCGGCCGACGGACCTCTTCGGGCCGCTCTGCCTGCAGCACGACGCGCTGGCGCGCGAGGTGCCGATGCCGCCGCTGCGGGTGGGCGACCTGGTCTGGATCGGCCAGGCCGGCGCCTACGCGATGGCCCAGGCGTCGCCGTTCATTCACCTGCGGCCGGGGGCGGTCCTGGTCGAGGACGGGCGCGCCGCCACCCTGCGGGCCGCCGAGACCGACGACGAGGCGCTGGGCGCGCAGGCCGAGCCGCTGCTGGTGGGCCCGGAGGGCCGGGCCATGTCCGCGTGACGGAGGTCCGCGTGCGCGCAGGCCGCTGGGCCGACAGCGCCAAGATGATGGCCGCCGCACGGGCCGCCGAGGGGGTGGACGGGGTGGAGCGCGCCTTCTGCTTCATGGGCACCCCGGCCAACCGCGAGGAGGCCGCCGCGCTGGGCCTGGCCGACGCCACGATCGACGGCGCGGGCCCGGACGACCTGGTCGTCGCGGTCCAGGGCGCGGGGGCCGTGAAGGGGCTCGAGGCGGCCGAGGCGGTGCTCGACCGGGCGCCCGCGGGCGCCGACGGGGCCGGGCCCGGCCCGCGGGCGCCGCGCTCGATGGCCCGCGCCGAGGGCGACATCGCGATCGTCTCGGTGCCGGGCGAGTACGCGGCGCTCGAGGCCCACAAGGCGCTCGGCGCCGGCATGGACGTGCTGCTGTTCAGCGACGGCGTGCCGCTCCAGGAAGAGGTCGAGCTGAAGCGCCGCGCCCACCACCTCGGGCTGCTGGTGATGGGCTCCGGGGCCGGCACCGCGATCCTCGACGGCCTGGCGCTGGGTTTCGCCAACGTGGTCGCCCGCGGCCGCATCGGCGTGGTGGCGGCGGCGGGCACCGGCGCCCAGGAGGTGACCGTGCTGATCGACCGGGCCGGTGGCGGCGTCAGCCGCTGCTATGGCACCGGCGGGCGCGACCTGAAGGAGGCGGTCGGCGCGATCACGGCCCTCGACGCCATCGCCCGGCTGGCGGCCGACGAGGACACCGACGTCATCCTCTGCGTCTCGAAGCCGCCGTCGCCCGATGTGGCCGAGCGGGTGCTGCGCGCGCTGGCCGACTGCGGCACGCCCGCGGCCGCCTGCATGGTCGGCGGCGGCGTCGCGCCGGTGGCGGGCGTGACGCTTGCGGCGACGCTCGACGAGGCGGCGCTGGCGGCGGTGCGCCTGGGCGGCCGCCCCGCCGAGGCCGCCCGCGAGCCGCGCGTCGACTGGGTCGCGGGCGGCGCCGTGCGCGGGCTCTTCTCGGGCGGCACCCTCTGCAGTGAGGCCTCGGCGATCCTGGCCGAGCGCCTGCCGGGCGTCTCGTCGAACGCCCCCGCCGGGCGCGCCCGCGCGCTGCGCGGCGAGCCCGAGGGCCACGTCTGCCTGGACCTGGGCGAGGAGGAGTTCACCCGCGGCCGGCCCCACCCGATGATCGACCCCGAGGCGCGCGTCGGGCGGCTGCGTGCCGAGGCGGCCGACCCGCGCGCGGGCGTCCTGCTGCTCGACGTGGTGCTGGGCTACTCGAGCCACCCCGACCCGGCCGGGGCGCTCGCCCCGGCGATCCGCGAGGCGCTCGCCGAGCGGCCCCAGCTCGCGGTGGTCGCGTACGTGCTGGGCACCGAGGACGACCCGCAGGTGCGCAGCCGCCAGGAGGCGACGCTCGCCGAGGCCGGCGCCCGCCTGGCCCCCACCAACGCCGCGGCCGCCCGGCTCGCCGCGGCCTTGGCCGGGTGACGGCCTCCTGCGGATCCGCATCGTCACCTACTCGACCAAGCCGCGCGGCGGCGTGGTGCACGCGCTCTCGCTCGCCGAGGCGCTGGGCGACCGCGGCCACGACGTCGAGCTGTGGGCGCTCTCGGCCGACGGCGCGGCCTTCTTCCGCCCGCCGCGGGTGCCCGCGCACCTGGTGCCGGTCGAGCGGCGCCCGGGGGAGGACGTGGAGCCGCGCATCCTGCGCTACGCGGCCACGCTCGCCGACGGGCTCCGCGTGGCCGGCCCCGCCGACGTCCACCACGCTGAGGACTGCCTCTCGGCGCGCTCGCTGCTGGCGCTGCGGACCGAGGGGCGGCTCCCCGCGGTCGTGCGCACGGTCCACCACGTCGACGACTTCGCCAGCCCCGTGTTGCGGGAGTGCCAGCGGGCGTCGATCGAGGACGTGGACCACCGCATCTGCGTCAGCCGCCACTGGGCGGAGGTGCTGGAGCGCGAGCACGGCGTCGCCGCCGACGTCATCCCGAACGGTGTCGACTCCGCCCGCTACGCGAACTGCCCGCTCGGGCGCGGGGAGGCGGGGCGGCGCATGGGCTGGGGCGCCCGGCCGGCGGTGCTGACGATCGGGGGCATCGAGCCGCGCAAGGGCAGCCGCACCCTGCTGGCCGCGTTCGCCGCGGCGCGCGACGCGCTGGGCCCGGGCGCGCTGCTCGCGATCGCGGGCGGCGAGACCCTCTTCGACTACGCCGACTACCGGGCGGCGTGGGAGGCCGACGCGACCCGGCTGGGCCTGCGCGTCCACCGCGGCCCGGCGCCGCCGGCCGGCGCCGACGTGGCGGTGCTGGGGCCCGTCGCCGACGACGTCATGCCGGCGCTCTACCGGGCCGCCGACGTCTTCGCGTTCCCGTCCGAGCGCGAGGGGTTCGGGCTGGTGGCGCTCGAGGCCCAGGCTTCGGGCGTGCCGGTCGTGGCGAGCGACCTGCCGGTGCTGCGCGAGTTCCTGACGCCGGGCGAGGACTGCCTGATGGCGCCGCCCGGGGACGCCGGCGCGCTGGTGGGCGCGCTGGTCGCCGCGGCGTCGGACGAGGCCCTGCGGGCGCGCCTGGCCGAGGGCGGCCGGCGGACCTCGGGCCGCTTCACCTGGACGGCCGCCGCAGCGGCGCACGAGGCGGCCTACGGGAGGCTCCGTGTCGCTGCGTGACGAGCACGAGTACGCGGTCTGGACGGCGGAGTGGAAGGGCGGGCTGGCGACCGACGTCTCTGGCCGCGGGCACGCGATCCGGGTGGACGAGCCCGAGGAGTTCGGCGGCGAGGACAGCGGGCCGATGCCCACCGAGCTGATCGCGGCGGCGCTGGCCTCCTGCTTCTGCGTCGCGATCGTCTGGGCGGCGCGCAAGAAGCGGATCCAGGTCGGCGAGCTGGAGGTGCAGGTGCAGCCGCACCGGGCGGTCGGCGAGCCCCGCCACGGCTCCTACGACCTCTGGGTGCACTCGTCCACGCCGGCGGCCGAGATCGCCCCGGCCGTCGAGCTCGCCAAGCGCTTCTGCTGGGTCACGAACACGCTGGCCCACCCGCCGGAGATCCGCTACCACCTTGACGAGCCGATCGGGTAGCGTCGCGCTTTCCCCCGAGGATGGGTGAGGCATGAACATCTGCGTCATCGGCGGCGGGGCCGCCGGCATCAGCGCGGCCTCGATGGCCAAGCGCACGAACCCGGACGCCACGGTCGTCTGCTGCACCGAGTACGAGGACGTCGCCTACTCGCCGTGCGGCATCCCCTACGTGCTGGGCCGCGAGATCCCGGACTTCGAGCGGCTCTTCCTCGCCGGCCCGGAGAACTACGCCGACGCCGGCATCGATCTGCGCACCGAGACGGTCGTGTCCGCGGTCGACCCGAGCGCGCGCACGATGACGGCGAACGGCGACGTCCTCCCCTGGGACCGCCTGGTCGTCTGCACCGGCTGGAACTACACGCTGCCCGACGTGCCGGGGAACGACCTCGAGGGGCTCACCTTCGTCAAGAACATCCGCCGTGGGATGGAGCTGAACGAGACCCTGAACGACGTCCGCAGGGCCGTGGTGCTCGAGGCCGGCCCGCTGGGCGTCGAGATGGCGACCGCGCTCGTGCACCGCGGCATCGAGACCCACGTCGTCGATGAGAACGCCTGGCTGCTCGCCCAGGTCGCCGACGCCGACATGGCCGAGCCGGTGCAGGAGAGCCTGGCGGAGCTGGGGTGCATCCTGCACTTCGGCACCGGCCTCCAGGGCTTCGAGGGGAGCGGCGGGAAGCTGGCGGCCGTCGCGACCAGCGACGGCCCGATCGAGGCGGACATCTGCGTGATCTGCACCCACAAGGAGCCCGAGACCACGCTGGCGCGCTCCATGGGGCTCGAGGTCGGCTCGACCGGCGCCCTCGTGGTCGACGAGCGCATGCGCGCCTCGATGGACGGCGTCTACGCGGCCGGCGACGTCGTGGAGGTGCCCCAGAACCTGACCGGCGTCGCGGTTCAGGGCCTGACCGGCTCGCACGCGATGCAGCAGGGCCGCGTGGCGGGCGCCAACGCCGCCGGCGGCAACCGCCGCTACGACCCGGTGAACATCCCCTGGGGCATGGTCGGCGGCCAGGTGCAGATCGGCGGGGCGAGCTTCGGCGAGAGCCTGGCGACCTCGCTCGGCATCCCCTACGTCGTCGGCGCGGCCAACGGCATCAGCCGCGCCCGCTACTTCCCGGGCGTGCAGCAGGTGCGCGTGAAGCTGCTGGGCGAGCCGGGCAGCGGGCGCCTGATCGGCGGCCAGTTCGTGGGCGGCGAGGGCATCAAGGAGCGGGCCGACTTCCTGGCCTTCGCGCTCAAGCGCGGCGCGACCTTCGAGGACCTCGCCTGGATGGAGAACGTCTACTCGCCCCCGATCGGCGCGCTCTACGAGCCGCTCTCGGTGGCCGCGCAGAACGGGATGGCGCAGCTGTGAGCGAGGCCGACCCCCGCATCCCCGAGCGCGTCCGCGAGTACTTCGGCCACGACAAGGTCGCCCACCACGGCAGCGGCGGCATGCCCGCCGCGCCGCCGGCCCCGCCCGGGTCGACCGCGCGCAAGGCCGGCGAGACCGCGCTGGCCTCGGCCCTCAGCACGGCCGGCAAGCCCGGCCGCCGGCCCGGCGACTTCCCCGCCACGCTGCCGCCCAAGCCGGCGATACCGCGGCGCATGCGCGCCGGTGGCGAGCGGGCGCTGATGGAGGCCTCGCAGCGCCGCTTCGGCGCCGGCTCGGGCCACCCGGCGCCGCACGCGGCCTCGGGCTGGTTCTGGCGCTCGGTGTTCGCGCCGGTCTACTCGAGGGTGCCCTGGGGCGTGAAGCGGCGGATGGTGGCGACGACCTCGGGGGTCAAGCGCTGGCGCCGGCGACCCTGAACGCGTCGGCCGGCAGCCCCGGCCCGCAGAGCCCCGTGTCGACCACGTACTCCGCGCCGTCGGCCTCGTCGCGCAGGTGCACGACGTGGCAGGGCAGGCCCACCTCCGAGCGCTGCGAGTAGCCCAGGACCACGAAGCTGGTGGCGGCCGCCCCCCGGTGGCGGGTGAGCCGGCAGGCGCCCAGCCCCAGATCCTCGCGGTGCTGGACGACGAAGGGCCCGCTGACGACGGTCTGCAGCACGCGCTCGCCGGGGCTGGGGCGCAGCCAGCCGTCGTCGCTCACGCCGTCTCCGCGGCCGTGCTCGCGCGGCTCGACCGGCCGCGCCGGCTGCGCGTCGTGGGCGCCGGCCGCGGCGCGCTGCACCTGGACCTCGACGGCTTCGTGGTGACGGTGGCGACTCGCCGGGTGCCGATGATGGCCAACGCGGTCGCCGCGGGCGCGGGCGAGGCGCCCCGCGCCGTCGCGTGGGACCGCGCCCGCCCGCCGGCCTGGGCCCCGGTGCCGCCCTGGGACGCCGCGGGGGTGCGGGCGCTGGGCGACTGGCTGGCCGCCCTGCTCGCCCTCGCGGCCGGCGGGGCCGCGCCCGAGCCGGTCCACCGCCTGCTGGCCGCCGGCCCGGAGGCCGCGCGCGAGCGCGCCCTCGCCGACCTCGGGCGGCTGGGCGCGTCCACGGGGCGCGCGGTGGCGGCGGGGGTCGCCCTGGCCGCCCGGTACCTGACCCTCGGCACCGCCCAAGGCTAACCCGGTGCCGTGGCCCGGGCCTGGCCGGGCCGCTAGCCTCCGCCGCTCATGCCATGAGACGACGCCGCGCCCACACGACCGCGCTCGCCGCGCTGGGTGCCTGCGCCGCCGCGCTGGCCGCTGGGGCGACCTCGGCGTCCGCCCAGGCCCCCGCCGCGCGGGACGTGACCGTCTTCACCTTCCAGGGGCGCGGCTGGGGCCACGGCGTCGGGATGTCGCAGTACGGCGCCCGCGGCCAGGCGCTGGCCGGCCGTGGCGCGGGGGCGATCCTGCGCCACTACTACCGCGGCGTCACCCTGACGACCGCGCCCACGCGCAGGGTCAAGGTGCTGCTGGCCCAGGGCGAGCGCAGCGTCGCCGTCTCGAGCCCGCGCCCGTGGCGGGCGATCGGCGCGGGCCGGGTCGTGCGGCTGCCGGCCGGGGCGACGGTGACCGTGCGCGCGGCCGGCGGCGGGCGGGTGGCCGTCCGCGGCGGCCGGCGCCGCGCGGCGGTGCTGGCCGGCACCGTGCGCCTGGTGCCCGCGCGCCGCGGCAGCGTGGCCTGGGGCGAGCGGGCACCGCGGTCCGACCAGCGCTACCGCGGCGAGCTGCGCGCGGTGCCGTCGGGCGGCGGCCTCGACCTGGTGAACGCGGTCGGGCTCGAGGACTACCTCAAGGGCGTCGTGCCGCGCGAGATGCCCCCCGACTGGGGCGACGACGCGCCCGCCGCGCTGCGGGTGCAGGCGATCGCCGCGCGCAGCTACGCCCTGGCGACGATGAAGCCCACGGCCGTCTACGACCTCTTCGACGACGACCGCAGCCAGACGTACGGGGGCATCGCCTCTGAGGACCGGCGCAGCACCCGGGCGGTGGCCTCCACCCGCAACACCGTGCTGACATACGGTGGGAAGGTGATCACGGCCTACTTCTTCTCCACCTCGGGCGGGCGCACCGAGAACGTCGAGAACGTCTTCGCCGGCAGCCCGCCGCGGCCGTACCTGGTGAGCGTCCCCGACCCCTACGACCGCGGCTCGCCGTACCACGCCTCCTGGCCGGACCCGCCGAGCTTCACCGCCGCCGGGCTCGGACGGATCCTGGGCCTGGGCGGGCCGGCGGCCACGGTGGACGTCCTCAGCCGCGGCGTGTCGCCGCGCGCCAGGCAGGTGCGCATCACCGCGCGCTCGGGCCGCAGCGTCGTGGTCAGCGGCATCGAGCTGCGCTCGACGCTCGGCCTGCGCGACACATGGTTCCGGGTGATCGAGCGCGCGATGCCGCCCGCCGCGGCCGAGCGGCTGGTGGGCTCGTCGTGAGCCGCGCGGCCCGCCGCGCGGCCCTCGCCGCGGCCCTCGCCGGGGGGGCCCTCGCCGCCGCCGCCGGCCCGGCCGCCGCTGCCGGCGACCCGATCCTGCCCCTCTCCCCGGTGACGCCCGGCATGGTGGGCGAGGCCCGCACCGTCGTGCACGGCACCGACATCGTGACCTTCCCGGTGCGCGTCATCGACGTGCAGCGCGGCCCCGACGGGCCCGCCGGCGCGGTCATCCTGGCGCGCGCCGAGGGGCCGCTGATGCAGCAGACGGGCGGCGTCGCCGAGGGCATGAGCGGCAGCCCGGTGTACGTCACCGGCGCCGACGGGGTGGCGCGCGTGATCGGCGCGGTCGCCTTCGGCTCGGGCGACGAGGCCAACGTGGACATCGGCATCACGCCGATCGAGCAGATGATCGACTCGGTGACCGGCCAGCGGGCCCAGGAGCACGCCTCGGCGCCGCCGCGCGCCGAGCGGCGCGTCGCCATGGTGCGCACCCGGGCCGTCGCCCGCCGGCTGGAGCGGCGCCACCCCGGCCGCGTCGCCCTCTACCCGCTCGAGCGCTGGACCGTCGCCGGCGCCTCGCGGCCGCTGATCGGCCCGCTGGCGCGCGAGCTCGCCAAGTCGGGCATCCGGCTCAGCTCGATCGGGCCGCGCACGACCCGTCCGCCGGTGCCGCTGGTGCCCGGGGCCACGATGACGGCGCTGCTGGGCGGCGGCGACATCGCCATCGGCGCGATCGGCACCGTGACCTACGTGGACGGCTCCACGATCCTGGGCTTCGGCCACCCCTTCCTCAGCGCCGGGCGCTCGCGCTTCCTGATGTCCGATGGCTACGTGTTCCAGACCGTCGCCGCGCCGATCGCCAACGGCTCGTACAAGCTCGCCGAGCCTGGGGTGCTGCGCGGCATGATCACCGGCGACCGCGCGGACGGCATCTCGGGCACGATCGGCCCGGTCGAGGGCATCGACGCGGTCGGCACGGCACGCGACCTGGGCCGCGGCACCTCCAGCACGGTCCGCGGCACGATCGCCCCCGACACGCGCACCGCGCCCATCGTCGGCGGCCTGGTGCAGGACGAGCCCGCCCTGCGCGTGCTGGACGGGATCGAGGGCGGCACCCTGAGCCTGCGGGTGGTCATCCGCAGCCCCGACCTGGCGAGACCGGTCGTCTACCGCAACCTCTACGCGGCCGCGGGCGATGTGACCACGCTCGCGAGCGGCCAGGTGCCGCGGCTGCTGTCGGTGCTGATGGAGAACGGCGTCCGCCCGGTGGCCGTCTCGAAGGTCAGCGTCTCCCAAACGCTGCGCCCACAGGTGCGCGCGGCGCGGATCATCGGCGCCCGCATCTCGCCGCGGCGGGTGCGGCCCGGGGCGCGGGCGACGCTGCGGCTGGTGCTGCAGCCCTGGCAGGCGGCGGCCCGCACCGTTCGCGTGCCCATCCGAATCCCCTCCGGCGTCGGTCCCGGCCCGGTGAGCCTGCGGGTGGCGCCCAACGCGAGCGGCGGCTTCGACCCCGCGCCCGCCGACCTGACCCAGGACCTCGGCGCCGAGAGCGGGCCCGTGGCCCGCCGCGAGGCCGTCGCGGCCGTCGAGCGCGGCGCGACCCGCGCGGCCGGAACGCGGACCGAGCGGTTGCTGAGCGCCCTTCGCCGCGCGAACGACGACCGCAACGACCAGGTCCTGCTGCTCGCCCCGGGCGAGTCGGCCGACGACGGCGGCGTGCAGCTGACCGTGCCGTACGTGATCTACGGCGGCCGCGCGGCCGCGCACATCACGGTGCCGAAGCGGGGCCGGGCAGCCCCCTAGGGCGGACCGAGCAGGGCGTCGGCCCGCGCCAGGGCGGCGCGGGCGGCGGCGACCGGCGTGTCGCCGAACTCCATGGCCCAGGCGCCGTCCGGCAGCCCGCCGACGAAGCAGTACCAGCCGCCCGAGTCGTGGGCCCGCGGCCCGTCGACGTACGCGCCGGGACAGCGCCGCGGCAGGGCGGCGAGGCGCTCGCCCTCCTCGGGCGGGATGGGGGCCGCCGGCGCGCCGCCGAGCGGGGTGGCGAACTCCTCGAGCTGGGCGATCCAGCCCTCCTCGTCGCGGGCCCGGCCGCTGAACGCCTCGACGGCGGCGCCGAGGGTGGGCCACACCGGGTCGCCCAGCACCGGGTCGTCCGTCGCGGCCCACCCCCCGTGCACCTCGCTCACCCGCACGCGCCGCCCGCCCGGCAGCTCGAGGTCGACCCGCCGCGACCCCGCCACGCTCGCGTCCCGCGCGACGACCTCGCCGTCCGGCGCGGCCAGCCTGCGGGTCGCGGATCTACGCCCCGTCGGCGTCCACCATCTCCTCGGCCGGCACGTCGCGCCAGACGTGGGCCGGCAGGCCGGCGACCAGCTTGGCGGGCGGGACGTCGCGCGTGACCAGGGCGCCCGCCGCGACGAACGCCTCGGCGCCGATCTCGATGCCCGGCAGGATCACCACGCCGCCGCCCACGCGCGCGCCGCGCCGGATGATCGCGCCCTTGATCTGCTCGTGGCGGGCCTCGGTGCGCCCCATCAGGTTGTCGTTCGTGGTCGTCACGCAGGGCGCGATGAAGACGTGGTCCTCGAGCTCCGAGTAGGCCGTGATGTAGGAGTTCGACTGGATCTTGGTGAACGCGCCGATGGGCACGTCGTTCTCCACGCAGACGCCGCGGCCGATCACCACGCCCTCGCCGATCGCGCAGCGCTCGCGCACCGACGCGAGGTCGCCGACGATCGTGCCCGGGCCGATGGTGGTGCCCGCGTAGACCACCGCACCGCTGCACACGGCGGCGCCCTCGCCGATCTCCAGCGGGCCAAGGGTCCCCCCCTTGCTGGTGGAGCGCGAGGAGAGCTTCGGCTGCTTGCCGAGCACCACGTTGTCCTGGATCACGACGCGGTCGCCGATGCGGGTGCCGTCGTGGATCACCACGTTGGCGCCGATCTCGACGTCGTCGCCGAGCACGACGCCCTCGCCCACCACCAGGTTCTCGCGGCTCACGCGGGCGCCCCCTCCGCCAGCCGCACGGGCTCCCCCGAGGCGGCCAGCGAGGCGGTCATCGCCTCGAGCACCTCCACGACCGCGGCGCCGGCGCGCCCGTCGGAGGGCGTCGGCCGCCGGTCGCGCACGGCCTGGGCGAAGCGCTCGCACACCACCCGCAGCGGCTCCGTGGCCGGGACCTTCGGGATGTGGATGTCACCGGACCGCACCTGGATGTACTCGCCGTAGGTCTCGGTGCGGGGGATCGGGCCCTTGTCGTAGATGGTCACCTTGCGCTCGGTCTCCATGTCGTCGAAGACCACCATCCGCTCCGAGCCGATGACGGTCATCTTGCGCATCTTGTTCGGGTCGAGCCAGCTCAGGTGCAGGTGCCCGATGATCCCGGAGGGGAACCGGATGCGCCCGAACACCACGTCCTCCACGCCCGGCTGGAGGTAGCTCTCGCCGCTCGCCGCCACCTCGCTGGGCCGCTCGCCCACCAGGTGCAGCATCACCGAGATGTCGTGCGGTCCCAGGCTCCAGAGGGCGTTCTCGTCCGGCCGGACGATGCCGAGGTTGAGCCGGTTGCCGTAGAGGTAGAAGACCCTGCCCAGGCGGCCCCCGTCAACGATCTCCTTCATCGCCTGCACGGCCGGGTGGTAGATCAGCAGGTGGTCGACCATCAGCACCCGGTCGCGCTCGTCGGCCGTCGCAACCAGGTCGCCGGCCTCGCGGGCGGTCAGCGCCAGGGGCTTCTCGACGAACGCGTCCAGGCCCGCCTCGAGCGCGAGCTTGGCCAGCGGCGCGTGGGTGGGGACCGGGGTGGCGATGGCCACCGCGTCGAGCGAGTCGTCCTCCAGCAGGTCCTCGTAGCGGCTCGTGAAGCGGCTCTCCGGGTACGCCGAGCGGTGGCGTCCCAGCACCGCCTCGTCGCGGTCGCAGACCCACGCCAGCCGCACGCCCTCGAGGCGGGCGAAGTTGCGTGCCAGGTTCGGCCCCCAGTAGTTCATGCCCACCACGCCGACGGAGATCGGATCGCTCACAGCCGCCACACCGTGCCATTCGCGCTCGGCACCACGTTGCGCAGGTCCACGACCAGCGCCGCGTCGCGCCCCACCATCCCCCAGTCGATGCCGTCGTGGGCCGTGACCACCACCACGACGTCGTACGCGTCGATGGTCTCGGCGTCGAGCGCCGCGCTCTCCAGGCCCAGCTTGGGGAGCGCCGCCACGTGGGGGTCGTGGTACTCCACCAGCGCGCCCTCGCCGCGCAGCAGCTCGATGACCTTCAGGGCCGGGCTCTCGCGGGTGTCGTTGACGTTGGCCTTGTACGCGACCCCCACGATCATCACGCGGCTGCCGTTCAGCGCCTTGCGGTGGCTGTTCAGGGCGCGCGCGACCTTGCCGACGCAGAACTGGGGCATCTGCGAGTTGACCTTCCCCGCCAGCTCGATGAACTCCGTGTGGAGGTCGAACTCGCGCGCCTTCCAGGTGAGGTAGAAGGGGTCGATCGGGATGCAGTGCCCGCCGAGGCCGGGCCCGGGGCGGAACGGCATGAACCCGAAGGGCTTGGTGGCCGCGGCGTCGATGACGTCCCAGACGTCGATGTCCATCCGGTCGCAGAGCATCGCGAGCTCGTTCACCAGCGCGATGTTCACGCTGCGGAAGATGTTCTCCAGCAGCTTGGTCAGCTCCGCCACCTCGGGGCTGCCGACCGGGACCAGCGTCTCGCAGGCGAGTCCGTAGACCTCCATCGCCCTCCGCGTGCAGGCGGGCGTGAGGCCTCCGACGACCTTCGGGGTGGTCGCCGTGGTCCAGTCGGTGCGGCCGGGGTCGACCCGCTCGGGCGAGAAGGCCAGGTGGAAGTCCCGGCCGGCGCGCAGGCCCGAGCGCTCCAGCACGGGCGCGACCTCGTCGCGCGTCGTGCCCGGGTAGGTGGTGCTCTCGAGCACCACCAGGTGCCCGGGGCGCAGGCGCCGGGCCAGGCTCTCCGAGGCGCCCAGCACCGCCGACAGGTCCGGCTCACGGTGGTCGTTCAGCGGCGTGGGCAGGCAGATCAGGATCGCGTCGACCTCGCGCAGCGCGTCCCACGAGGTCGTCGCGCGCACGGTCCCCCCGGCGACCAGCGGAGCCAGCCGGGCGGACGGCACGTCCTCGATGTAGGACTCGCCGGCGTTGATCCGGTCGACCTTCTGCTGGACCGCGTCCAGGCCCAGGACGGGGACGCCGGCCTCGGCGAAGGCCACCGCGAGCGGCAGGCCGACGTAGCCGAGCCCGACCACCCCGACCCGGAGGGCGTCGCCGCTCAGCGAAGGGGCGATCGGGTCGCCGGGTGGAGGAAGCGGGTCGTCAACGGCCGGTTATCCTAGACGACCGGCGGCAGTCACCGAAAGGAAGGTCCCCTGAGGCCCGAGTCGGCACTCGCCGGGCTCCCGCGCCTGGTGCGCGTCGCGGACGAGGCTCGCTGGCGCGGCCAGTCGGCCGTCGCGGCGGCCCTGGTCGTTGGGCTCTACTGGGGCGCGGCCTGGCTCGTCGGCGAGACGATCGAGCTCACGCGCACCATCGTCGCCTTCGCGGCGGTCGCGATCCCCACCTTCGCCTTCGCCTCGCTGGGCGCCGTCCGGCGCATCCGCGAGGCCGTCACCCGGGCGACGCCGCCGCCGCGGGCCTCCGTCCACGAGACCCACGCCAACTCGCGCGAGCGGCGCATGCGCCTGTCGGGGGTCGTGCTCACCGGCATCATCGCCCTGCTGATCCTCGAGCGCTTCACCGACTGGGGCGGGGTGATGGCGGGCCTGATCGCCGGCCTGCTGCTGGCGCTGGGGATCGCCGACTGGCGCGAGGCGAACCTGTGGGATGCGGCCGAGCGCGAGCGCGAGACGCGCATCTACGTGCTGGTGCGGCCGGACGCCCTGACCCCGCGGCTCGGCATCCGCGAGGTCTACGAGGCGCCCCGTCCGGGCCACACCGGCGACCACGCGTACGAGCCCAGCCCCTTCGACCTGGAGATCTGATGGCGGCCGCGTTCCCCCAGGCGGCGTGCTGGCGCCACGTCGGCGCCCGCGAGGGCTTCGAGGCCCTCTT
>DATLLV010000021.1:0-2261 GCA_035537655.1 Miltoncostaeaceae bacterium
TGAGCACCACCGCCGGCCGCGGCCGCGTCGCCCGGGCCCGCGTGATCGCCGTCCGCGACGGGCGCTCGCGCGAGCGCGACGACGGCCTCGCCGCCGAGGAGCCGCTCGAGATCCGCGCCGCCGGGCCCGGCCAGGAGCCGGTCCGGGTCGCCGTGACCATGCGCACGCCCGGCCACGACTTCGAGCTCGCCGCCGGCTTCCTCGTGACCGAGGGGCTGGTGGCGCCCGGCGACGTGGCGGCGGTCGCCTACTGCGAGGACCCGGACGTCCAGCGGTACAACGTGGTCACGGTGCGCAGCCGGGCGCCGTTCGACCTCGGGGCCGCCGAGCGCAACTTCTTCGCCAGCTCGAGCTGCGGCATCTGCGGCAAGGCCGCCCTGGAGGCGGTGGAGGTGCGCTGCGCGCCGGTCGCCGGCGACGCGGCCGTCGACGCCGGGACGCTGCTCGCCCTGCCCGAGGCGATGCGGGCCGCGCAGCGCGTCTTCGACCGCACCGGCGGCCTCCACGCGGCGGGCCTGTTCGATACCGGCGGCGGCCTGCTGGCGCTGCGCGAGGACGTCGGCCGCCACAACGCGGTCGACAAGGTCGTCGGCTCGCTGGCCCTCGAGGGCGGCGACGCGGCGGGGCGCGTCCTGCTGGTCTCGGGCCGGCTGTCCTTCGAGATCGTCCAGAAGGCCGCGGTGGCGCGGGTGCCCATCCTCTGCGCCGTCTCGGCGCCGTCGAGCCTGGCCGTCGAGGCGGCCGAGGCGCTGGGCGTGACGGCCGTCGGCTTCCTGCGCCCCGGCGGCTTCAACATCTACGCCCACTCGCACCGGGTGCTCGGCCGGGACGGGGCCTGATGGCCCGCACCCGCCCGCGCCGCCGCGACCTGTGGGCCGGCTGGCGCCCGAACGGGATCGGCGAGACCAAGCCCAGGCACTACGGCGAGATCCTCCGCGCGATCTGGGCGAACCGCCGGCGGCTGCCCTACGCGGCGCGGATCGTGCGGCGGGGCGTCTGCGACGGCTGCGCGCTCGGCGTGGCCGGGCTGCACGACTGGACCATCGACGGCGTGCACCTGTGCACGACCCGCCTGGCGCTGCTGTCGACGAACACCATGGACGCCGCCGACCCGGCGCTGCTGGCCGACGTGGCGCCGCTGAAGCGGCGCTCCGGCGCCGAGCTGCGCGCGATGGGCCGGCTGGGCCACCCGATGGTCCGGCGCGCCGGCGAGCCCGGGTTCACCCGGGTCTCGTGGGACGAGGCCCTCGACGAGGTCGCCGGGGCGGTGCGGGTGGCCGACCCCCGGCGGCTGGCCTTCTTCCTGACCGCGCGCGGGATCACCAACGAGGTCTACTACGTCGCCCAGAAGGTCGCGCGCTTCCTCGGCACCAACAACATCGACAACGCCGCCCGGGTCTGCCACGCGCCTTCGACGGCCGCGCTCAAGCGGGCCGTGGGCGCCATCGCGACGACGATCTCCTACCGCGACCTGATGGAGACCGACCTGGTCGTGCTATGGGGCGCGAACGTCGCGAACGCCCAGCCGGTGATGATGAAGTACCTCTACCTGGCGCGCCGCGAGGGGACGCGCGTGGCGGTGGTCAACCCGCACCGCGAGCCGGGCCTCGAGCGCTACTGGGTGCCCTCGAGCGCCGAGAGCGCGCTGCTGGGCACGCGCATGACGGACGCGTTCTTCCAGGTCCACGTCGGCGGCGACGAGGCGTTCGCGACCGGCGTGCTGAAGCTGCTGATCGAGGAGGGCGGCCTCGACGAGCGGTTCGTCGCCGACCACACGACCGGCTTCGACGTCGTGCGCGAGCAGTGCGCCCGCCACACCCTGGCCGACCTGGGCGCGATGAGCGGGGCCGGCGAGGAGGGCCTGCGCGCGTTCGCCGAGATGTACCGGGCCGCGGAGTCGGCCGTCTTCGTCTGGTCGATGGGCATCACCCAGCACGCCTTCGGCTCCGACAACGTCCGCGCGCTGCTCAACCTCGCCCTCGCCCGTGGCAGCGTGGGGCGCCCGGGCGCCGGGCTCATGCCGATCCGCGGGCACTCGGGCGTGCAGGGCGGCGCCGAGATGGGGGCCTACGCCACCGCCTTCCCCGGCGGCGTGCCCATCGCCGCGGAGTCGGCGCGGGACCTCTCGGAGCGCTACGGCTTCCCCGTGCCGGAGGAGCGCGGGCTGACGGCCGAGGAGATGATCGAGGCCGCCGGGGCGGGGGCGCTGGACGTGCTCTACGCGAGCGGCGGCAACTTCCTGGACGTGCTGCCCGACCCCG
>DATLLV010000022.1:0-6100 GCA_035537655.1 Miltoncostaeaceae bacterium
TGCAGGGCCTTCGCGCCGTGGGCGCCCAGGGTCGAGATCTTCTCGATGTCCGAGGTGCGGCTCGGCGCCGACACCAGCGAGACGGCCGACGGCGCCCGGCCGCCGGCGTAGGCCTCGCCGAGCGCCTCGGCCAGGGTGCGCCGCAGCCGCGACGCCGGCAGGACGGCGAGGTGGAACATGCTCACCACGTCGATCGACCGCCCGTGGCCGGGGCCGGCCTCGAGCACCAGCGTGCCCCGCTCGGCCACGGCCAGGGCGGGCACGGTGACCCCCAGGGTGAGCTCGGGGCCCTCGAGCCCGAGCGGCTCGCGCCAGCCGCCGTCCCGCCCCTCCGGCCAGCGCAGCACCGACCGGCCGTCGGCGGCCAGGGCGCCGCCCACGCCGAGGTCGTCGAGCACCGGGTCGTCGGCGATCAGGGCCCGCTCGACGCCCCACTCGTCGGCGGCGGCGACCGCGGCGCGCGCGACGCCCCCGGCGTCCACGACCGCGCCAGTGGCGCGGCGCCGGACCAGGGCCTCGAGCAGGTCGTCGGCGAGTGTGCTCACCGCGGCGGCCAGCGCGAGGGCAGGTCGCGCTGGTCGGTCCACGGCGCCCCGGGGCCGGGCAGGCGGCGCACCCAGCCGCGCCGGCCCAGCGCGCGCAGGCCCAGGCGGGCGCCGAGCCGGGTGGCCCCGTAGCCCAGGCCGGTGCTCCAGGCGCGGCTCCAGAGGCGGAAGCGCATGCGGTCGCGGCGGTGCGCGGGCGTGTGGGCCTTCCCCCGCACGCGTACGAGCAGGTCGTGTAGCGGGATGCCGACCGGGCACGCCTCGTGGCAGGCACCGCAGATCGACGAGAGGAAGGGCATCTCGCTGGAGCGCTCGCCCTCCATCCCCTCGAGCAGCGGGGTCAGGACCGCCCCGATCGGCCCCGAGTAGGGCGAGCCGTACGCCTGGCCGCCCACGCTGCGCCACATCGGGCAGGAGTAGAGGCAGGCGCCGCAGCGGATGCAGTCGAGCACCTCCTCGACGTCGGTCCCCCGCAGCGCCGACCGCCCGCCGTCCAGGATCACGAGGTGGAACTCCTCCGGTCCGTCCGACTCGCCCTCGCGCCGCGGCCCGGTGATGAGGTTCACGTAGCCGGCCGCGTCGTCGCCGATCGCCGCCATCGGGAGGACCTGGAGGATGTGGGCGGCCTCGTCCCAGTCGGCCACCACCCGCTCCATGCCCATCACGGCCACGTGGATGCGCGGCAGCGCCGTCACCAGCCGGCCGTTGCCCTCGTTCTCGACCACGCACACGGTCCCGGTCTCGGCGACGCCGAAGTTCACGCCGGAGACGCCGATGTCGGCGGCGGCGAAGACCTCGCGCAGGCGGCGGCGGGCGTGGGCGACCAGCGCCTCGCGCCCGGTGGGCAGCTCGTCGCCGCTCTCGGCCATGAAGAGCTCGCGCACCTGGTCCTTGTTGAGGTGCACCGCCGGGGCCACGATGTGGCTCGGGTGCTGGCCCGCGAGCTGGATGATCCACTCGCCGAGGTCGGTCTCCACCACGCGCAGGCCGGCCTCCTCGAGCGCCTCGTTGAGCTTGATCTCCTCGGTGGCCATCGACTTCGACTTCGCCACCAGGCTCGCTCCGCGGGCCGCGGCCAGGTCGGTGATGTAGCGGCAGGCCGCCCCGGCGTCGCCGACCCGGGCCACCACGCCGCCCGCCTCGGTCACCTGCCGCTCCAGCCGGTCGAGCAGGGCGGGCAGGTCGCGGATGTTGCCGCGCCGGATCTCCCGCGCCCGCGTGCGCATGTCGGCGAAGCCCTTCTCCCGCACCATGCGCTCGCGCCCCGCGGCCCAGCTCGCAGAGGCGGCGCGCAGGTTGCCCGCCAGCGCGGGGTCGGCGAGCGCCTCGCGCGTGCGCTCGCGCAGCGGCTCGTCGATCTCGGGGTAGACGACCGGCCGCCGGCCGTCGGCGGCGCTCACCCGGCCAGGACCTCGGCGAGATGCCGCACGCGCAGCGGCACGCCGGTGCGCCGGGCGCGGCCCGCGATGTGCATCAGGCACGAGAGGTCGCAGGCGATCAGCTCGTCGGCCCCGGTGGCGGCGGCGTTGCGGGCCTTCTCCTGGCCCAGGCGCCCCGAGACCTCGGGGAAGTTGACGCTGAAGGTGCCCCCGAAGCCGCAGCAGACCTCGGTGCCGTCCAGCTCGCGCAGCTCCAGCCCCTCCACCTGCTCCAGCGCGGCCCGGGCGCTGCGGCGCTCGCCGAGGATGCGCAGCATGTGACAGGAGTCGTGGTAGGTCACCGAGCGGCCCTCGCCGTCCGGCGCCCCGACGTCGAGCCCCTCGCGGACGATGAACTGCGACAGCTCCACGGTCCGCTCGGCCATGCGGCGCGCCTCGCCCTCCTCCGGCCGGCCGGCGAACAGCTCGGGGTAGCCGTGGCGCACCATGGCGGCGCACGAGCCAGACGGGACGACCACGGGGTCGTCGCCCGCGAACGCGCGCAGCGCGCGCCGGGCCACCGGACGGGCCTGGTCGGGGTGGCCGGCGCTCCACCCGGGCTGGCCGCAGCAGGTCTGGCGCCGCGGGACGACGACCTCGACCCCTCCGCGCTCCAGCACCGTCCGCGCCGCGCGGGCCACGGAGGGCGCCACCATGTCCGCCAGGCAGGTCCGCATCAGCAGGGCACGCATCGCGATCATCGTAGCCGCAGCGGTGCTAGCCTCAGGTCGAGTCAACGGGCCCGATCCAGTTTCGACGGAGCGGTACCGCATCGGTAAGCGAGCCGCGGACCCGGAGGACCGCGTCACCAACCGGGAACCAATGGAGCTGCGGACAACTCTCCGAAGCTCGCTCTCGCTGCCTAAACAGCAGTACTGAGAGCCATCGGCCCCCCTTCGGGTCGTAAGGGGGATCACCGGTGTCAGTCAGCGACCCTGGCCCGGCGGCAGCGGCACTCGGCCGTCGGGTGAGATCGCAGGAGTGCCTGGCGGGGGAGCGGTTCGTCGGCGGTGACGCCCCCCGTGAGATCCTCACCACCGACTGCGCTCGGAGAAGCTGATGTGGGAACGCTTTCGGACGCCGGGGCAGTGCCGGCCGGGTCCACTGGAAGCGCGACGAGCCCCGGAGCGGCGGACGCCGCTCCGGGGCTCGTCGTTTTCGCCGTGAGGTCGCGTCGGGCACCCCGCGCCCGATCCGCACCGGCCGCCATCGCGTCGACGCCGCCGGACGGCTGATACCGTCGCCGCTCGGGCGACCGATCAGCGGGGGATGGCGATGACCGGTGGGGCCGGAGGGCGGGGGACGGGGTCCATGCTCCGCTGCGCGGAGTGCGGTGAGCGCATCCGCCCGGGGCGCGCGCCTGGCACCTGGGTCCATGCCTCCCGCGTCGTCGCGTCGTGCGACCTCGACTCCGACCACCCGGCGGTCCCGGCCGGCGGCGGCGCCCCGATCCGGACCACGGCCACACCCGAGGGGGGGACATGACCACGAAGGCCGACTACACCGAGGACGAGTGGAAGGCGCTGCGGCGCGCGCCGATCGTCGCGGGGTTCGCCGTCTCGCTCGCCGACCCGGGCGGGCCGATCGAGCTGACCAAGGAGAGCATGGCCGCGATGCGGGCGGCGGGCGCGCCGCCCGGCGACGAGGAGCTGCTGGTGGCGGTCTCCCAGGACGCGCTCGCCGAGCAGCAGCAGCGTCACAACGTGCTCAAGGAGATCGACCTCAAGGCCGCCACGGCCCGGGAGCAGATCGTGCAGGAGCTCGAGCGGGTCAACGGGATCCTGTCCGAGAAGGCCACGCCCGAGGAGGCGGACGCCTTCCGCCGGTGGCTGATCCAGGCCGCCCAGGACGCCGCCAACGCCGCGAAGGAGGGCGGGTTCATGGGCATCGGCGCCACGCGGGTCAGCGAGGGCGAGAAGGCCATGCTGACCCGCCTCGGCGAGATCCTGGGGGTGGACGCGGGCTGACCCCCGGCCTGCCGCCTCAGCGACCCAGGGCGGCCATCATCGACGACGGGTAGCGGTCGCCCGAGGCGGCCCCGACCGGGGCCGCCGCCTCGATCGCGGCGAGGTCGTCGGGCGTGAGCTCGACCTCCAGGGCGTCCGTGCTCCGCGCGATGTGGTCGGCACGGCTGCTGCCCACCAGCGGGATCACCTCGGCGCCCTGGGCCAGCAGCCAGGCCAGCGCCAGCGCCGGCAGGGTCGCACCCTTCGCCTGCGCGATGGCGTCGAGGCGCCCGACCACCTCGAGGTTTCGCTCGAGGTTGCCATCCTGGAAGCGCGGTACCTCGCGCCGCCAGTCGTCCGGCGCGAGGTCGTCCGGGGTGCGGATGCGGCCCGTGAGCAGGCCCCGCGACAGCGGGCTGTAGGCGACGTACGCGATCCCCAGCTCCCGGCAGGCCGGCAGCACGTCGGCCTCGGGGTCCCGGTGCAGCAGCGAGTACTCGCTCTGGACCGCCGCGACCGGGTGGACGGCGTGGGCGCGGCGCACGGTGTCGGCGGAGGGCTCGGAGACCCCGACGTGGCGCACCTTGCCCTCCCGCACCAGCTCTGCCATCGCCCCGACCGACTCCTCGACCGGCACCTCCGCGTCCACGCGGTGGAGGTAGTAGACGTCGACGTGGTCGACGCCCAGGTTCCGCAGGCTCTGCTCGACGGCCTCGCGGAGGTACTCGCGGCTGCCGCGGCTCGCCTTCGTGGCGAGCACCACCTCGTCGCGCCGGCCCGCGATGGCGCGCCCGACCAGCCGCTCGTTCGTCCCGCGGCCGTAGGCCTCGGCCGTGTCGATCAGGGTGATCCCCAGGTCGAGCGCCCGGTTGATCGCGCGCACGCCCTCGTCGTCGTCCGCCCCGCCGTAGTAGCCGACGAAGCTCATCGCCCCGAAGGCGATGGGGCCCACGCCAGGGCCGCCCGTGCCCAGCTGTCTGGTGTCCATGGATCCAGGCTACGCCGGGGCCTTCGGCTCGGGCCCGGCCGCCACGGTCCCCTCGGCCGCCACGTTCCCCTCGGCCGCCGCGGCCTCCTCGACCCCCGGGCGCTTGAGCAGCACCAGCGCGATGGCGGGGAAGATCAGCACCGAGAGCATCGCCGCGCCCACCATCGAGGCCGCCGTGTCCGCGGAGAGCTCGCCGGCGCGGACGCCCACGTCGGTGATCGCCACGACCAGCGGCAGGGCGGAGGCCGACAGCAGCGCCAGCGGCCCGAGGGTGCCCGGCGGCACCTGATGGCGGCTCAGGATCGACGGCAGGCCCCGCACGAGCAGGAAGAGCGCCAGGAACAGGGGCAGCTCGGCCACCGAGGCCGGGCTCTCGAAGAGCCCGTCGAGGTCGAAGGTCATGCCGCTGCGGATGAAGAAGAACGGGATCAGGAAGCCGTAGCCGATCGCGTCGAGCTTGGGCCAGAGGTCGTTCAGCGCCGGCGCGTCGCGGGTGGCGTAGCCGAGGACGAGCCCGGCCGCGAAGGCGCCGAGGATCAGGTCCTGCCCCAGCTCGACCGCCAGGTAGACCAGCGCGAGCAGCAGCAGCATGCAGATCCGCACCGCCAGCTGGCCGCTGGCGTGCATGGTCTCGTCGATCAGGCGGGCGATGCGGGCCGGATGGAAGCGCACCGCGCTGAAGGCCGTCGCAATCGCCACCGCGGCGAACAGGAACAGCAGGATCGTGCTCGCGAGGTCGTTGTCCGTCGCCAGGAACACCGAGAGGATCACGATCGGGCCCATCTCGCCGATGGCGCCCACGGCGAGGACGGTGGTGCCGAAACGGGTCCTCGAGAGCCCGGCGTCGTGGAGGATGGGGACGAGGACGCCGAGCGCGGTGGTCGCCAGCGCGATGCCGACGACCTCGGGGTCGTCGACGATGCCGGCCTCCTCGAGCCCGAAGCCGATGGCGATGCCCAGCACCAGCCCGATCAGCCACCCGGAGGCGGCGAGGCGGATCGGCGCGCCGGCGATCCGGCGCAGGTCGATCTCCCGGCCGGCGAGGAAGAACAGGGCCGCGAGCCCGAGGTTGGCGAGGAAGTCGACGAACTCGTCGGGCTCGGCGATGTCGAGCACGTCGGGGCCGATGATGATCCCCAGGAGGATCTCGACGACGACGGTCGCGATCCGGGCCCTGCGCGGGATGTCGGCGATGATCGGCGC
>DATLLV010000023.1:0-5270 GCA_035537655.1 Miltoncostaeaceae bacterium
AACAGAGCGAGCGCGGCGACGAGCGCACAGGCCGCCGCCAGCCACGCTCCGCGGAGGGAGGAGCTGGACATGTCCGTCCGCTTCGTACCACAGGGGCGGTGGCGCGTCACCTGGAAGGGGGCCCACTAGACTCGACGCCCGTGCCAGCGCCGCTCGTCATCCGCCGGGCCACCGCCCGGGACGCGGGCGCGATCGGGGCGATCTACGACGAGGCCGCGGCGAGTGGCTTTGCCACGTTCGCCACCGGCCCCCACCCGGAGGCCGAGCGGCGCAGCTGGCTGGCCGGCCGCGGCGAGCGCGCGCCGGTCTGGTGCGGCCTGCTCGACGACGAGGTCGTGGCCTGGTCGGCACTGGCCCCCTTCTCGCACCGGCCCTGGTACTCGGGCGTCGCGGAGTACACGGTCTACGTGGCCGCCGCCCGCCACGGCACCGGCATCGGGCGGCGGATGCTCGAGGCGCTGATCGGCGAGGCGCCGTCGTTCGGCTACTGGAAGCTGGTCGGGATGATCCTGCCCGAGAACGCCGCCGGCCTCGCCCTGGCCCGCCGGGCCGGCTTCCGCGTCGTCGGCACCCACCGCGCCCACGCCCGGCGCGACGGCCGCTGGCGCGACGTCACGATCGTGGAGCTCCACCTGGCGCCGCACGCGGGCACGGAGGGCGGGGGCCTGACAGAATCCTGAGGACGGTCCCGGCCCGAACCGCGACGCGAGAGGCTCATGGCCAAGACCCGATCCCCGTCCGCGCGCGACGCGGTCACGCGTCCCGACGCCGAGCTGATGCGGGGGATGTTCGAGACGATGTGGCTCATCCGCCGCTTCGAGGAGCGGGCGGCCGAGGAGTACATGCGCGGCCGCATCGGCGGCTTCCTCCACCTCGCCATCGGCGAGGAGGCGGCCGTCGTGGGCGCCATCACCGCCCTGCGCCCGACCGACCCCATCACCTCGACCTACCGTGAGCACGGCCAGGCGCTGGCCCGGGGCTCCGACCCGCGCGCCGTCATGGCCGAGCTGTTCGGCCGCCGCGACGGGCTCTGCGGCGGGCTGGGCGGCTCCATGCACCTGATGGACAAGGAGCGCCACTTCTACGGCGGCTACGGCATCGTGGGTGGGTCCATCCCGCTGGCCGTCGGGCTCGCCTTCGCGATCGCGTACCGGGAGGAGGATTCGGTCGCGCTGGCGATGTTCGGCGACGGCGCCGTCAACCAGGGCGTGCTGGCCGAGGTCATGAACATGGCCGAGCTCTGGCGCCTGCCGGTCGTCTTCTTCGTGCTGAACAACCAGTACGGCATGGGCACCGCCGTCGAGCGCGCCTCCGCCGAGACCGACCTCTTCAAGCGCGCCGACGCCTTCGACATGCCCGCCCGCCAGGTCGACGGCATGGACGTGATGGCCGTGCACGCGGCGGTGACCGAGGCGGCGCGCCTGGCCCGCGAGGAGCGCCAGCCCAGCATGATCGAGGCGATCGCCTACCGGTACCGCGGCCACTCGATGAGCGACCCGGACACCACGCGCGAGGGCTCCGAGAAGGAGCGCTGGCAGGCGCGGGACCCGCTGGTGACGTTCGAGCGCGTCCTGCTCGGCGAGGGGGTGGTCACCCGGGAGGAGGCCGACGCGGTCCGGGCCGCGGCCGAGCGGGCCGTCGAGGAGGCGGCCGGCTTCGCCGAGGAGAGCCCCGAGGTGCCGCCCGAGGAGCTGGCCCGCCACCTCTACGCCGACCCCTGGAGCGACGACCCGCGCGGCGGCGCGGCGATGCCGCCGCGGAAGGACGGCTCGTGAGCACCGCCAAGGCCGCCCCCCGGAAGGCCGCGCCCGCCGGGCCCAAGCCGGTCTCCTACCGCGAGGCGCTGACCCAGGCGATGCGCGAGGAGATGGAGCGCGACGCCCAGGTGTTCGTGATGGGCGAGGATGTCGGCCAGTACGAGGGGGCCTTCAAGGTCACCCGCGGGCTGCTGCGCGAGTTCGGCGACCGGCGGGTCGTGGACACGCCGATCTCCGAGGCCGGGTTCGTGGGCATCGGCATCGGCGCCGCCATGGCCGGGCTGCGCCCGGTGCTCGAGCTGATGACCGTGAACTTCTCGATCCTCGCCCTGGACCAGATCGTGAACAACGCGGCCAAGCTGCGTTACATGTTCGGCGGCCAGGTCGCCTGCCCGATCGTCATCCGCATGCCCGGCGGCGCGGGCCACCAGCTCGCGGCCCAGCACAGCCACTCGCTCGAGGCGTGGTACTCGCACGTCCCCGGCCTCAAGGTGATCGTGCCCGCGACGCCCTACGACGCCAAGGGGCTGCTGAAGACCGCGATCCGGGACGACGACCCGGTGGTCTTCCTCGAGAGCGAGGGCCTCTACGCGAAGAAGGGCCCGGTCGGCGGGCCCGACGACCTGGTGCCGCTCGGGCGCGCCGCCGTCCGGCGGCGGGGCGGCGACTGCACCGTCGTCGCGCTCTCGCGGATGGTCTGGGTCGCGCTCTCGGCGGCGGACGCCCTCGCCGAGGACGGCATCGAGACGGAGGTCATCGACCCGCGCACGCTGCGGCCGCTGGACCTGGAGACGCTGGCGGCGAGCGTCCGCCGCACCGGCCGCGCCGTGATCGTCGAGGAGGGCTGGCCCGAGTCGGGCGTGGCGGCCAACCTGGCGGCGCGCCTCTACGAGGCCTGCTTCGACTGGCTGGACGCGCCCATCGCCCGGGTGAGCGCGGCCGACGTCCCGATGCCCTACGCGAAGAACCTCGAGCAGGCGGCGCTGCCGTCACCGGCCCAGGTCGCCGGCGAGGTGCGCCGGCTCGTGGGACGAGGAGGCGGCTGAGATGGCCCAGTTCGTGATGCCCAAGCTCAGCGACACGATGGAGGAGGGGACGATCCTCCAGTGGCTCGCCAAGGACGGCGAGGCCGTCGAGAAGGGCCAGGCCATCGTCGAGATCGAGACCGACAAGGCGAACATGACCGTCGAGGCGCCCGAGTCCGGCGCCCTCCGCCTGCTGGCCGCCGAAGGCGACGTGCTGGCCGTCGGCGAGCCGATCGCCGAGATCGGCGAGGGCGCCGGCGCGGCGCCGGCCGCCGCGGACGGCGACGAGCCGCAGATCGACCTGCCCGACGACGAGAACGAGGGCGAGGCCCTGGCCGCCGAGGAGGCGCGCGAGGAGGACGACGGCCGCACGGAGATCCCGCTGGCCGACGACGGCACGGCCGGTGAGATCGGCGCCGAGCTGGGGCCGGAGGAGACCTATCCCGGCGCGCGCGCGGCCGACGCGGCCGAGGAGGAGCCCGACGCGGAGGTCGCCGAGCCGGAGCCGGCGCCGGAGCGCCGGCCGGTGGTCGCGCCGGCGGCGGGGGACGGGCAGGCGCACGACGGCGGCGAGCGGGTGAAGGCGTCGCCCCTGGCCCGGCGGCTGGCGGGCGAGCTGGGCGTGGACATCGCCGAGGTGCGCGGCACCGGCCCCGACGGGCGCATCGTGCGCGCCGACGTCGAGGCGGCCGCCCGCGGCGACGAGGGCGCGCGCCGGGCGCGCGACGGGCGCGCGACGGCCGCGGCGACGAGGGCCCCGGCGTCGGGGGCGGGCGAGGAGGCGCCGGCGCCCGAGCGGCGCGAGGCCGCGCCCGGCGAGCGGGTGCCGCTGACGCGCCTGCAGCGCACGATCGCGTCGCGCATGGTCGCCTCGATGACGGAGGCGCCGCAGTTCGCGCTCGGCCGCGACGTGGACGCCACCGAGGCCGTCGCCCTGCGCCGCCAGCTGGTCGAGGCCGCCCCGGAGGGGGAGGGACCGAGCCTGAACGACCTCGTCGTCCGCGCGGTCGCCATGGCCGCGGCCGAGCGGCCCGACGCGGTCAGCCGCTTCGACGGCGACGCCCTGGTGCGGCCCGACGGCGTGCACGTGGGCATCGCGGTCGCGGTCGAGCGCGGCCTGCTGGTCCCGGTCATCCGCGACGCCGACCGCAAGGGCGTCGGCCAGATCGCCCGCGAGGCGCGCGACCTGATCGCCCGCACGCGCGACGGCAGCATCACGCCGGCCGAGCTCGAGGGGAGCGTGGTCTCGGTGTCCAACCTCGGCATGTACGGCATCGACCGCTTCACGGCGATCATCAACCCGCCCGAGGCGGCGATCCTGGCCGTCGGCCGGGCGGCCCCGCGGCCGGTGGCGCGCGACGGCGAGGTCGTGGTGCGCGAGATGATGACCCTGACGCTGTCGATCGACCACCGCGCGGTCTACGGAGCCGACGGCGCGGCCTTCCTCGCGCGCGTCGCCGAGCTGCTCGAGCGGCCCGGCGCGCTCGTGCTGTAGCGCCCGTGGCCCCCGCCGGCCTGCTGGTGCGCAGCCAGCGCATCGGCTACCGCGAGGCCTGGGACGCTCAGCAGGCGCTCGCCCGGGCCCGGGCGGCCGACACCCTGCCGGACGTGCTCTGGCTGCTGGAGCACCCGCCCGTCTACACCGTGGGGCGCAACGGCCGGCGCGAGGACCTGCACCTGTCCGACGAGGGGCTGGCGGCGGCCGGCGGCGAGTTCGTCGCGGTCGACCGCGGCGGCCAGATGACCTGGCACGGCCCGGGCCAGAGCGTGGCCTACGCGATCCGCGACCTGCGCCCGGCGGGGCGGGTGCGGGCCCACGTCGAGGCGCTGGTCGGCGCCATGGCCGACGCCGCCGCCCTGGCCGACGGGAGGCCCGGCGAGGACGCGCTGGGCCTGTACGCCGGCGGGCGCAAGCTGGGCAGCGTGGGCATCCGGGTGAGCGGCGGGATCACCACCCACGGGCTCGCCCTGAACCGCGACCCCGACCTGGAGTGGTTCCGGCTCATGACCGCCTGCGGCGCCCCCGACGTCGAGGCCACGTCCATCGCCGCCGAGGGGGGCGACCCGCGGCGGGAGCGCGTGGAGGCCGACCTCGCCGCCTCGCTCGCAGCACGACTGGGGCTCCGTCTCGAGCCCTCGACCCTCGAGGACCTGCTGCCGCTCGCCGCCTAGGCGGCCAACACGCGGGACAGGAACCGGCGCGTGCGCTCCTCCTTGGGGGCGGCGAGCACTTCGCTGGGGAGGCCCTCCTCGACGATGGCCCCCTCGTCCATGAAGATGAGGCGATCGCCCACCTCGCGGGCGAAGCCCATCTCGTGCGTGACGACGATCATCGTCATGCCGGCCCCGGCGAGCTCGCGCATGACGTCCAGCACGTCCTTGATCAGCTCCGGGTCGAGGGCGCTGGTGACCTCGTCGAAGAGCATCGCCTCGGGGTCCATCGCCAGCGCCCGGGCGATGGCGACCCGCTGCTGCTGGCCGCCGGACA
>DATLLV010000024.1:0-6156 GCA_035537655.1 Miltoncostaeaceae bacterium
CTGGACGAGGGCATGTGGGCGGCCGTGCCCGTCTCCGACTCCGGCACCGGCCGGCGCGAGGCGGTGCTCGTCACCGACTTCGACGAGATCCCCGACGGCGCCGAGCGGGTCCTCTTCTGGCCGCGCGCCGCCGGGGGCGCCGCCTCCTAGCCCGCCGTGGGCGGCATCGGGGTGGTCGTCCTGGTCGTCACCCTCGGCGCGCTGGCGGCCGTCATGGGCCGGCCGGCCCTGGGCCGCCGCCTGCGGCCGCGCCGGGCCGGGCGCGCGCTGCCGTCGTGGATCTGCGAGGCGCCGCTGCCCCCCGAGGAGGCCGAGCGCCGCTCGCTCGAGCTACTGCGCTCGGTCGTCAACGAGGACGAGTGGGCGATGTTCGACGAGCTCGGCTTCATCTGCGTCACCGGCCGCCGCGGCGGCCGGGCCGGCCGGCCGCCGGGCGGACCGCCGCGCTACCGCTACCTGATCTACCCCCACCTGCCGGTCGTCGCGCTGCTGCCGCGCTCCATGGCGCCCGTGCGCGAGTACTGCGTGCAGTTCCCCGACCGTGGCGGCGCCGGGACGCCGCTGCTGCCCGAGGGCGACGACGTGCTGGCCAAGTGGATGACCCTGCGCGCCGACGAGGACCGGCTGCTCTCGTACGCCAACGTCGGCAACGCCGGCTGCCAGGTGCCGCTCGGCCGCATCGAGCGCGACATCGCGCGGCTCGAGCGCTGGAGCGCCCGGCGCGCGCGCGAGGCTCAGAACGGCGGCTCGGACTCCCCCGCCGGCGGCTCCCCGGGCGCCGGCGGCAGCCCCTCGGCGGTCAGCTCCTCGATCCGGCGCTGAGCGGCCGCGAGCCGCTCCCGGCAGGCGGCGAGGTAGCCCTGGCCCTGCTCGAAGAGCGCCACGGCCTCCTCGAGCCCCACCTCGCCGCCCTCCAGCCTCGCGACGACCTCGTCCAGACGGCGCAGGGCCTCCTCGAAGGTCAGGGGCGCCTCGCCCGGCCCCTCCGTCGTCACGACAGCCTGCCGGTCGCGGTGGCGCGCACGCGCCCGTCGCGGAGCTCCAGCTCCAGCTCGCGGCCCGGCTCGACGCCGGCGGCGTCGGCAACGACCGCCCCGCCCCCCGCCTCACGCACGATCGCGTAGCCGCGCGCCACCGTGCGGCTCGGCGACAGCAGGCCCAGCATCGCCTGGGCCCGGTCGGCGCGCCCGGCGGCCGCGGCCGCGGCCCGCCGCAGCGCGGGCGCCAGTCGCGGCGCCAGCCGCTCGACCCGGTCGCCGGCCAGCTCGCCCCGCCCGCGCAGCGCGCGCGCCAGAGCGCCGGAGCGCCCCCGCAACGCCTCCTCGGCGCCCGCCCGGGCCCGCAGCAGCCCGCGGCCGAGGGCCTGGGCAGAGTCGGTGAGGTGGGTCTCCAGGGCCTCGCGGCTCGGCACGACGGCCGCGGCCGCCGCGGTCGGCGTCGAGACCCGGACGTCGGCCACCAGATCGCACAGCGTCACGTCGCGCTCGTGCCCCACGGCGGAGACCACCGGCGTCGCCGAGGCCGCCACGGCCCGGCAGACCGGCTCGCCGTTGAAGGCCATCAGGTCCTCCAGCGAGCCGCCGCCGCGCGCGACGACGATCACGTCCACCTCCGGCAGCGCGTCGAGGTACCGGAGGGCGCGGGCGATCAGGCGGGGCGCGTCGTCGCCCTGCACCGGGACGTCCACGGCCACGACGTCGGCCTCGGGCAGGCGTGCCCAGACGTTCGTCAGGACGTCCGCCCGGGCGGCGCCGTCGGCGCTGGTCACCAGGCCGATGCGCCGGGGCAGCAGCGGCGGGCGCCGCTTGCGCGCGGCGTCGAGCAGCCCCTCGGCGGCCAGCCGGGCGCGCAGCTCCTCCACCTGGGCCCGCAGCAGGCCCTCGCCCACCAGCTCGAGGCGCTCGACGCGCATGCTCACCAGGCCGCGGGCGCGCCAGAACTCCATGCGCCCGTACGCCTGCACCAGCCCGCCGTCGGCCGGCTTGTGCGGCAGCCGCTCGTAGACGACGCCGTTCATCGAGGCGTCGATGACGTGGCCACCGCGCAGCGTGAAGCGCACCTGGCTGCGCGACGGGCGCAGGTCCTGCACCTCGGCCTCGACCCAGAAGGAGCGCAGGCCCTCGAACAGCGTCGCCAGCCGCGCCGTCACCTCCTCGACGGAGAAGACGCGCCGGCCGCCGACGACCTTCACGGCAGGAGGGCGTCCACGATCTCGGCCGCCCGGTCCCCGCTCGAGACCGCGCCCTCGATCGAGGGGTGGGTCGTGGCGTCGCCGGCCAGCACCAGGTTGTCGATGGCCGTCCGCGGGCCCGGCAGCCCGCGCCGCACGCCGCTCAGGGGGCGGAACTGGGCGAAGGGGTGCTCGTAGACGTCGATCGGCTCGGCCAGCCCGGCCCAGTCGTACCGCGGCGCCCAGCGGGCCACGAGGGCGCCGGTGGCCTCGACGATGCCGTCGGCGCCGGCACCCTGGGTCGTGACCCGGGTCGCGAGCAGGATGTGCGGCCCCTCGGGCACCCCCGGCCGGGTGATGTTGGTCGTCTCGCAGAGGAGGTCGATCCGGGGCGAGTCCGGCGGGCCCGGGTCGGTGTTCACCAAGATCACACGCCCCTTGTAGAGCGGCGTCCGCAGGGCGAAGGCCGCGGTGACCGACCCCGCCGGCTCGGTCGGCAGCCGCGCCGCGGAGGCCGCGTCCACCGGCTCCAGCAGCGCGCGCGCGGCCGCGGCCTCGACCGCCAGGACGACCTCGCGCGCCTCGATCCGGCGCCCGTCGTCGGTGGTGACCGCGGCCACGCGCAGGCCCGCGGCGTCCAGCTCCAGCCCGGTCGCGCGGACGCCGAGGTCGATGGTCCCGCCCGCCTGGCGGACGGCCGCCGACGCCCACTCGGCGATCATGCCGACGCCGTCGCTGGGGATCGCCGCCGGCCCGCGGGCGAGCATGCCCAGCAGGAAGCGCAGGTAGCCGGTGTCGGCGCCGAGCTCGCGGTCCTGCAGGATCACGCTGAACAGCGGCCGGAAGAACGCCTCGACCGCCTCGTCCGAGAACCCGCGCGCGCGGACGTACCCCTCTGCGGTGACGCCCTCCTCCTCCTGCTCCAGCAGGGCGTCGGCAGGCCGGGCGATCACCTCGGCCGCGAGCGCCGCCAGCCGGGCGCGGTCGCCCTTCGCCATGCCCTTGAAGCGCAGGGCGTCCACGCGCCCGGTCCCCATGCGGTCGAACGAGCCGTCGGGGTGGACGAAGACCGTCCCCGCGATCGGCTTCAGGTCGCGCTTGGGGATCCCGAGCGCCTTGATCAGCGCCCGCGTCCGCGGGTAGGACGTGAAGACGACCTGGAAGCCGCGGTCCACCGGCCGGCCGCGATGCCAGACCGTCCGCGCCCGCCCACCGGGGGCCTCGTCGGCCTCGAGCACGTGCACCGTGCGCCCCGCGGCGATCAGCGCGTGGGCGCAGGCCAGGCCCGCCAGGCCGCCCCCCACGACCACGCAGTCGAGCCCCTCGGCGCGGCCGTCCGCTCCCGTCGTCATCCCGAGGCGATCGTACCAACGCCCTCCGGCGCCGGCGTCGCCGCGTCAAGGCCGGTGCAGAGCTCGACCGCGCAGTCGATGAAGGTCCGCGCGGCGGGCGAGAGCGCGCGGTGGCGGTGCCACGCCAGGGCGATCCGCCGCGGCGGCAGCTCCTCCTCGGTGGTCAGCAGCACGACCTGGTCGTCGTGGGGCTCGACGGCCAGCGCCGGCATCAGCGCCGCGGCCATCCCGGCGCCCACCAGCCCCTGCACGGTGCCGTTGTCGTCGGAGCGGAAGACGACGTTGAGCTGGACGCCGGTCCCTTGGATCAGGCGCTCGATCTGCTCACCGGCGAAGCAGTGGCGCGATCCGATCAGGGGCTGCTCGGCGACCTCGGCCCACGTCGGCGGCCGGCCGGTCAGCGCCAGTGGCGAGCCCGCGGCGACCAGCACGAAGTAGGGGTCGCTCATCAGCTCGACCGCCTCGAACGGCCCCTCCGACAGCGGCAGGACGGTGAAGCTGAGGTCCGTGTCGCCCCGCTCGACCTTGTCCAGCAGCTCCTGGTCGGAGGTGGACTCGGTCAGCTGCACCTCGACCCCCGGCCGCGCCGCGACGAAGCGCCGCATGAGGTCGGGCAGGATCCTCGCCCCGACGCTCTGGTACGTCCCCACGCGCAACGTGCCGGCGTCCCCGGCGGCGAGGGCCTGCAGGTCGGCCCAGGCGGCCTCCATCCCGGCGACGACCCGCTCGGCGTGGCGCAGCAGCACCTCGCCGGCCGCGGTCATCGACACCGGCCGGGGCCCGCCGGGCCGGTCCACCAGCCGCTCCCCGACGGCCCGCTCGAGCGTCGCGATCTGCTGCGAGACGGCGGACTGGGTGTACCCGAGGCTCGTCGCGGCCGCGCCGAAGGAGCCCTCGCGGGCCACGGCGCGGAGCGCGGCGAGGTGGCGCACCTCGACCTGGAGCCATCCATCACGTTCCATGATCGAACCCTACGCTAACTCGATTTGTCCTAATGGCCAAGGCCCGCGAAGCTCTCTTCATGCACTCCACCGACCTCCGGGACCTCGAGCGGCGCGCCTCCGAGCGGCGCCGCACGCACGACGACCTCCTGCACCGCGCCGCGGCCGGGGCGACCCGGCGCGAGCGGCCCCGTGGCCGCCTGCGCGCGCTCGCCGAGCGCCTGGCCGGCGCCCTACACCCGCCCGTACACTGGGATCGGGGCGCCCGTCACGGCGGCCGCCTCGGGCGAGACCAGGAAGCGGACCACGTGCCCGATCTCCTCGGGCTTCACCCACCGGGTGTGGTCGGCATCCCCCTGCGCCGCGCGATTGGCGGGTGTGTCGACGACGCTGGGCAGGATGCAGTTGACCGTGACGCCGTCCTGCTTGACCTCCTCGGACGCCGCGGCGACGAGCGCGATCAGCCCTGCCTTTGAGGCGGCGTAGGCGCCCGCCCCCGCGAAGGGGCGCAGCGCCGTCCGGCTGGACACCGCCACCACCCGCCCGCCGCCCCGCCGCACCATGCCGGGCAGGAAGGCCCTCATCGTCACCGCCGCCGAGCGCAGGTTGAGCCCCATCTGGACGTCCCACGCCTCGAGGTCGAGCTCGGCCACCGGGTCGCCGTCGTGGTAGCCCCCGACCAGGTGCGCCACCGCCCAGACGCCCACGCCGGCGTCCAGGTCCGCCGCCAGCGCGGCCACGTCGTCCGGGTCGGTCACGTCGGCCCTCCGCAGGTCGGCGTCGGGCCCCAGGGCCTCGCGGGCGCGCTCGAGCTCCCCCTCCACCACCCACGTCACCACCAGCGGCCGGCCGGTCTCCTGCAGCACCCGGCACACGCCGAGGCCCAGGCCGCCGGTCCCGCCGGTCACCACGATCGCCTCGCCAGGTCCCTGCGCCACGCCCACTCCTCCCGTCGACGACGAAGGCCGCGGAACGCGTGTCCCGCGGCCTCATCTTCACATCAATCCCGGCGGCGACCTACTCTCCCGCGAGCCTTCGCTCGGAGTACCATCGGCGCTGAGGGGCTTAACGACTCTGTTCGGAATGGGAAGAGGTGTGACCCCCTCGCTACGGCCACCGGGAACCCGTGAGGGACGTACCCTCAAGACTGCATAGCGGCGTTCGGTGCGCTCAGAGGCTGGTCAAGCCCTCGGCGGATTAGTACTGGTCTGCTGAACGCCTCACGGCGCGTACACATCCAGCCTATCAACCAGGTGGTCTACCTGGGGCCTTACCCCCTCGAAGGGGTGGGAGATCTCATCTCGAGGTGGGCTTCCCGCTTAGATGCTTTCAGCGGTTATCCCGTCCAGACGTAGCTAGCCAGCAGTGCCGTTGGCACGACAACTGATACACCAGAGGTCTGTTCGTCCCGGTCCTCTCGTACTAGGGACGACTCCCCTCAAATCTCCAGCGCCCACCACAGATAGGGACCGAACTGTCTCACGACGTTCTGAACCCAGCTCGCGTACCGCTTTAATGGGCGAACAGCCCAACCCTTGGGACCAACTCCAGCCCCAGGATGCGACGAGCCGACATCGAGGTGCCAAACCCTCCCGTCGATGTGGACTCTTGGGGAGGATAAGCCTGTTATCCCCGGAGTACCTTTTATCCGTTGAGCGACGGCAATTCCACTCTCTACCGCCGGATCACTAAG
>DATLLV010000025.1:0-4628 GCA_035537655.1 Miltoncostaeaceae bacterium
GACGAAGCGGATGGGCTGGACGACGTGGGCGTGCTGGCCCACCACCGCGGTCACGGCCGTCGAGGCGGCGAGCCGCCGGGCCAGGCGCCACTGGAAGGGCGTGGGCGCGTGCCGGTACTCGGCGCCCCAGTGCAGGTTGACGACGACGACGTCGGCCCCGGCGCGGCGGGCGCGGCGCGCGGCCGCCAGGATCGCGCCGGGGTCGGCGAGCGCGACCGACCAGGGATGCGGACGGGCGATCCCGTTGGTGTGCTCGGTGGCCGCGACGAACCCCACCGTCACGCCGCGGGCCCTCAGGAGCGCGGGGCGGCCCGCCGGCGGGCGCGCCCAGCTGCCGGTGTGGCGGACCCCGGCGCGGTCCAGGGACCCCAGGGTCGCGTCGATCCCGGGCTGGCCGTAGTCGAGGGTGTGGTTCGAGGCGGTGCTGCACACGTCGAAGCCGGCCGAGCGGATCGCCCCGGCCAGCGCTGCCGGGGCGCGGAAGCGCGGGTAGCCGCTCGGCGACCCCCGGCCGACGGGATGCTCGACGTGACAGAGGGCGAGGTCGGCACGGCGGACCAGGGGGCTGATCCCCGCCAGCATCGGGCCGAAGCGGTATCCGCGCCGGCCGCCGTTGTCGAGCGCGCGCGCGGCGACCGGCGTGTGGATGAGGAGGTCGCCCGAGACCGCGACCGTCACGAGCGCCGGCAGGCGCACGGCGCGCTCGACGGTCGTCTGCGCGCCGCCCGGGTCGCGCGCCACGACGCGCAGGCGGTAGGCGCCGCCGGCGAGCCGCCCGAGCCTCAGCCGCGCCCGCCCGGCCTGGAGCGGGCGCACGGGCACCAGCCGCACCAACTCCTCGCCCCGCGTCAGCGAGGCAGCGACGCTCGCGCGCTCGGAGAGCCGCAGCTCGAGCCGCCACGCACCACCCCAGTCACGCAGCCGCCACTCCAGCGTCGGGGGGTGGGCGTCGCCGGCCGCCAACGCCGGCGCGGCGAGCGCCAGCGCCGCGACGACGACTGCGAGGACCCGCCCCGCCAGCATGGTCGCGAGGCTAGCCCCGGCCGCGGACGGCGTGCGCGGCGAGGGCCGCGACGCCGCGCCCGGATCGCGCCTAGGCCCCCATCTCCGCGGCGTGCTCCTTGATCTTGGCGGCGAGGTCGGCAGCTGCGGCGTCGTACGCCGCCGGGTCGCTCCAGGTGCCGCGCGGGTCGAGCAGGGCCGCGTCGACCCCGGGCACCTCGGTCGGCACTTCGAAGCCGAAGACCGGGTCGGTGCGCGTGGGCGCCGCGTCGAGCTCGCCCGACACCGCGGCGCGGACGATCGCCCGGGTGGCGGCGATGGGCATGCGCGCGCCGGTGCCGTAGGCGCCGCCGGTCCAGCCCGTGTTGACGAGCCAGGCGCTGGCGCCGTGCTCCTTGATCCGCTCGCGCAGCAGCTCGGCGTAGACCGAGGGCGGCTGGGGCAGGAAGGGCGCCCCGAAGCAGGCGCTGAACGCGGCCTGGGGCTCGACGACGCCGACCTCGGTGCCGGCGACCTTCGCCGTGTAGCCGGCCAGGAACATCGTCATGGCCTCCTCGGGCGTGAGCTTCGCGACTGGCGGCAGCACGCCGAAGGCGTCGGCGGTCAGCATCACGATCGTCGAGGGGTGGCCGGCGCGCTTGGCCGCCACGTGGTTCGGGATCGAGGTCAGCGGATAGGCGCCGCGGGTGTTCTCGGTCACCGAGTCGTCGTCCAGGTCCAGGCGCCGGGTGGCGGGGTCCATCACCACGTTCTCGAGCACCGTGCCGAAGCTCCGGGTGGTGGCGTAGATCTCGGGCTCGGCCTCGGGCGAGAGGCGGATGACCTTGGCGTAGCAGCCGCCCTCGATGTTGAAGACGCCGTCCTCGCCCCAGCCGTGCTCGTCGTCGCCGATCAGGGGGCGCTGGGAGTCGGTCGACAGGGTGGTCTTGCCCGTGCCGGAGAGGCCGAAGAAGACGGCGACGCGGCCGTCGGCGCCGACGTTCGCCGAGCAGTGCATCGAGAGCACGCCGCGCTGGGGCAGGCGGTCGTTCATGAGGGTGAAGATCGACTTCTTGATCTCGCCGGCGTACTGGGTGCCGCCGATGAGGATCTCCTGGTCGGTCAGGTGCAGGATCACGAAGTTGCCGGCGCGGGTGCCGTCGGCGCCGGGGTCCGCGGTGAAGCGGGGGGCGTGCAGGACCACGGCCTCGGGCTCGTGGACGGCGAGCTCCTGGTCGGTCGGCTCGATGAAGAGGGTGCGCGCGAAGAGGGCGTGCCAGGCGCTCTCGGTCACGACGCGCAGCGCCAGGCGGTGGGTGGGGTCGGCCCCGGCCCAGGCGTCGATGACGTAGAGATCGCCGGCGCTCAGGTGGGCGCGCAGGCGCTCGCCGAGGGAGGCGCGGACGGCGGGGTCGATCGGCTGGTTGACGGCCCCCCACCAGACGCGGTCCTCGCTGCCGGGCTCGCGGACGACGTACTTGTCCTTCGGGGCGCGGCCGGTGTGGGGGCCGGTGGAGACGACCAGGGGGCCGCCCTCGGCGAGCTCCGCGTCGCCGGAGGCGAGGGCGCGCTCGTACAGCGCCGCCACCGGCAGGTTCCACCACACCGCGCCCTGCGGGTCGATGGCGTGGGCATCGAGGCCCACCTTCCCGCCGCGCGCCGCCGAAGTCTCGATCGCCACCGCTCGCCCCCTAAGGCCGTGCGTCCGCCAGTTTCCGCTCCCACCGCGGGCCGAGCAGCCAGTAGGCCACCGCCGGCAGGATCGCCGCCGCCGGGAGCGCGAGAGGAGAGCCTGCCAGGTGCAGCGCGAGGCCGCACGCGAAGCCCGCCCCCCAAGAGCCCAGGCCGATCGTCCCCCATCCGGGTCGCGGCGTCCCGCCCCTGGCCACGTGGATCGCACAGACGGCGACGAGCCCCGGCGCCGCCAGGGCCATGATCGTGAGCCACGAGAGCATCAGGTCGTCGAACTGGACGGCGGCCAGCACGGTGCCCGCCGCGGCGACGGCGACCAGGGCGACGCGGTGCCCCACCCGCGGCGCCACGTCGGCCAGCGAGAGCGCGCCCGACCAGATGTTGGTCAGCACGGAGCCGGTGAAGCCGATCGCCACGAACAGGTAGGCGATGGTCGGGCTGCCCAGGTCGTGCAGCACGTCGGCCAGGTCCCAGGTGCCGGTCGCCGCGTACAGCGCCGCCCCGGCGAACCCGAAGGCCAGCGTGGGGATCGCCAGCCCGACCAGGGCGCACCACACCACCTGGCGGGTGCGCGCGAGGTCGTGGGTGAAGTCCGGGGTGCGGAGCGAGAACGCCGCCCCGTAGCCGATCACGAGCGTGACCGCGCTCAGGAAGCCGATCGGGTGGTCGCCCGCCAGGCCGCCGGACAGGGTGGCGTCGCGATCCTCGAACGCGATGCGCAGGCCGTCGATCGCCAGCGCGGTGGTCGCCATGCCGGCGACGAGGGCCGACCACGACAGCACCCCGAGCCCGAACCCCACGACCGCGAGCATCACGGCGGCGAACAGGACCACGCCGGCGACGTCGGGCATGCCCAGCAGGCGGCCGAGCGCCACCCCGGCGACCCCGACGTTGACGCCGAACCAGCCGACCATCATCGCCAGCATCACGACCGAGGCGGTGCGGCGGCTGCCGTCCGCGCCCAGCGGCCCGGCCGTCAGCGAGGCGAGCGTGCGGCCCGTGCGCTGTCCCAGGATCCCCTGCCCCGCCGCCAGGGCGCCGAGCAGCACCACCCCGGTGACCAGCGCCGCCATGAGCTCGCCGCCGCGCAGGCCCTCGCCCACGCCGCCGCCCGTCATCATCGCCGCCGGGCTCGTGCCGATGCCGACCCAGGGCCCGAGCCGCCTCAGCCAGCCGTCGCGTCCCATGTGGCGGCCTATGGTAGTGCGCGCGCGTACGCTGGCCGCCATGCGCCGCGACGCGCTCACCGCCCTCGGCGTCCAGCTGCCGGTGCTCCCGGCGATCGCGCTCGGCGCGCTGCCGGGGCCGCCGGCCTGGGCGGCGGTCCTCGCCCGCATCGGGCTCGACGTGGCCGCGAGCGGCGCGGCCGAGGACACCGCCGGCACGCTCGCCGCGGCCCGCGCGGCGGCGCCCCACCTGCCGCTGAAGGCCCGCGTGGCCGACGCCCGCGCCCTCGACGGGATGGCCGCACTGATCGTCGAGACGGCCGGGCCGGTGCCGGCCGGGCACTACCGCCTGGGGCCCGACGAGGCGCTGGTGGCGGCCGTCGACGGCGCCGACCCGGGCGTCGAGGACCCCAACGACGTCGCGCGCATGGCCCTCGAGCGCGCCCGCGAGGGCGCGGCGTCGGCGCTGTGGGTGGCGGCGACGCCCGGCCTCGACGGCCTGGCGGCCGAGGTCGCCGAGGCGAAGCTGGCGGCCCTGGTCGAGGGCGCGCGCCAGGCGCGCCTGTGGCTGGCGAAGGAGCAGTTCGACCACGACGACCCCGGCCCGTCATGGGGGCCGCGGGGATACGTGACCTGAACCGTCGACCGGCGGGCGGGGCGCCCGGGGCCCGCTACCCTCGGGCCATGCGCCGAATCGCCCGCGCCCTCGCGCTCGCCGTGGCGGCGCTCGCCCTCACCGCGACCGTCGCCCTGGGCGCCGCCGGCGGTGGCAGCGGCGGCGCCCAGGGC
>DATLLV010000026.1:0-8143 GCA_035537655.1 Miltoncostaeaceae bacterium
ACCGTGGCGCGGGCCGAGGTGCCGCCGGCCGTCAACCAGGTCGAGTGGCATCCGCAGGTCTACTCGCCCTCGGTGGCGCGCGGCCACGAGGAGCTCGGCGTGGTGCTCGAGTCGTACAGCCCGCTCGGGCACGGGCGCCTGCTGGACGACGCGGCCGTGGGGGAGATCGCGGCCCGCCTCGGGCGCACGCCGGCCCAGGTGCTGGTGCGGTGGTGCCTGCAGCACGGCGTCCCCACGATCCCCAAGTCGCGCACCCACGCGCGCATCGCCGAGAACGCCGACGCGCTGGATTGGGAGCTCGGCGAGGCGGACATGGCCCGCCTGGACGCCCTGCGCGCGGGCTGACGCTCCCGGCGGGTCTGATGTTCGGGGCCCCGAACCAAGGAGGTACGGTACTCCTGTCGCTCGCCGTGTAGTCTCGGCGCGTCCCGCGGCCGGCCCGGGCGGCCGGCGCCCTGCGACGACGCGAGAAGGAGCGATGGATGCGTGGAGCCCCCGTGCGGCTGGCGATGCTCCTGGCCGTGCTGGCGCTGGCGGGCGCGGCGGTGGCCGGGTGCTCGGACGACGGGTCCGAGGTGCGGTCGGGCGACGCGTCGGCGTCGGCGGCACCGGCCTCGGCGGCACCGGCCTCGGCCTCCGGGCCGTCGTCGGAGGACGTCGCCCCGACCGGCGGCGGCGAGTCGATCACGGTCTACAGCGGCCAGCACCCGGAGACGGTGGCCGCCCTGGCGCAGGACTTCCGCGACGCCACCGGGATCGGCGTCAACCTGCGGTCGGGCGCCGAGGGCGAGCTCGCGAACCAGATCATCCAGGAGGGCTCGAACTCGCCGGCCGACGTCTTCTACGCGGCCAACTCGCCGTCGCTGCAGGCGCTGAGCGGCCGCGAGCTGCTGGCGCCGGTCGACCCGGGCACGCTCGCTCAGGTCCCGCGGAAGTACAGCGGGCCGGCCGGCGACTGGGTCGGCGTCTCGGCGCGCTCGTCGGTGCTGGTCTACAACCCGGACCAGGTCTCCCGCGATCAGCTCCCCTCCTCGCTGCTCGACCTGGCCCGGCCCGAGTGGGACGGGCGCATCGGGTTCTCGGCGACCGAGACCGACTTCCAGCCGCTCGTCTCCACCGTGATCGCCGAGGACGGCCGCGACTCCGCCAAGCAGTGGCTCGAGGGCCTGAAGGCGAACGGCACCACCTACGACGGCAACGTGCCGATCATCAACGACGTCAACGACGGCGAGCTCGACGCCGGCCTGATCGAGCACTACTACTGGTACCGGCTCCGTGACGAGGTCGGCGCCGACAACCTGCGCGCCCGGCTCTACTACTTCCCGCCCGGCGACCCCGGGGCGCTCGTCGCGATCTCCGGGGCCGGCGCGCTGAAGTCGAGCGAGCACGCCGAGGCGGCCCAGGCCTTCCTGCGCTACCTCGTCAGCCGCCGCGGCCAGGAGATCATCGCGGACAGCAAGAGCTACGAGTACCCGCTGCGGCCGGGCGCCGCCAACCCATCGCTGCAGCGCTCGTTCGGGCAGCTGAAGCCGCCCGCCGTGAACATCGAGGAGCTCGGCGACGGCCGGAACGCGTTCGAGCTGCTGCAGGAGGTCGGGCTGCTCTGAGCGGCGCGGCGCAGCTCCCCGACGCGGTCGTCGCCCGCCGCCGGGCGCGTGGGCCGCGCTCGCCGCGCCCGGCGCTGATCGGTGCCGTGGTGGCGGCCGGCCTGGCGCTGCTGCCCCTGGCGTTCATCATCCAGCAGGTGGGCCAGGTGGGGTGGTCCGACGCCCGGCGGCTGCTCTGGCGCCCGCGCGTCGGCGAGCTGCTGACGAACACGCTCCAGCTCACGATCACCGTCACGGTGCTCTGCGTGCTGGTGGGCCTGGCGGCGGCGTGGTGCGTCGAGTGCACCGACGTGCCGTTCCGGCGCGTGCTGGCCGTGCTCCTGGCCCTGCCGATCGCCGTGCCGGAGTACGTGAACGGCTTCGGCTGGGTCTCGATCGTCCCGGGGATGCACGGCTTCTGGGCGGCCGTGTTCGTCATGACGCTGTCGCACTACCCGCTGGTCTACCTGCCGGCGGCGGCCATGCTGCGGGTCGGCGACCCCGCCCTCGAGGAGGCCTCGCGGCTGCTGGGGCGGGGCCCCTGGAGCACGTTCATGCACGTCACCCTGCCGCGCCTGCGCCTGGCGCTGCTGGGCGGCGGGCTCGTGATCGCGCTGCACCTGCTGGCCGAGTACGGCGGCTTCGCGATCATGCGCTACCGCACCTTCACCACCGAGATCTACAACACGTACAAGCTCGGCTTCGACCCGGCGAGCGCCTCGCTGCTGTCGCTGGTGCTGGTGGTGCTGTGCGTGCTGGTGCTGGGCGGCGAGCAGTGGCTGCGCGGGCGCGGCGGGGTGCTGCGCGGCGGCGCGACGGCCCGCCGCCGGCGGCGGGTGCGGCTGGGGCGCCGGCGCTGGCCCGTCATGGCCGGGCTGGCCGCGCTGGTGGGCCTGGCCATCGCGGTGCCGATCGGCGCGCTGGTCTACTGGCTCGTGGTCGGCGGCTCGACCACGCTGCCCCAGGCCTCGCTCGCCGCCGCGACCACGACGACGGTCCTCTACGGGCTGGCGGCGGCGGGCCTGGCCTGCGCGCTCGCCCTGCCGGTGGCCTTCCTGGCGGTGCGCCGCGGCGGGGCGGTGGCGACGGTCCTCGAGCGGACGGTGTACCTGCCGCGGGCGCTCCCCGGCCTGGTCGTGGGCCTCGCGCTGGTCTACTTCACGGTCCGCTACGCGTTCTCGCTCTACCAGACGCCGCTGCTGTTGATCGTGGCCTACACGGTCCTGTTCCTGCCGCTGGCCCTGATCGCGGTGCAGCCGGCGGTGGCCCAGCTGCGGCCGGCGTTGGAGGACGCCGCCCGCTCGCTGGGCTCGCGCCCCGTGGCCGTGCTCCGCCGGGTGGTGCTGCCGCTGCTCGCGCCTGGGCTACTCGCCGCCGGGGCGCTCGTCTTCCTGACGTCGGTGACCGAGCTCACGGCCACCCTGCTGCTGCGGCCGACCGGCACCGAGACGCTGGCGACCCAGTTCTGGAACTACACCGACGGGCTCGCCTACGGGGCGGCGGCGCCCTACGCGGCGGTGATGGTCGCCATCTCGGCGATCCCGACCTACCTGCTGGTGCGCCGGCTCGACGCGATCGCCTGATCCATGGCGGCCTGGGTGAGGGCCGCCATCCGCTCGCAGACGCGGCGCGCCCAGGCCGCCTGGCGGCGTCGCCCGAGCGCCCGGAAGACGAGGCGCCAGAGCGGGTTGCGCGAGGCGACGCGCGAGACCGCGTGGGTGCGGAAGCGTACCTCGCCGGTGGCCAGGCGCTTGCGGACCTCGAAGGCCCGCTCGCCCGCCTCCGGATGGCCGCGCAGCGTGCGGTAGGCCCAGCCCCAGACGCGCTCCTGCCCCTCGGGACCGTCGGCGACCTCGTCGATCACCCGGGCAACGCGCACGCCCGCACGCAGGCGCAGACCGGCGTAGCGCAGCTCCAGCAGCATCGGCCGCCCCTCGAGCGGCTCGGCGGGGTCGAAGGTCGCGCGGACCATCTGCGGCGGCGAGAAGGCGTAGTCGCGCACCAGGCCGCGGGCGACCTCGAACGGGCCGCCGGGCACGGGCTCGCCCGGCGCCTCGGAGGGCAGGCCCTGCCAGCGCTCGTCCCGCCGCCAGCCCAGGCGCGCGGGCGCCGCGGCGGCCTCGGCCGGGTCGAAGTTCTCGGGCGTGCGGCGGGCGGCGTCGAGCGCCCGCCGCGCGCCGGGCGAGAGGCCGGCGCCCCCCTCGTAGCGGACGGTGCGGATCTCGATGCCCCCGGTCAGGCGGCCGCCGGCGAGGGCGGCGGCCCGCTCGAGGAACGAGGTCCACATGTGGAGCTGGATCTCCTTCGACATGCGCAGGCGCTGGTAGAGCAGGCGGCTCAGGCGGTCGCCGCTGGTCGCCCAGGACTCGATCTCGACGGCCAGCATGCCGTCGTCTTCCGCGGCGCTGAACAAGATCTGCCCGGCCTCCAGGTGGCCGCGGAGGGTGACCAGGCGGAACGACGTCGGGCCCACCTCCACCGCGCGGACCGGCCCGTCCCAGGGTCCGGGCATGCGGACCACGTACTCGTCGCCGGCGCGCATCGGGCCGGGCTCGCGGCCGGTCTTGACGAAGGTCGCGAACTCGCTCGGCGCGGCGACGTCCGGGTTCTCCAGCAGGCGGGCGAACAGCTCCCGGGGCGTCGCGTCGGCGTCGCGGATCCGGGCCCGGTAGCGGCGGTGGAAGAGCGGCCCGACGCCGTCCTGCGGCCGCTGGACGCCATCGGCGGCCGCCCCGGCGGGCAGCGGCGGCACGGCCGCCTCGGTGGCGGGCGCGCGCCGCTCGCCGCGGTGCAGCGGCGTGGTGCGCCACATGTAGCGCCAGCAGGTGAGGGCGATGCCGATCGGCCAGCGGGCCACGATGCCGACGCGGCGGCGGAGGGGGATGGGCGCGTCCACGTGGGTGGTGTACCCGACGCGCGCCCGCGTTGATCCGGTGAGGCCGGTCCGGCGGCCGGGTAGAGAGTGGGCGATGGTCGTCGCCCTCATCCGCCGCACCGGCCTGCGCGCCGGCCACCTGCACGCCGCGTCGCTGGCGTCGGTGGGCCTGTGCGTCGGCCTCTGGATCCGCGCAAAGACGGTCGACCAGGACGAGCGCGGCAACGCCGAGCGGCGGGCCCTGTTCGTGGGGTTGTGGCCGCCGACCCTCTGGCTCATCGGCGACTCGCTCGACCGCTGACCCGCCGTCCTTGACCAGGGTGTAGAACTCCGGTCGCGCCAGAGGCCGCAGAGCGGTGGCGCCAAGGAGGGCGATCGAGGATGGCGTTCGGCGACCGCCGCGCATACGCCATGGAGGGCGTGAGCTGGGATGACGGGGCCGGCCGGTGGGTGGGCCGGGTCCTCGCCCAGCGGATCGCGGGGGACGAGGCGCGGCGAATGGCGCGTGAGTTCGTCGCCGAGCGGCGGACGTGGGCGTACGTGTACCGCCGGGGGCGGGTCGTCGGCGGCGCCATCCATCGCGCCCGCGCCGACGATCGGGTCGACCCCGCCCTCTTCGACGCCGACGGCGTCGCCCTGCTCGGCGACGACGCGTTCTGGCGCATGCCCTGCGCCTGGCCCGACCCCACGGTCGAGCGCCTGGACGGGTCCCGCTAGCGTCCGGGCCGTGCAGGCGCTCGGCGACGGCCTCTGGCGGTTCACCGCCCGGCACCCGGAGTGGCACCCGGCCGGCTTCGGCGACGAGGTGGCCGGCTACGCGCTGCGCGACGACGAGGGGCTGGCGTTGATCGACCCGCTCGTCGACGACGACGACCTGCCCGCGCTCGACGCGCTCGCCGAGGGGCCGGTCACGATCTTCGTGACGATCCCGTACCACGCCCGCAGCGCGGCCGACCTGGCCCGGCGCTGGGACGACGTCACGATCCTGGGCCACCCGGCGACGGCGAGGCGCCTGCCGCCCGACGCGCCCTTCCGGCCGGTCGAACCGGGCGACCGGCTGCCGCACCGGGCGACGCTCCACACCATCGGCAGCCCCCGGCGCCAGGAGGCGCCGCTGCTGCTGCCCGGCCCCGGCGCGCTCGCCTTCGGCGACGCCGTGGTCGGCGCGGAGGGCGGCCTGCGCGTCTGGGTGCAGGGCGACACGAAGCCCGGCTGGTACGAGCGGCGCCTCCGCCCCAGCCTGGAGCCGCTGCTCGAGCTCGGCGCCGAGCGGGTGCTGGTCACCCACGGGCCGCCGGTGCTGCGCGACGGCGTCCGCGCCCTGCGCGAGGCGCTCGACGCGGGGCCCTGGCGGCCGTCGCCCTCCCCGTCCGGCGCTTGACACGGCCCGTCCGCATCGGCGAGGAACGTGCCCAAGCGCGTCCGGCGATGACCGCCGGCGCCGGACACGGGGTGGAGCGATGCGTGCGCTTGAGCTCAAGCCGACCGAGGCCCAGTGGCTGGAGGGCGAGGACGTCAGGGAGGCGCAGCGCGCGCTCGGTTTCAAGGGCCGAGCCCTCGACGGGATCTACGGGCCGGACACCGCCGCCGCTGTTGAGCTGTGGAAGTGGCGCTTCGGCTTCCCGAAGAACCACGTCAACGGCCGCCTCGGCCTCCAGGGCCGCGCGTGGCTGCTGGGCCGGGCGGCGCAGCCCGCGGACTTCCGCCGCCGCGCGGCCGAGCGGGTCGGCACGTTCCCGGCGGGCGCCAAGGGCTACGTGGCGCCGCTGCCGGTCTCGATGGGGCACGGCTCTGAGTTCAGGGTCGTCGACCCGGAGGGCGCACCCTCGGCCGACGGCCGCAAGTACCACGCCGCGAAGGACTGGTTCGCCCCCGGCGGCACGCCCGTCCGCGCGCCGATCGACGGCGCGGTGGTCGAGGCAAGGCCGAGCCAGCGGCTCACCGGGCAGGTCTTCGGGGGCACCGTGAAGATCCAGGAGCGCTCCGGCAGGGTCTGGGTCTTCCGGCACGTCATCCCGCGCGTCGGCGTGGGCGATCGCGCGCGGGCGGGCGCCCTGGTGGCGACCGTCGCGGGGTGGCGCGACGGACCGCCCCACGTGCACATCGAGCTCTGGAAGACGCTCGGAGGCGGCTACCGCCTCGAGAACATGATCGACCCGGTGTCGGTGCTGAGGTAGCCGGCCGCTACGCCGGCTGGGACCTGATCGAGCCGGCGGTGTGTGGTGCGCTTGTGTCGTTCCCCACTCCGTCGGGAGCGGTGGAGCGCCTCGACAACTGGGACCCTGCGCTCGTCGACGCGCTCGCCGCGGCCCGGCGCGTCGTGACCTTCGACAACGTCGGCGTCGCTGCGACGACCGGGACGACGCCGAGTTGGGCACCGGAGGTCATCGGCGCGGTCGGCGCGCCGCAGCCGCTCATCAGCGTGAGGCGCCCGCGGCCGCCAGCCCGAGCGCCAGGGCGTCCTCGACGACGGCGACGGCCGGGTCGGGCCCATGGCGGGCGAGTCTCGCTCGCACGTCATGGCCGAGCTTGGCCGCGACGGCCGCGCTCGAGGCGCCGACGGCGGCGGCCGGAAGCCACGGTGCGTGCCGGGTCTGCGCGAAGAGACCGGCGGCCAGCGCCCCCAGGGCCAGTCGGCTCACCAACCCCGGCGGCGCGAGCCTGCTGGGAGTGGCGGGCAGCTTGTCGACGACGAGCTCGCCGGCCGCCGCCGCCACCAAGAGCCGCCTGGTCCACGGCCGCCTGAGCGGCGCGGGGAGGGACGGGTCAGAGCGCGCCACCAGGGTCGCCACGCCGAGCTGGCTGCGGAGGCCGGACGCGGCTCCGAGAAGCACGCTGCCGACGACCGCACCCCGCCGCGTGGTCGGCCGATGCGGCGGTCGAGCCGGTTGCGCGGGCTGACGTCGAGCGATCCGGGAACGTGGTCGCGTCACGAGCGCCGAGCTCACGGCGCTCGCGCCCTCGCCGACTGCGGACGCGACTCGCTTCATCGACCCGTGCCGGACCTCGCCGGCGGCGAACACCGCGGGAACGCTCGTCTCGAACGGGAGTGGCGATCGCCCGAGCGCGGCCCAGGCGCCGTCGAGGTCGTCTGGAGTGAGGTGCACGTCCGTGAGGACGAAGCCGTGGCCATCCACGGCGACTCCGGTGAGCCAGCCGGTCGCCGGCTCCGCCCCGAGCCCACCTCGCTCGAGGAGACGTGCGCCGCCTCGAGGAACGCCCTCTTGTCATCGATGAGACACCGGAGCTGCATGGCTTCAGGGTCGCAATCGATATGGGGCTGCGCATTGCAGGAAGCGGGAATCCGGAGGGCCCCGCCAGCTTCTGGCCTCCGCAGCCTGACCTGATGGACGTCATCCGCCGCCCCCGCCCCGCCTGACCGCGCAAGCGAGGCTCGGCGACGGGCGGCGGGGATCGGCATCTTCGTCTCCGATCACGCCCCGCGTCGTCGCGGCGAGCCGGTCACGGCCAACTCCGGCTGCTCCGGCGATGGCGCTCGAGCGACTCGTCGCGGCCCGCGCCTGAGCCCTCACCGCCGCTCCACGGGCCCACGATTCAGCACTCGCTGGAAGTCCGCCTACCGCGCATGGCCCGCCGCCCTCCGCGCCAGCCCGGCGCCATGGCCTCGTAGGCCCGCCCGTCATCCGGACGAAATGGCCGCCCGCCCCGAGCGGCAGCGAGT
>DATLLV010000027.1:0-3741 GCA_035537655.1 Miltoncostaeaceae bacterium
CACCGAGCTGCGGCCGCTGGCCTCGGCGCGCAGCGAGGGCGTCGAGCTCGACTACCTCGGCCGGCCGCGCACCGTGCGCCGGCTCACCGAGGGGTCGTTCGACGGCATCGACATCGCGCTCTTCTCCGCGGGCGCGACCCGCTCGCGCGAGTTCGCGCCGGCGGCGGTCGAGGCAGGCGCCGTGGTGATCGACAACTCCAGCGCCTACCGGATGGCCCCCGAGGTGCCGCTGGTCGTGCCCGAGGTCAACGAGGACGACCTCCAGGGCCACAGCGGGATCGTCGCCAACCCCAACTGCGTCGCCGCCCCGCTGGTCGTGGCGCTGAAGCCGATCGCCGACGCCGTCGGCCTCGAGCGGGTGGTGGTCTCGAGCTACCAGTCGGTCAGCGGCACCGGCCAGGCGGCCGTGACCGAGCTGATCGAGGGCACGGCCGGCCTGCTGGCCGGCGACGAGCCCGAGCCCGCCGTCTACCCCCACCCGATCGCCTTCAACGTGCTGCCGCACATCGGCGACTTCAACGACGACGGCTACACCGGCGAGGAGCAGAAGGTCGGCGACGAGACGCGCAAGATGATGGGCCTGCCGGAGCTGCGGGTCAGCGCCACCTGCGTCCGCGTCCCGGTGCTCTACGCGCACTCCCAGGCGGTCCACATCGAGACGACCGACGAGCTCACCGCCGACGACGCCCGCAACCTGCTGATGGCCGCGCCCGGAGTGGTGCTGGTCGACGAGCCCGCGGCGTCGCGCTACCCGCTGCCCCGCGAGGCGGCCGGACGGGACGAGGTGCTGGTGGGGCGGATCCGCGAGGACGCCTCCCACCCCCGGGGCCTGGCGCTCTGGGTGGTCAGCGACAACCTTCGCAAGGGCGCCGCGACCAACGCCGTGCAGATCGCCGAATCCCTGGTCACGCGGGGCTGGCTCTGAAGTAGTCGGCGGCCGTTCCCGGCGGTCAGCCGGTGCCGCCGTCTGCCGGGCCCGGCGGGTTGGCGCCGACGCGCATGCGTCGGTGACTGCCGGGACCGGCTTGTCGCCTACGCGGCGCGGGCGGTCGTGCGAAACTCCGCCGGGCTGATCCCGCGGACGCGCTTGAAGGCGGTGCTCAGGGCGTAGGGGCTGCCGTAGCCCACCCGCGGGGCCACTGAGCCGACGGTCGCGCCCGGCTCCAGCAGCAGGTCGGCCGCGAGCGCGATCCGCCACCCGGTGAGGAAGGCCATCGGCGGCTCGCCCACCAGCTCGCTGAAGCGGCGGGCCATCGCCGCGCGCGAGGCGCCGCAGGCGGCGGCGAGCTCGGCCAGGGTCCAGGGGTGCTCGGGCGCGTTGTGCAGCAGCCGCAGCGCCGGCCCGACCACCGGGTCGGCGTGGGCCCGGTACCAGCCCGGCGCCGCGGCCTCGGGGCGGGCGAACCACGCCCGCAGGACGGCGATCAGCAGCAGGTCGAGCAGCCGGTCGAGGACGGCCTCCTGGCCCGGCTGGTCGACCACGATCTCGGATGCGAGCAGGGGGATCAGAGGCGACTCCCAGGCGTCGCCGCGCATCGCCAGGCGGGGCGGCAGCGCCCGCAGCAGGCGGCCGCTGACCTCGCCCTCGAGCAGGTAGGTGCCGGTCAGCATGACCGTCGCGCCGTCGGGGCTGTTGCCCCAGGTGCGCACGCCGAGGTCGGCCATGCCGGTGACCTCGCGGCCGTCCGGGGTCACGCAGCGCTGCCCCGGCAGGATCCGGACCTGCGGCTCGGTCGCCGGGTCGTCGGCGACGGAGTAGGGGTCGGGCCCCCGGATGACCGCGACGTCGCCCGGACCCAGGCGCTCGGGGGCCTCGCCGTCCGGCAGCAGCCACGCCGCTCCGCGCACCACGGCGACGAGGGTCAGGGGCGCCTCGTCCTCGATGCGCAGCGACCACGGCGGGTCCATGCTCGAGCGCAGCAGGAAGGCCCCGCGCGCCCGCGGCCCGTCCAGGAGTGCCGCGACCCCGTCCATGGGCCCAGTCTAGACGCTCGCGAATGACTTCGAGCAAATCGGCCATGGATCGTCTCGCCTCGTCCGGCTTGACTGACCGTCATGACCACACATCACCGCCCCATCCTCCCCGGCGACGCGCTCGAGAACCCGGTGACGGGCGAGCGCTTCACCTTCACCCACACCGCGGCCAGCACCGGCGGCGAGCTGCTCGCGTTCGACTTCGCCCTCCGCCCCGGCGGGGCCGTCCCGATCCCGCACGTCCACCCCATCCAGACCGAGCGCTTCGAGGTCGTCGAGGGGCGCATGCGCTTCCGGCTCGGCCTCCGCACCCGGCTCGCCGGCCCCGGCGACGTGGTCGAGGTCGCCCCGGGCGTGGCCCATTCCTTCGCCAACCCGGGCCCCGACGAGGCCCGCCTGCGGGTCGAGGTCCGCCCCGCCCTGAACATGGAGCGGATGCTCGCCGAGGTGGTCGCCCTGGCCCACGCCGGGCGGCTGACCAGGCGGGGGCTGCCGCGCGACCCGCGCGAGTTCGCCCGGCTGGCGCGCGCCTACGACCGCGAGGCCCACGCCCCGCTGCTGAGCATCGGCGTTCAGCGCCTGCTGCTGGCGCCGCTCGTGCGCGCCGCGCCGAAGCCGGCCTCGAGCGCCGTGAGCGCCGCCTCTGCCTGAGCGCGCACGTCGCGCTTGAGCTCCGGGTTGCGCGCCCCCTCGAGGATCCGCCTCCGGGCGTAGTCGATCAGGGCGCGGTGGACGCCCAGCAGGGCGTTCGCCGTGACGACGGGGACGACGTCGCCCGGGGCGGCCCCGGTCTCCTCGGCGATCAGGCCGGCCAGCGAGTCCGCGTAGCGGGCGAAGATCTGGCGTTCGCGGTCGAGCAGGGACGGGCTCTCGGTGATCATCCGGGTCAGCGCGACGAGCTCGGGGCTGAGCGGCGTCTCGCCCAGCAGCCCCCGCTGGGCGAGCAGCCAACGCCCGAAGGCGGCGGGCATGGACTCACCGGGCTCGCGGTCGCGGACCGCGCCCAGGAGCGCCTCCTCGAAGGACTCCAGCCGCCAGTAGACCAGGTCCTCCTTGGTCGGGAAGTAGTTGTAGACCGTCTGCTCCGCGACGTCGGCCTCCCGCGCGATCTCGGCCACGGTCACGCGCTCGAAGCCCCGCTCACCGAAGAGGCCCCGCGCGGTCTCGGCGATGCGCTCGCGGGTCTGCTGCTTCTTGCGCTCGCGCCGCCCCAGGTCGTCGGCCATTGCGCCGTCCCCTGACCATTGTTAGAGTGACTCTACTTTTAGAGCCACCTTATTAATGGGCAGGCTCAAGTATCGCGCATCCGCAGCGGGAAGGGGAGGTTCTGATGAACGCCACCGCCGAGTCGCCGACGCAGCCAGCCCCCGTCGGGGCGCGAGCGCGGGCGTCGTCGATCGCGCTGGGCTTCGCGGTCATCGTGCTGGCGATGCTCCCGGCCGTCCTCGACCAGACGATCCTGGCGACCGCTCTTCCCACCATCGCCGCCGACCTCGGCAGCGTCACCGATGTCTCATGGGTCGTGACGGCGTACGTGATCGCCGCGGCGGCGACCACGCCGCTGTGGGGCAAGCTCGGCGACCGCCACGGGCGTAAGCGCCTGCTCGAGGCGTCGCTGACGCTGTTCCTGGCGGCATCGGCCCTCTGCGGCCTGACCCAGGACATCACCGAGCTCATCGTGGCGCGCAGCGTGCAGGGCGCGGCCGCCGGCGGCCTGATGGCGCTGGCCATGGCCGCGGTCGGCGACCTGGTCTCGCCGCGCGAGCG
>DATLLV010000028.1:0-13346 GCA_035537655.1 Miltoncostaeaceae bacterium
GGCGGGCCCCGTCGGGCCGGCCTGGAGGATCACGAACGGCCGGTCCTCGAGCACGCAGTCCGCGTAGAGCTGGCGGTAGCGCGGCTCGAACAGGTGGAGCGGCACCTTCTCGCCCGGGAGGACCACCAGGTCGAGGGGGAAGAGCCCCAGATCCATGAGGTCGTCCACGGCGGGCAGTGTAGTGCGGAGCGGGGGCGCCCGGCCCGCCGGCGTCAGGCCGCCACGGCGGCCGCGGCGACCTCCCGGTAGAGCCCCAGGAGCTCTCCGATGTGGCCCTCGACGGTGAACATCGCGCGGTCCGCCAGGACCCGCCGGCGCATCGCCGCCAGGGGCGCCCCGGTCAGCGCCTCGGGCAGGTCGGCGAGGTCCTCGACGACGACGCCGACACCGCGGTCCTCCACCAGCCGCCGCAGCGCGGCGTGCGGCCCCGCGGCGATGGGCAGCCCCGAGGCGAGGTACTCGAAGGCCTTGTTGGGGAGCGCGGTGTCGAGGTGGGCCGCGTTCAGGCGCGGGTTGAAGACCGCCCAGCCGATGTCGTAGGCCGGCAGGCGGCGCATGAGGGCGGCGGGCTCGAGGGTCTCCATAAGGCGCATGCCGGGCGTGCGGGCGGCCAGCTCGCGGTACTCGGGGGCGTCGCGGTTGGGGAAGACGTCGATCTCGCTGCCGGTGGCGGCCAGCGCGGCGAAGCCCTCGCGCAGGTCGTAGTGGCTGCCGTTTGCCGACAGGCTGCCCTGGTAGACGACCCGCAGCGGCCCGTCGCGCCGGCCCGCCCTCGGGAAGGGGGTCACGTCGCGCGCGAGGGCGTAGTTGGCGAACAGCAGCGTCATCGCCGGGGGCCGGTGACGCGCCGCGATCGCGGCCAGCATCTCCTCCGAGATGGCGATGAGGGCGGCGCACCCCTCCACGGCCGCCCGCTCGAGCGCCTCCGGGTCGTCGGGGTCGTCGAAGCCGTCCTCGTAGGGCGTGCGCCGCAGGCTCTGGAGGTCGTGCGAGTCGTGGATCACCGGCACCTCGCCCTCCACCACCTCGAGCGCGAGCACGGTGAGCAGGTCCGGCAGGTTGTGGCTGTGGATCAGGGTGGGCCTGAAGGCGGCGATCGCCGCCCGCAGCCCGGCCGCCGGGTCGTCGGCGGCCAGCCGCCACCAGCCGTCGAACAGGTCGTCGCCCGAGCCGTACCACTCGGTCAGGGTGCGGCCCTGGTAGGCGAAGCCCAGCGCGATCTCCGGGCGGGCGTCGCGGAGGGCGAGGGCGTACTTCAGGGCACGGATGCAGGGCTGGCGCTGGAGGAAGAGGACCCTCACGCGGGCGCCGCGCGGCGGTTGCGGATGGCCCGGGCCGGGTTGCCGACTGCGAGCGACCACGGCTGGAGATCCTTGGCGACGACGGCGCCGGCGCCCACGATGCATCCCTCGCCGATGGTCACCCCGGGGAGGATGCAGACGCCCATCCCGATCCAGCAGTCGGCCGCCACGGTCACGGCGCCCGGCGTCCAGCCCTGGTCGGGGATCGGCGTGCCGGGGTCCATCTCGTGGTTCGCGGTGTGGATCATCGTGTAGGGCCCGAAGATGCTCCGGTCGCCGATCGTCAGCCCGCCGTAACCGTTGACGTAGCACCCGTAGTTGAAACCCACCCGGTCGCCCATCTCGACGCGGTCGCCGTTGAGCCAGACGATCGTGTCCAGGTAGAAGCACCCGTCGCCCACGCGGGCCGCGTCCGCGGGGCGGAACGGGATGACGCTCTTGCTGCGCTCCGTGATCATCATGGGCCGGCTCCAGGGCTCGAGGTGACGCCGCGACCCTAGCCGGGCGTCCTCTACGATCGCGCCCCATGCGCCCGACGACGTCGCTGCCCCCGGGACTCGCCCGCCCCGCCCTGGCGGGCGTCGAGGCCTACGAGCCCGGCCGTCCGGTCGCGGACGTGCGGCGCGAGCTGGGGGTCGAGTCGGTGATCCGGCTCTCGTCCAACGAGGGCCCGTTCCCGCCGATGCCCGGCGCCATCGCCGCCATCGAGGCGGTCGCCGCGGGCGTGCGCGTCTACCCCGACGCCGGCGCCTGGGAGCTGCGCGACGCGATCGCCGCGCGCACCGGCCTGGACGCGTCCCAGGTGCTGCCGGGCGCGGGCGTCGACGGCCTCATCCGGCTGCTGTGCCTGGCGCTGCTCGACCCCGGCGACGAGCTCGTGATGGCCTGGCCCTCGTTCCTCTCCTGGCGCATCGGCCTCGAGGTGCAGGGCGCCACCGGCGTCTACGCGCCCCTGGGGCCCGACGGTGCCTACGACCTCGACGCCCTGCTCGAGCGGGTCACCTCGCGGACCAAGCTGGCGGTGGTCGTGAGCCCCAACAACCCGACCGGCGGCGCCGTGTCCGCCGCGGCCCTGACGGCCTTCCTCGACGCGCTGCCCGGCCACGTGCTCCCGGTGGTCGACGAGGCCTACTTCGAGTACCTGCCCGAGGGCGCCCACGACGCCGCGCGCCTGGTCGCCGAGGGCCGGCCGCTCGCGGCCACGCGCACGTTCAGCAAGGCCTTCGGCCTGGCGGGCCTGCGCGTCGGCTACCTGATGGGGCCCGCCGAGCTGGTGCGCGACCTGGGCATCGCGCGCAACGTCTTCGACGTGAACAGCGTGGCCCAGGCCGCCGCGGTCGCCAGCCTGGCCGAGGCCGACGCCCTGCTGCCGGAGCGGGTGAGCCTGAACGCGACCGAGCGCGAGACCGTGGTGGCGGGCCTGCGCGGGCTCGGCCTGGCGCCGCTGCCCAGCGAGGCCAACTTCATCCTGGTCGACCTCGGGAGCCCCGAGCGCGCCCTGGCGGTCAACGCGGCGTTGCTGGCGCGCGGGGTGATCGTGCGGCCGGTCCGGGCCTTCGGAGCACCCTCGGCGCTGCGCGTGACGATCGGCTTCGCCGAGGAGAACGCGCGCTTCCTGGCCGCCGCGGCCGAGGCGCTCGCCGAGGTGGCGTGAGCCTCGACGCCGTGATCGCCGGGGTCCGCGCGGGCGAGCGGCGGGCCATCGGGCGCGCCATCAGCACGGCCGAGCGGCTCGGCCCCGAGGCCCGCGCGATGGTCGCCGCGCTGCACCCGGACACGGGCCGCGCGTGGCGGGTCGGCGTCACGGGCCCGCCGGGGGCCGGCAAGAGCACCCTGATCGGCGGCCTCGCCGGACACCTGCGCGCGGCCGGCCGGTCGGTGGCGGTCGTGAGCGTCGACCCCACCAGCCCGTTCACGCGGGGCGCGGTGCTGGGCGACCGCATCCGCCTGGCCGACCACTTCCTCGACCCGGGCGTGTTCATCCGCTCCATGGCCAGCCGCGGCCACCAGGGCGGGCTGGCGGAGGCCACGGCCGACGCGGTGCTGGTGCTCGACGCCGCCGGCTTCGACGTGGTGCTGGTCGAGACCGTCGGCTCGGGGCAGAACGAGGTCGAGGTCCGCTCGCTGGCCGAGACCGTCGTGCTCGCGCTGATGCCGGGCAGCGGCGACGGCGTCCAGGCCATCAAGGCGGGGCTGATGGAGATCCCCGACGTGCTGGCGGTGACGAAGGCCGACCGGCCGGGCGCCGACGCGCTGGTCTCGGACCTGCGCACGGCCCTCGGGCTGGTCCCGGCCGGGCCGTGGGAGCCCCCGATCGTCGAGGTCTCGGCCCTCGAGGGGACCGGGCTCGCCGAGCTCTGGGCGGAGGTGGAGCGCCACCGCGCCTTCCTGGCCGAGGAGGGCCGCCTGGACGCGCGCCGCCGCGAGGGCCTCGCCCGCCAGCTGCGCGCCCTGGCCGCCGACCGCCTGGCGCGGCGGGTGGACGCCGCGGCCGACGGGGCGTTCGTCGACGCCCTGATCGACGAGGTCGCCGACCGCCGCCTCGACCCGGCGGCGGCGGTCGACCGGGTGCTCGAGCGCGCCGGGCTCGAGCCCTCGCGGCGGGCCGGGCGCTAGTCACCCAGGATCAGCGGCCAGACCACGATGGCCAGCACCAGCACGGCGACCACGGCCGCGATCAGCAAGGCCCGCACCGCCGCGTCGCGCGTCTGACGGCCGCCGTGAGCCTCGCGGTCCTCGCGCAGGTCGGACCGCACGTCCAGGCCGACCTTCACGATCACGCCGGCGACGGCGATCGCGAAGCCGATGAGGATGACCCAGGCGGCCACGGCGTCAGGCCGTCGGCGCCCCCGAGAGGCGCTCGGCCACCGCCAGGATCAGGCGCACGCCGAACCCCGTGCCCTGGCCGTTGACCATGCCGGTCCCGGCGATGTCGATGTGGCACCAGGGCAGGCCGTCGGTGAACTCGCGCAGGAACTGGGCCGCGTAGACGGGCCCGGCCTGGCGCTTGTTGGACGAGTTGGTCAGGTCGGCGACCTTGCTCTCGATCAGGGGCCGGTAGCGGTCGTGCAGGGGCATGGGCCACACGAGGTCGCCCGAGTCGTCGGCCGCCTCGCGCACCAGCGCGGTCCAGTCGTCGTCCGAGCCGAACAGGCCGGCGTAGACCTCGCCGAGCGCCACGACGATCGCGCCGGTCAGGGTCGCGAAGTCGATCATCCGGGTCGCGCCCTCGCGGGCGGCGTAGGCGAGCGCGTCGGCCAGGATCAGGCGGCCCTCGGCGTCGGTGTTGATCACCTCGATGGTGCGCCCGTTCATGGCCGTGAGCACGTCGCCCGGCTTGGTGGCGTGGCCGCTCGGCATGTTCTCGGTCGCCGGCACCACGGCCAGGATCTCGACGGGCAGTCCGAGCGCCGCCACCAGGGCCGTTCCCTCGAGCACCGCGGCGCCGCCGCCCATGTCGAGCTTCATCTCCTCCATGCCGCCCGACGGCTTGATCGAGATGCCGCCGCTGTCGAAGGTGACCGCCTTGCCGACCAGCCCCAGCACCTCGCCCGCGCGGGCGACCGTCTTCGGGCGGTAGCGCAGCACGATCATGCGCGGCGGCTCGTCGGAGCCCTTCGCGACGCCCAGCAGCGCGCCCGCGCCGAGCTTCTCCAGGCGGTTGCGCCCGAGGACCGTGCAGGTCAGCCCGGGCGTCGCGTCGGCCAGCGCCTTCGCGTGGTCGGCGAGGGCGGTGGGGGTGAGGTCGCTCGACGGGGTGTTCCCGAGGTCGCGCGCCGCGTTCACGGCCGCCACCACCAGGTCGGCGCGGCGCAGGTCGGCGGTCGCGACCGACGGCGAGTGCACCGCGACCCGGCCCACCCGTGGCGCGTCCTTCCCGGCGTCGCCGTTCGTCTTGTAGCGGTCGAAGCGGTAGAGGCCGGTGCCCAGCCCCTCGACCAGCGCGCCGACCTCGGCGGCGCCGGCCTCGGGCGGCGGCGCCAGGGCGAGGCTGCGGGCCTTGACGCGCGCGGCGGCCCCCGCCGCGGCCGCGCCGGCGGCGCGCCAGTCCTCGCCCTCGCCGTCGCCGGTCCCGACCACCACGACGCGCGGCGCGGCGACCCCGCCGGCCGCGTGGAAGACGACGGCCGACCTCGCCTTGCCGTCGACCTCGCCGTCCTTGATGGCGCGGGCGACCACCCCCCCGAGCGCGGCGTCGACCGCCGCCGCGACCCCGTGGAGCGAGGGCGGCGACGGGACGCTGACGACGAGGAGGTCGGCCTTCGCGGCCAGGGGGTCGGCGGACTTGCGCAGCGTGGTGGCCATGCGTGGCTCCTGGGACGGGGGGCCACGAAGGTTACGCGGGGTGTGTCAGACTCGACCCCCCATGAGCATCGGCAGCCCGGTCGACCGCCCGATCCGCGTCGTCATCGCGAAGCCCGGCCTGGACGGCCACGACCGGGGCGCGAAGATCATCGCCCGCAGCCTTCGCGACGCCGGCATGGAGGTCATCTACACCGGCCTCCACCAGACGCCGCAGCAGATCGCGGCGACCGTGGTGCAGGAGGACGCCGACGCGGTCGGCCTCTCGATCCTCTCCGGCGCCCACCTGACGCTGGTCCCGCGGGTCATCCAGCTGCTGCGCGACGAGGACGCGGGCGACGTGCTGGTGATCGTCGGCGGCACGATCCCGCACGACGACATCCCGACGCTCAAGGAGCACGGGGTGGCCGCGGTCTTCACTCCCGGCGCGCCGGTGCAGGACATGGTCGACTTCATCCGTGCCAAGGTCGGCGCGCGCGCCGCCTAGCCGTGCCCGTCGCCTTCGAGGCCCGGGACCGGGTCGCCCTGCTCACGCTCGACCGGCCCGACCGGCTGAACACGCTGTCGCCGGACATGCTCGAGGACCTGATCGCCCGCCTCGGGGCGGTCGAGGCCGACGATGGCGTCGGCGCCGCCGTGATCACGGGCGCGGGCGACAAGGCGTTCTCGGCCGGCGCCGACGTGTCGCTGGTGCGCGAGGCGTCGCCGCTCGAGGCGCGCGCCTTCGCCGCTCGCGGGCACCGCGCCTTCGACCTGATCGAGTCGATGTCCACGCCGGTCATCGCGGCCGTCAACGGCTACGCCCTGGGCGGCGGCTGCGAGCTGGCGCTGGCCTGCGACATCCGCGTGGCCTCGGACCGCGCCCAGATCGGCCTGCCCGAGGTGACCCTGGGGATCTTCCCCGGCTGGGGCGGCACCCAGCGGATGCCGCGCGTCGTGGGCCCGGGGCGGGCGAAGGAGCTCATCCTCACGGGGCGCCGCGTCGGCGCCGAGGAGGCGCTGTCGATCGGACTGGTCGAGCGGGTCCACCCGCACGAGGAGCTCGTGGAGCGGGCGGTGGAGCTCGCGGCCGAGATCGCCTCGCGGCCCGGCTGGGCGGTCGCCGCCGCCAAGGCGATGATCAACCGCGCGGGCGACGGCGACCAGGCCGGCAACCTCGCCCGTGAGCTCGACCTGTTCGCCCTCGCCTTCGCCACCGAGGACCAGCGCGAGGGCATGGCCGCCTTCTTCGAGAAGCGCGCGCCGCGGTTCCGCGGACGCTGATCCGCGCCGATAGCATCCCGCACGATTTCCCGAACGCACGAGGGGGCTGAATGAAGATCGCGGTCTGCGTCAAGGAGGTGCCGGACCCCGGCCCGAACCGCCGGATCGACCCCGGCACCAAGCGGATGGACCGCTCGGGCGACCGGTCCCTGAACCAGTACGACCTCCACGCGGTCGAGCAGGCGCTGCGCCTGAAGGAGGCCGAGGGCGACGGCGAGGTCGTCCTGATCTCCATGGGGACCAGCCGCGCCCTCGACTCGATCCGCAAGGGCCTCGGCATGGGCGCCGACCGCGCCGTGCTCGTGTCGGACGACGCCGCCGCCGGCTCGGACCTCGTGGCCACGGCCACCGTGCTCGCCGCGGCGCTCCAGGCCGAGTCGCCCGACCTGGTCCTGTTCGGCCAGCAGGCCACCGACGGCGACGGCGCCGTCCTCTGGGCCGCGGTCGCGGACAAGCTGCGCATGCCGGTCGTCTCCCAGATCTCGGAGCTCGAGGTCGGCGGCGGCCAGGCCACCGCGAAGCGCCAGACCGAGTTCGGCTACGACACCATCCGCGCGCCGCTGCCGGCCGTGCTGGCCGTCGCCGACTCCCTCAACGAGCCGCGCTACCCCTCCCTCAAGGGGATCATGGGCGCGAAGAAGAAGCCCCAGGAGGTCAAGAGCCTGGCCGACGTCGGCGTCGACGCCGGCGACGCGGGCGAGGCGGGCTCCCGCACGACGGTCATCGGGCTCTACCCGCCGCCCTCGCGCGGGGAGACGATCAAGATCGAGGACGACGGCAGCGGCGCCCAGAAGATCTTCGACTTCCTCCTGGAAAGGAAGCTCGTGTGAGCACGCTCGTCTTCCTGGAGCACCACGGGTCGTCGATCCAGCGGGGCGCGCTGGGCGTGCTCGCCAAGGCCGCCCAGCTCGACCCGGACGTCGCGGGCGTCCTGATCGGCTCGGGCGTGCGCGAGATCGCCGCCGACGCCGGGCGCTTCGGCGCCAAGAAGGTCTTCGTCGCCGACGACCCCGCCCTGGATGCGCCCCTGCCACAGCCGCGGGTGGACGTCCTCGGCAAGCTCGTGCAGGACCAGGGCTTCGACACCGTGCTCTTCGGGGCGTCGGTGCTCGCGGCCGACGTCGCCGGCGGCCTCGCCGCCCGGCTCGGCGCCGGCCTGAACTGGGACCTCTCCGACCTCGAGGTGGGCGACGGCGGGCTGGTCGGCAAGCGCTCCGCGCTCGGCGACACCGTGCTCGCCGACGTGGGATGGTCGGCCGACCCCAAGCTCGGCCTGATCCGCGCCGGCTCGTTCGACCCGGCCGAGACCGGTGGCGAGGCCGCCGTCGAGGAGATCGGCGTCGAGCTCGAGGACTTCTCCTCGAAGGCCGAGATGGTCGAGCAGGCCCACGCCGAGCAGGTCGGCCCCTCCATCGAGGAGGCCGAGATCCTGGTGACCGGCGGCCGCGGCCTCGGCTCGCCCGAGAACTTCTCGATCCTCGAGGAGCTGGCCTCGGTGCTCGGCGGCGCGGTCGCCTCGACCCGCGCGGTGGTGGACTCGGGCTGGTACCCCTACCCGACCCAGGTCGGCCAGACCGGCAAGGTCGTCTCGCCGAAGCTCTACCTGGGCGCCGGCGTCTCGGGGGCCATCCAGCACAAGGTCGGCATGCAGACCTCGCAGACGATCGTGGCCATCAACAAGGACCCGAACGCGCCGATCTTCGAGTTCAGCGACATGGGCATCGTGGGCGACCTCAACGAGATCGTCCCCAAGCTCACGGAGCTGGTCAAAGAGCGGAAGGCATAGCGGCATCGCGTGCGCCCGCCCCCTGGCGGGGCCGGCGAGGCCTGCTGCGCCGCCCTGGGAGGGGGCGCTAAACTGGTCTGTGTCCGGGGCCGTTCGCGCGGCCCCGCCCTGTGCACATCGAAAGGTCGCGGCATGAAGACCGACATCCACCCCGAGTACGTCACGGCCCACGTGCGCTGCACCTGCGGCAACGAGTTCGAGACGCGCTCCACCAAGCCCGACATCCGGGTCGAGATCTGCAGCAACTGCCACCCCTTCTACACGGGCAAGCAGAAGCTGGTGGACTCCGGCGGCCGCGTCGAGCGCTTCCAGCGCAAGCTGGCTCGCAGCCGGCGCGGGTAGGGCGGACCACCGCCCGGCCCGGCCGGGAGACATCGCCGTGAGCACGGACGTCCGCCCGCTGGTCGAGCAGATCGCGCGCACGCGCGATGAGCTGGCGGACGCCCTGGGCGACCCCGAGCTTCCCTCGGACCGCGCCCGCTACGCGGCCGTCACCAAGCGCTGGGCGGACCTGGCCGAGGCGTTCGAGCTGGCGGCCCTCTGGGAGGACGCCGCGGACCGCGCGGCCGAGGCCGAGGCGCTGCTCGCCGAGGACGACGACGACGAGGTGCGCTCGCTGCTGGAGGAGGCGCGCGCCGAGCTCGCCGAACTCGCGCCCCGCATCCGCGAGGCGATGATCGAGCCCGACCCGGACGACGACCGCAACACCATCGTGGAGATCCGCGCCGGCACCGGCGGCGAGGAGGCCGCGCTGTTCGCGCGCGACCTGGTCGAGATCTACAGCCGCTACGCGGAGTCGCACGGCCTCGCCGTCGAGCTGATGGCGGCCAGCGAGGCCGACGCCGGCGGCCTGCGCGAGGCCACGCTGGGCGTGAAGGGCAACGGCGCCTACGCCGTCTTCAAGCACGAGGCCGGCGTGCACCGCGTGCAGCGGATCCCCGCCACCGAGAGCCAGGGGCGCATCCACACCTCCACCGCGACGGTGGCGGTCCTGCCCGAGGTCGGGGACGTCGACGTCACGATCGACCCGAACGACGTCAAGCGCGACGTCTACCGCTCCAGCGGCCCCGGCGGCCAGAGCGTGAACACGACCGACTCCGCCGTCCGCCTGACCCACCTGCCCACCGGGATCGTGGTGTCGATGCAGGACGAGAAGAGCCAGCTCCAGAACTACGAGCGCGCCATGCGGGTGCTGCGGGCGCGGCTCTACGATCGCCGGTGGGCCGAGCGGGACGCGGAGCTCACCGCGACCCGGCGCTCGCAGCTCGGCTCCGGCGACCGCTCCGAGAAGGTGCGCACCTACAACTTCCCCCAGAACCGGGTCACCGACCACCGCGTGGGGCTGACCGTGCCGCTGCGCGAGCAGGTGCTCGAGGGGCGGCTTGACGCGCTGACCGAGGCCCTCGCCGCCGAGGAGCGCCGGCGGCTGCTCGAGGAGCAGGCCCCCGCCGAGGTGCCGTCGTGACGCCCAACCCGGACCTCCTGCGCGTGGAGTTCCTCGGGCTGACCGTCCGGCACGACCCCGTCGACATGCCGCGCGACGACATCGCGCTCTTCTTCGCATCGATCAGCGACCGCTACGGGCTGGGGCGGCTGGAGTACCACTCGGACGGCGGCGCGACCTTCTCGAGCCCGGACGGGGCCGAGTTCGTGCTGCGGCCCTCCCAGATCGCCTCGTGCGCGGTGACCGGCCTGGGCTACCGCGAGGGGCTCGAGCGCGTTGTGGGGCTGGTCGAGGAATCGGTGGAGCGCTACGAGATCGGTCAGCTCTGGATCGAGGACGTCACGATCGTCGGCGTCTGGGACGTCGAGGACGCCGAGGTGGTCCGCGAGCTGCTGGCGGGCAGCGTCCTGCAGATCGACGACGAGCGCCTGGAGCTGCTGGGCGGCGACGAGGTGTCCGTCGGGCTGCGCATCTGGCGCCAGGCGGGCGACGCCTCCATGGAGTGCGCCGTCGAGCCGATGCACGCGGAGCCGTCCAAGCTCTACATCCGCCTCGTCCACACCCAGGGCGAGCCCCTCTCCGAGGCGTCCTCGCTGCGCGAGGTGGCCGACGCTGTGAACGGCTTCCTGCTCGGCCCGCTCACGTCGTTCATCCTGGCCAGCGCGCGCCGCTGACCGGCGCGACCCAGCTGCTCACCGTCGGCGAGGTGCTGCGCCGCAGCGCGGCCTACCTGGCCGAGCGCGGCTCGCCGTCCGCGCGGCTCGACGCCGAGCTGCTGCTGGCCCACGCCCTCGGCGTCGAGCGCATCGACCTCTACACGGGTTCCGAGCGGCCGCTGACCGCGGCCGAGCTGGCCCGCGCCCGGGAGCTCGTCGCCCGTCGCGGCCGCCGCGAGCCGGTCGCGCACCTGACCGGCGAGCGCGCCTTCCGGCGGCTGCGGATCGCGGTCGGCCCCGAGGTGCTGGTCCCGCGGCCCGAGACCGAGCTGCTGGTGGAGTGGGCGCTCGGGCTGCTGCCCCCGGGCGGGACGGTCCTGGACTGGGGCACCGGCAGCGGTGCCGTCGCGCTCGCGCTGGCCGACGAGGGCCCCGGCCTGGCGGTGACGGGGCTCGAGCGCTCGGAGGCCGCCCTCTCCCGCGCCCGGGCGAACGGCGAGCGCCTGGGGCTGGCGGTCGAGTGGCTCACCTCGGACGGCTTCGCCGCCGTCGCCGGCCGGCGCTTCGACGCGATCGTCGCCAACCCGCCCTACCTCGCCGAGGCCGACATGGACGCCACGCCGCCCGAGCTGGCGTTCGAGCCGCGCGAGGCCCTGGTCGCCGGCCCGACCGGCCTCGAGGCGATCGATCGGATCGCCGCGGAGGCGCCCGCGCACCTGGAGCCGGGCGGCGCGCTGCTGGTGGAGGTGGGCGCGGGCCAGGCCGAGGCGGCCGCGGCCGCGCTGGCCGCGGCGGGGCTGCGCGACGTGGCCGGCCGCGCCGACCTGGCGGGCATCGCGCGCGTCGTGGGCGGGCGGGCGCCGGCGTGAGCCCCGCCGAGGACGGCCTGCGGCGCGCCCTGGTCGAGGGCGGCGTCGCCCTGCTGCCGACCGACACGGTCTACGGCCTGGCGGCGTGGCTCGACTCCCTGCCCGGCGTCGCGGCGCTCTACGAGCTCAAGGGGCGGCCGCGCGAGCGGCCCTCGCAGGTGCTGCTCTACTCGCGGCCGCTGCTCGACGAGGCGCTCGGCTACCTCGAGCCGCCAACCCGACGGGCGGCGGCGGCCCTGCTGCCGGGGCCGGCGACGTGCCTGGTCCCCGACCCCCAGCGCCGCTACGTCGCCGCGGCCGGGGCCGAGGCGGGCTCGGTGGGGCTCCGCGCGCCGCGGGTCGACGGACCGCTCGCGCGCCTCGACCTCCCGCTGGTCGCCACGAGCGCCAACCTGCCCGGCGGGCCCGACCCGGCGGCCGTGGCGGACGTCCCGGAGGCGCTGCGCGAGGGCTGCGCCGCGGTCGTCGACGCCGGCCGCCTGGCGGGGACCGCCTCGGCGGTGGTCGACCTGCGCGCGGTGGCGGGCGGCGGGCCGGCGCGGCTGCTGCGTGAGGGCCCGGACCCGGCCGCGCTCGCCAGGGCGCTGGCTGAGGCGGGGTGTACCCTCGCGAGAGGACACGACGACCCTGGGGAGGCACCCGCGTGAGCTTCATCGACGACGACAGCTACCTCTCCCAGGACCTCGCCGAGGCCGACCCCGCCGTCGCGGCGATCCTGCGGGCGGAGCTCGAGCGCCAGGGCGAGACGCTCGAGATGATCGCCAGCGAGAACTTCACGAGCCACGCGGTGCTCCAGGCGGTGGGCTCGGTGCTCACCAACAAGTACGCCGAGGGGCTCCCGGGCCGGCGCTACTACGGCGGCTGCGAGGTGGTCGACCAGGCCGAGCAGCTCGCCATCGACCGCGCCAAGGAGGTCTTCGGCGCGGCCCACGTCAACGTCCAGCCGCACTCGGGGGCGTCGGCCAACGAGGCCGCCTACGCGGCCGTGATGCAGCCCGGCGACCGCGTGCTCGCGATGGCCCTCGCCCACGGCGGCCACCTCTCGCACGGCCTCAAGGTCAACTTCTCCGGCCGGCTCTACGACTTCCACCACTACGGCGTGCGCCGCGGCGACTGCCGCATCGACATGGACCAGGTGCGCGACATGGCGCGCGAGGTGCGCCCCGCGCTGATCGTCGCGGGCGCCTCGGCCTACCCGCGCATCATCGACTTCCCGGCCTTCCGCGAGATCGCAGACGAGGTCGGCGCGCTCTTCATGGTCGACATGGCCCACATCGCCGGCCTGGTCGCCGCCGACCAGCACCCCACGCCGGTCGGCATCGCCGACCTGGTGACGACCACGATCCACAAGACCCTCGGCGGCCCGCGCGCCGGCATGGTGATGTCGAGCGAGGAGCTCGGCACCAAGGTGGACCGGGCCGTCTTCCCGGGCCTTCAGGGCGGCCCGCTGATGCACGTGATCGCGGGCAAGGCCGTCGCCCTCGGCCAGGCGCTCACCTCCGAGTTCCGCGCCCGCCAGGAGGCGACCGTCCTCAACTGCCGCGCCCTCGCCGAGGAGCTCATGGCGAACGGTGTCACCCTGGTCAGCGGCGGCACCGACAACCACCTGGTGCTGGTCGACCTCTCGCCGGGGCCGCTCACCGGCGCCGAGGGCGAGGAGCGCCTCGAGCGCGCCGGCATCACCGCCAACAAGAACGGCATCCCGTTCGACGAGCGCCCGCCGAC
>DATLLV010000029.1:0-16191 GCA_035537655.1 Miltoncostaeaceae bacterium
TGCTGATCGACGCGACCATCATCCGGGCCCTCCTGGTGCCCTCGTTGATGGCGCTCCTCGGCAAGTGGAACTGGTGGGCGCCGGCCCCGCTGCGGCGCTTCCACGAGCGGTTCGGCCTCTCGGAGTTCGGCCCGGACGAGCACACGCCCGAGCCGGCCCGCCGGGACCCGGAGCCGGCCGGGGCCTAGGCCCGGGACGCGGCGCGGGCGCGGACGAGGGGGCTCCCCGGAGCCCCCTCAGCGGCGCGTGGGACCGGCGACCACCGCGAGGCCCCGCGCTAGGGCGAGGCCCCGGCGCCTCCGGCGAGCGAGCCGGCCAGGAGGCCCAGCTCGCGCCCGCGGGCGACGGCGTCCGCGCGCGTCGCGACGCCGAGCTTGCGGTAGATCGACTTGACCTGGGTCTTCACCGTGTTGTGCGAGACGAAGAGCTCGTCGGCGATCTCCCGCAGCGAGGCCGTGCCCGCGAGCATCCGCAGCACCGCCGCCTCGCGGTCGGTCAGGTCCCCGGCCGCCGGCGCTGCGGGCGGTGCGGGGGCCGCCGACGCGGCCAGGCCCGCCTCCAGCTGGGCCAGCTTGGCGGCGAGGTGGCTGCCGGGCGCGGGCGCGGAGTCGAGCAGCGCCCGGGTCTCGCGCGCGCAGGCGCGGGCGAGGGCCGCGTCGCCGCGCGCGACCGCGATCTGGCCCCGCACCACGACCGAGTACGCGATCTCGGTGGGGGCGCGCCCGCGGTGGGCGAGCTCGTCGCCCCGGTCGGCGAAGGCCTGGGCGGCCTCGAGCTCGCCCCGGGCGGCGAGCACCCGGGCCAGACCGGTGTGGGCGCCGGCGGCGTGGGGGTACTCGGCGTGGAGCTCCTCCTCGGCGTAGTCCAGCGCCTCGCGGGCGTGGCGCTCGGCCGCGAGCAGGTCGCCGGCCCCGACGTCCTGGTCGGCCATGTGGCAGAGCGCCACCAGGGCGGGCGCCCAGGCGCCGGTGCGGCGGCCCACGTCGGCGCACTCCTCGAGGATCGGGTACGACTCGTCCATCCGGTCCATCGCGTGGAGCGAGATGCCGGCGGCCAGGCAGCCGGCCGCGCGCCACCAGGACTCGTCCCCTGCGGTGGCGTCGAGCGCCTCGCGGCCGATCCGCAGGGCCTCCTCGGCGTCGCCCGCCAGCAGCCGCTCGAGCGACCGCGCCGCGATGGCGTTGGCGGCCAGCTCGCGGTCGTCGCCGGGGCCGCCGGCCGCCTCGGCCGCGACCAGCCAGCGGTCGGCCTCCGCGGGCAGGCCGAGGTTGATCGCCAGCCACGCCTCGGCCAGGCACAGGCGCGCGTCGCCGCGGACGGTCTCGGGCGGCAGCAGCTCGAGCCAGCGCTGGGCCGTGGTGGTCCAGCCGTGGCGCAGGTGGTCCGACCAGTGGACGGCGATCAGGTCGGCGGTCCGGTCGAGGTCGCCCGCCGCCGCCGAGTGGCGCACCGCGTCGTCGATCGAGCCGTCGGCCAGATGCCAGGCCGCGGCCCGGCGGTGGAGCTCCGGGATCTCCTCGGGCGCGGTCAGGGTGAGCTCGTGCTGCAGCAGCTCGCCGAAGAGGTGGTGGTAGCGGTACCACTCGCGCCGGTTGTCGAGCGGCACGAGGAACAGGTTCGAGCGCTCGAGTTCGGCGAGCACCCGGGCCGAGCCGCTGGTCCCGGCGACGGCGTCGCAGAGGGGCCCGCTCAGGCGGCCGAGCACGGACGTCCGCAGCAGGAAGCCGCGCCGCTCAGGCCGCAGCCCGTCGAGCACCTCGGCGGCGAGGTAGTCGACCACCAGGCGGTCGTCGCCGGCGAAGTCCGAGATGAAGCGCGCCGCGTCCTCGCGGCCGCGCAGCGACAACCCGGCGAGGTAGAGGCCGGCGGCCCAGCCCTCGGTGCGCTGGCGCAGCCGGGCGACGGCGTCGCCGTCGAGCTCCAGGCCCGCCTCGGCCAGCAGCTGCCCGGCCTCGTCCTGCGAGAAGCGCAGGTCCGGAGCGCGCAGCTCGGCCAGGTCGCCGCGGGCCCGCAGCCGCGCGAGGCCGATGGGCGGGTCGGTGCGGCTGGTCATGACCACGCGGAGCCCGTCCGGGGCGTTCGCGCAGAGGAAGGCGACCGCCTCGTGGATCTCGTCGTCGGCGATCAGGTGGAAGTCGTCGAGCGCCAGCAGCGTCGTGCGCGGCGCGTCGGCCAGCGCGTTGAGCAGCGACGAGAGCCCCGCCTCGGTCGTCTCGCCGCCGCCGGCCAGGGCGCCGACGGCCTGCTCGTCCACCGGGGCCCCCGCCCGGCGCAGGGCCTCGGCCACGTAGCGCCAGAACCGGGCCGGGTCGTTGTCGGCCACGTCCAGGGCGACCCAGGCCGCGCCGTCCGGCGCGCGCTCGGCCAGCCAGTGGCCGACCAGGGTCGTCTTGCCCCAGCCGGCGGGCGCGGTGACGAGGGTGAGGCGCCGCCCGCTGGCCTCGTCCAGGCGGGTCATGAGCTCGGCGCGCTGGACCATGCCGGTCCGCCGGCCCGGCGGCCGCAGCTTCGTCTCGAGCATGGGCGCGACGACGACGGTGCTCATCCTCGCAGGATGATGCCCGGAACCCGCGCCCGGTCAAGAAGAACCCCGAGTGGCCAGGTGCGGGCCGGTTACACTCCGGCAGTGGCAGGGATGTCGTTCCAGCAGGTGATCGCGGGCCTCTCAGGCTACTGGGGGGACCGCGGCTGCCTGGTCACGACGCCGTACCACACCGAGGTCGGGGCGGGCACGTTCAACCCCCACACGCTGCTCCGCAGCCTGGGCCCGGACCCGTGGCGGGTCGCGTACTTCGAGCCCTCGATCCGGCCCACCGACGGGCGCTACGGCGAGAACCCGTTCCGCCTGCAGCACTACTTCCAGTACCAGGTGCTGCTGAAGCCCTCGCCCGACGACGTGCAGGACCTCTACCTCGAGTCGCTGCGCGCCCTGGGCCTGCACCCCGAGGAGCACGACATCCGCTTCGTCGAGGACGACTGGGAGGGCCCGACGCTGGGAGCCTGGGGCCTGGGCTGGGAGGTCTGGCTGGACGGCATGGAGATCACCCAGTTCACCTATTTCCAGCAGGCCGGCGGCATCGACCTGACGCCGATCTCGGTCGAGCTGACCTACGGGCTCGAGCGGATCGCCATGTACCTGCAGGGCGTGCGCTCGGTGTACGACCTCGAGTGGGGCCACGGCGTGACCTACGGCGACCTCTACAAGCTCAACGAGGCCCAGTGGAGCGCCTACAACTTCGAGGTCGCCGACACGGACTCGCTCTTCGCGGCCTTCGACCGCCACGAGGCCGAGTGCCTCCGCTGCCTCGACGCCGGCCTGGCGCTGCCGGCCTACGACCAGGTGCTGAAGTGCAGCCACACCTTCAACCTGCTCGACGCGCGCGGCGTCATCAGCGTCACCGAGCGGGGCGCGTACATCTGGCGAGTACGCACGCTCGCGGCCCGCGTGGCGCGCGCCTGGCTCGAGCTCTCGGTCCCCGCCCAGGAGCCGGCGCGTGCCTGACCTCCTCGTCGAGGTCGGCTGCGAGGAGCTCCCGTCGAGCGCCTGCCGCGAGATCATCGCCCAGGCCCCGGGGCTGCTGACCGCCTCGCTCGCCGCCCTCGGCATGGAGGCCCCGGACCGGGTGGAGCTGTCGGTCGCGCCGCGCCGCTTCGCCCTGGTCGCGCCCGGCCTGCCCGACGGGGTGGCCGCGAGCGCCCGGCGCGTGCGCGGGCCCTCGGCGGAGGCGGCCTTCGACGAGGGCGGGGCGCCGACCCGCGCCGCCGAGGGCTTCGCCCGCGGGCAGGGGCTCACCGTCGGCGACCTGCTGCTCGACGAGGAGAACGGCCGCCGCTTCGTCTACGCCGAGGTCCGCGAGGAGGGCCGCCCGGTGGACGACCTGGTGCCCGAGGTGGTGGCGCGCGTGATCGGCGGCCTGCGCTTCTCGAAGACGATGCGCTGGGGCGAGGGCACCGGCCTGCGCTTCTCGCGCCCGGTGCGGTGGATCGTCGCCAAGGTCGACGAGCGCACCGTCCCCTTCGAGCTGCACGGCCTCGTCGCGGGCGACGTCAGCCAGGGCCACCGCTTCCTGGGCGGCCCGGCGGAGATCCGCTCGGCCTCGGGCTACCACGAGGCCCTCGAGGCGGCGGCCGTGATCGCCGACCACGAGCGCCGCCGGGCGCGGATCGTCGCCGACCTCGACGCCGCCGCCGCCGAGGCGGGCGCCGCCTGGCGCGATCCGGGCGGCAAGCTCGAGGAGGTCGTGTTCCTCGTCGAGTGGCCCAGCGTCGTGACCGGGCGGTTCGACCCCCGCCACCTGGAGCTACCGCCGCGCGTGCTGGTGACGGCGATGCAGGGCCACCAGCGCTACTTCCCGCTCGAGGGCGCCGGGGCCGAGCTGCGCCCGGCGTTCCTGGCCGTCTCGAACGGCGATCCCGCCCACGCCGGCGTCATCGCCCGCGGTTACGAGGACGTCCTCGACGCGCGCCTGCAGGACGCGGAGTTCAGCTTCCACCGCGACCGCGAGGCGGGCCTCGAGGCCCTCGACGCCCGCCTGGACGCGATCGTCTTCCACGCCCGCCTGGGCTCGATGGCCGACAAGCGCGACCGCCTCGTGGCCGGGGTCGGCGACCTGGCCGGCGCGGTCGGCGCGGCCGGCGGCGTGGCGGCCGAGGCGACCGAGGCCGCGCGCCTGGCCAAGGCCGACCAGGGGGCGATCCTGGTGGCCGAGTTCTCCGAGCTCGAGGGGTACGTGGCGGCCGTCTACGCGCGGCTGGAGGGCATCGACGAGGCCGTCGCCCTGGCCGTGGAGCAGCAGTACCTGCCCGAGGGGCCCGACTCGCCGCTGCCGTCGACCGAGGCCGCGGCGCTGCTGGCGGCGGCAGAGAAGGTCGACAACCTGATCGGCGCGTTCGCGGTCGGCGAGGCGCCGACCGGCTCGAAGGACCCCTACGGCCTGCGCCGGGCCGCCGCGGGGCTGGTGCGGATCGCGCTCGACCGCGACTGGGACGTCGATCCCTGCGACCTGCTGCGTCCGGCGTACGGGCGGCTGGTGGCCCAGGGCGCCGAGCTGACCGTCGGCGAGGACGAGGCCCTGGACCAGGTGATGGCGTTCCTGGCCGACCGCCTCGCCTACCAGCTCGGGCTCGAGGGCGTGGGGGCCGAGGCGGCCGCCGCCGCGATGGGCGCCGGCCTGGGCGGCGCCCCGTCCACGGCGGCCTGGGCGCGCGCGATCGAGGCGGCTCGCGACGGCGAGGCCTTCGCGGCGGCCTGGACCGCGGCCACCCGGCTGAGCCGCATCGCCCGCAAGGCGCCCGACGACGACGTGCCGCCCGCGCCGGGGGACGACCCGGGCGAGGCCGCGCTGCGCGAGGCCGTGGAGGCCGCGCGCTCGCGGATCGAGGCGGCGCGGGAGGCGCGCGACCCCGCCGCGGCGCTCGACGCCGCCGCGCGGCTCGCGCCCGCCGTGGACGCGTTCTTCACCGATGTGCTGGTCAACGCCGAGGACCCGGGCGTGCGGGCCCGCCGCTACGCGCTGGTGCGCGAGGGGGCCGAGGTCCTGGGGCGGGTGGCCGATTTCGAGCAGGTCACCGACGGAGGAGGATCCCGGTGAGCAGTACCGAGGTGGGCGTCAAGCGGGTCTACGACTTCGCCGAGGGATCGCGCGAGATGCGAGACCTGCTGGGGGGCAAGGGCGCCAACGTCGCGGAGATGACCCGCCTCGGCCTGCCGGTCCCCAAGGGCTTCACGATCACCACCGAGACCTGCATCCAGTACCTCGCCAACGACCACCGCTTCCCCCAGGGCCTGGACGCCGAGATCAGCGCCCACCTGACGGCGCTCGAGGAGGCCGCCGGCAAGCGCCTCGGCGACGCCGAGAACCCGCTGCTCGTCTCCGTCCGCAGCGGCGCGAAGTTCTCGATGCCGGGGATGATGGACACGGTCCTGAACCTGGGCCTGAACGACCGCAGCGTCGAGGGCCTCGCCGCGCGCACCGGCAACCCGCGCTTCGCCTACGACTCGTACCGCCGCTTCATCCAGATGTTCGGCGACGTCGTGGCCGGGGTGGACAAGGACCACTTCGAGCACGCCCTGTCCGCGATGAAGGCGGACCGCGGCGTCGAGCAGGACGTCGACCTGGGCGCCGACGACCTGCGCGCGCTGGTCGGCACCTTCAAGGGCATCTACGAGGAGCGCAAGGGCGAGCCGTTCCCGCAGGAGCCGCGCGCCCAGCTCGACGCCGCCGTGCGGGCCGTCTTCGAGTCGTGGGACAACCGCCGCGCCCGCGACTACCGGCGCCTGAACCGCATCCCCCACGACCTCGGCACCGCCGTGAACGTGCAGCAGATGGTGTTCGGCAACACCGGCCCGCGCTCGGGCACCGGCGTCGCCTTCACGCGCAGCAACGTGACCGGCGAGACGTCCGAGCCCTTCGGCGACTTCCTCATCAACGCCCAGGGCGAGGACGTGGTCGCGGGGATCCGCACGCCGCGCCCGCTGGTCGAGCTGGCCGACGAGCTGCCCGAGGCCTACGCCCAGCTCATCGAGACCATGGAGCTGCTCGAGCGCACCTACCGCAACATGCAGGACGTCGAGTTCACCATCGAGGACGGCGCCCTCTACATGCTGCAGACGCGCAACGGCAAGCGCAGCGCCCAGGCGATGGCCCGCATCGCCGTCGACATGGTCGACGAGGGCATCGTCACCGAGCAGGAGTCGCTCACGGCCCTGGTCGACCCGGACCAGATCCGCCAGCTGCTGCTGCCCCAGCTCGACCAGTCCGCCGCGCCGGCGCCGCTGGCGACCGGGGTCAACGCCTCGCCCGGCGCCGCCGCCGGGGCGATCGTCTTCACGGCCGACGAGGCCGAGCGCCGGGGCAAGGCCGGCGAGCACGTAATCCTGGTGCGCGACGAGACGACGCCGGACGACTTCCACGGCATGATCGAGGCCCAGGGCATCCTCACCGCCCGCGGCGGCAAGACCAGCCACGCGGCCATCGTGGCCGTCGGGATGGGCAAGCCGGCCGTCTGCGGCGTCAGCGCGATCCGCTTCGCCGAGGACGGGACGATCGCGATCGGGGAGCGGGCCTTCTCCGAGGGGGACCGCATCACCATCGACGGCACCAGCGGCCTGGTCTACGCGGGCGACGCGCCGCTGCTGCCGCCGGACCCGAACAACCCCTACCTGCTGCGCATCATCGAGTGGGCCGACCGGGCCCGCACCATGCGCGTGCGCACGAACGCCGACACGCCCGAGGACGCCGTCCGGGCGCGAGAGTTCGGCGCCGAGGGCATCGGCCTTTGCCGCACCGAGCACATGTTCCAGGGCGAGGACCGGCTGCCGATCGTGCAGCGGATGATCCTCGCCGGCGACGACGAGGCGCGGGTCGAGTCGCTGGCGAAGCTGCGCACCTTCCAGGAGGGCGACTTCGAGGGGATCTTCCGGGCCATGGCCGGCCTGCCGGTCACCATCCGCCTGCTCGACCCGCCGCTGCACGAGTTCCTGCCCAGCCTGGTCGAGCTGTCCGAGCGCGTCGCCGTGGCCCGCGCGACCGGCACCCCCGACCCCGAGGCCGAGGAGCAGCTGCCCAAGGTGCAGCAGCTGCACGAGGTCAACCCGATGCTTGGCACGCGCGGCTGCCGCCTGGGCATCGAGTGGCCGGACGTCTACCGGATGCAGGTCGCCGCGATCGTCAGCGCCGCCTGCACGGTGAAGGCCGAGTCCGGCGAGGCGCCGGAGGTCGAGATCATGATCCCGCTGGTCGGCTTCGAGGAGGAGCTGCGGCTGCTGCGCGACCAGGTCATCGACGCCGCCGAGCTGGTGCTGCGCGAGCGCGGCGAGACCCTGGAATACCTGGTCGGCACGATGATCGAGCTGCCGCGCGCGGCCCTGCTGGCCGACGAGATCGCCCGTCAGGCCGACTTCTTCTCCTTCGGCACGAACGACCTCACCCAGACCGTGCTGGGGTTCAGTCGCGACGACGCCGAGAACAAGTTCCTCACCCACTACCTCCAGGCCAACGTCATCACCTTCAACCCGTTCGAGACCATCGACCAGGCGGGCGTGGGCGGGCTGGTGGCGCAGGCCGTGACCACGGCGCGCGCCGCCAAGCCCGGCATCAAGCTCGGCGTCTGCGGCGAGCACGGCGGCGACCCGGCGTCGGTCGTCTTCTTCCACGGGGCCGGGCTCGACTACGTGTCGTGCTCGCCGTTCCGCGTCCAGACCGCCATCGTCGCCGCGGGGCGGGCGGCGCTGGACGGCTGACGCGACGGGAGGGGGTGGTCGCGTGGAGCCGGCAGGCGCCCGCTTCGAGCTCGCGAGCCTGGGCGACCTCATGGAGCTGCTGATCGAGGGCTGGCGGATCGACCGCCTGCACTACGCCGACCGCTCCGGCCCCTCCGGCCCACCGGCGGCCTACCTCGAGCTGGCGCGCGGCGCGGCCGAGCGGCGCGCCGTCTACGTGCCCGACGACGGCCGGGCGCTCTCGCACCGCGCGTTCGTCGCGCTCTTCCGCGAGAGCCCGGCGATCTGGAAGCACCGCTCCGCGGGCGGCATCCCGCCGCCGGACATCGCCGGCGCCACGCCGCCGGCGGAGTGGGGGACGGTGCCCGAGCCCTTTCCGGGGGCGCTGGACTTCCGCCCCGGCACACTGCGCGAGGTGGTGCCGGTCTGCCAGGTGGAGTCGGTGGGCGGGCTCGACCTCGCCCTGACCTCGCTGGAGCGCCACGACGGCGGGGCGCGCCTGCGCTTCATGTGCCGGGCGCCCGAGGCGGCGCCCCGGCGGATGCACCTGATGGACGTGATCGCCGTCGACGACGGCGGGCGCCTCTACCGCGTCGCGCCTGCCGAGAGCGCCGCCGACGGCGACCGCCTCGAGGGGGCGCTGGCGCTGGCCCCGGCGATCCCCGAGAGCGTGGGCCTGCTGACCGTCACGGTGGGCACGGTCGGCGACGAGTCGGGTCTGGGCGCGAGCCTGCCGGGGCCGTGGGTCTTCCCGATCCGCCTGGGCCCGCGGCCCTGAGCGGCCCCGGACCGCGCGAGCCCGCCCTCGGACCGCGCGCCGCCCGGGCGGAGCTGGCGACCCGCCAGCGTCCCGAGGCGCCCGACCCGCTCCGCACCGCGTTCCAGCGCGACCGCGACCGCATCCTCCACACCACCGCGTTCCGGCGCCTGAAGCACAAGACCCAGGTGTTCGTGGCGCCGGCGGGCGACCACTACCGCACCCGGCTGACCCACACGCTCGAGGTCTCGGCGCTCTCGCGCACCGTGGCCCGCGCCCTCGACCTGAACGAGGACCTCGTCGAGGCGATCGCGATGGGCCACGACCTCGGCCACGCGCCGTTCGGCCACGCCGGCGAGGCCGCCCTCGACGAGCTGCTGCGCGAGCGCCACGGGCGCCGCTTCGAGCACAACGTGCAGAGCCTGCGGGTGGTCGAGGTGATCGAGCGCGACGGGCGCGGCCTGAACCTGACGCTCGAGGTGCGCGACGGGATCCTCCACCACACCGGGCGCGGGCGCCCGGCCACCCTCGAGGGCCAGGTCGTGCGGCTGATGGACCGGATCGCCTACGTCAACCACGACATCGAGGACGCGCTGCGCGCCGGCGTCCTGGCGCCGTCCGACCTCCCGGCCGAGGAGGTGCGGGCGCTGGGTGAGACGACGTCGCGCCGCCTGACGGCGCTTGTCGGCGACGTGGTCGAGGCGAGCCGCGACGCTGACGAGATCCGCCAGTCGCCCGCGCTCGGCGCGGCCTTCCTGCGCCTGCGCGCCTTCATGTTCCGGCGCGTCTACCTGGCGCCGCCGGCGAGCCTCGAGGCGGAGCGCGCCGGCGGCGTGGTGCGGGCGCTCTTCACCCACCTGCACGACCACCCCGGGCTGCTGCCGGAATCGCCGGAGCCCGACCTCGTCGCGCGGGTGACGGATCACGTCGCCGGGATGACCGACCGCTATGCGCTGCGCGCGTACGCCGAGGCCGTGATGCCGCGCGAGGGCCCGCTCTGACGCCCTCCAGCTGAAGGCGTCGAAGCAGGACCTCGTGGCGGGCCTGGTTGAAGGCCGCCGCATCGGCGGCTGCCGGCGCTTCAGCCGGCGGCGCCTGCCGGAGTGGCTCGAGGCGCGCGCCGGCTGACCGGGCTCAGCTGACGCCGGTCCCGATGGGGCAGGCGACGCCGGTGCCGCCCAGGCCGCAGTAGCCGTTCGGCACCTTCGCCAGGTACTGCTGGTGGTAGTCCTCGGCGTAGTAGAAGTCGGGCGCGTCCTCGATCTCGGTCGTGATCGCGCCGAGCCCGGCGTCGGCCAGCCGCCGCTCGTAGGCGTCGCGCGAGGCCTCGGCCGCGGCGCGCTGCTCCGGCGAGTAGGTGTAGACGCCAGACCGGTACTGGGTGCCCACGTCGTTGCCCTGGCGCATGCCCTGGGTCGGGTCGTGGTTCTCCCAGAAGAGCTTCAGCAGCGCCTCGTAGCTCGTGACGGTGGGGTCGAAGACCACCCGGACCACCTCGTTGTGCCCGGTGCGCGCGGAGCACACCTCCTCGTAGGTCGGGTTGGGCGTGTACCCGCCCGCGTAGCCCACCGACGTGCTGATGACGCCCGGCGCCTGCCAGAACACGCGCTCCGCGCCCCAGAAGCACCCCATGCCGAAGAGGGCGAGCTCCGCCCCCTCGGGGAAGGGTGGCTCGAGGGACGTGCCGAGCACCTCGTGGCGCCCGGGCACCGGCATCCGCTCGGCGCGTCCCGGCGGCGCCTGGTCCGGGCTCGGCATCCGCACCTTCGTCGTCGTGAACAGGCCCATTCGCCGCCTCCGATCCCGTCGTCGATCTCGAGTCGAGGATAGCGCCGGTGTCACCCGCGACCCCGTCGCCCTATCCTCCTGCCTGGTGCCACCGACACAGGCGACGATCGAAGCCGTCCGCGAGGGGAGCGACCTCGTCGAGCTCGTCCGGGGGCGGGTCGGGCTCGTGCGCCGCGGCGGGCGCTGGTGGGGGCGCTGCCCCTTCCACGACGAGCGCACGCCCTCGTTCAGCCTGTTGCCGCCCGACTTCCGCCGCTACTACTGCCACGGCTGCGGGGCCACGGGCGACGCGATCGACTGGATGCGCGAGCAGGAGGGGGCGGCCTCGTTCTACGAGGCCATCGAGCAGCTCGCCGAGCGCTTCGGCATCCCGGTGCGCTTCGAGGAGGAGTCGCCCCGCGACGCTGCCCGCCGCGAGGCGGCCGAACGGCGGCGGGCGCTGCTCGAGCGCGCCGCCGCCTTCTACTCCGAGTACCTCTGGCGCGCCGACGAGGCCGCCGCGGCGCGCGAGTACCTCGCCGGCCGCGGCTTCGGCGAGGAGCTGGTGCGGCGCTTCCGCATCGGCTACGCGCCCGCCGGCGGCGCCGCGCTGGCGGGACGGGCGATCCGCGAGGGGTTCTCGCGCGAGGCGCTCGTCGACGCCGGCCTCGCCCGCGTGCGCGGCGGCCAGGCCGCCGACTTCTTCACCTCGCGGATCACGTTCCCCATCGCCGACAGCCAGGGACGGGTGCAGGGGTTCGGCGCCCGCACCCTCGACCGCGGCGAGCGGGCGAAGTACGTGAACTCGCCCGAGGGCGCGCACTTCAAGAAGCGCAGCCTGCTGTTCGGTCTCGCCGAGGCCCGCACCCCGGCGGCGAAGGAGAAGTTCTTCGTCGTCGCCGAGGGCTACACCGACGTGATGGGCCTGGTCGCGGCGGGCGTCGAGGCGGCCGTCGCGTGCATGGGGACCTCGCTGACCAGCGACCAGATCCGCCTGCTGCGGCGCTGGGCGCCCGAGGTGCGGCTGTGCTTCGACGCCGACGCCGCGGGGGAGCAGGCGGCCTGGCGCACGGTCGAGGCGTCGGCCGGCGTGAACCTCGCCCTGTCGGCCGTCGCGCTGCCGCCCGGGCAGGACCCCGGCGACCTCGCGGGCGACGCTGAGGGGCGCGCAGCGCTGGCCCGGGCCGTGCACGCCTCTGAGCCTCTGGTAACTTCCCTCATCCGCTCGCGCGTGGCACGGGCGGGCCGGTCCCCCCGGGATCGGGAGGAGGCTCTCGAAGACATCGGTCGTCTGCTTCGCCGGTTTCCAGATTCGGTCGAGAAGGATGAGGGGGTGCGCTTGACCGCCGGCCTGCTGCAGCTGTCCCAGGGCTTGGAGGAGCGGCTCCGCCGCTCGACACGCCAGGACGCCCCCGAGGCCACGGTCATCCCCGAGCGCGAGGGAGCGCCCCAGGAGATCCGCGAGCGCCGGTTCCTCGCCATGGCGGTCGCGCTGCCCGAGGCGTCGCGCTCCTACGTGGAGGGCTTCCCGCCGGAGGCGTTCCAGGTGGAGGCGCACCGGCGCGCCTTCGAGCTGCTGCGCGCGGGCGAGGCGGACGTCGACCGGTGGCCCGACGACCTCGCCGACGTCGCCCTGGCGGTGCGGCTGGAGCTCGCCGGCGCCGAGGTGAGCGAGGCGGAGCTGCGCGAGGCGGCCTACCGGGTGGAGCTGCCGCTGCTGCAGCGGCGCGCCGCCGAGCTGCGGGCCGCGGGGGACGAGCAGGGTTGGCTGCGAACGGTGGACCTCGAGCGGCGCGTTCGCGCGGCGCTTCGAGGGGACGCCTGACGGTGAGCACCGAGGTCTCGATCATGAGCGTCGAGGAGGTGCGGGAGCTGATCGAGGAGGGGCGAGAGGTCGGCTCGCTGCCCCTCTCGCGGATCGTCGAGGTCGTCGACTCCGCCGACCTCTCCGAGGAGCAGCAGGAGCGGATGCTCCAGACGCTCGCGGAGATGGGCGTCGACGTCTACGGCGACGGCGAGCCCGCCGCCAACGGGCCGGCGCCGCGCCTCGACCTGTCGGTCAAGGCCCACTCGAGCGACCCGGTGCGCATGTACCTGCGCGACATCGGGCGGGTGCCGCTGCTGACGGCCGCCCAGGAGGTCTCGCTCGCCAAGCGCATCGAGCGCCGCGACATGAGCGCGAAGGCCGAGCTGATCGAGGCCAACCTGCGCTTGGTCGTGTCGGTCGCCAAGCGCTACGTCGGCCGCGGCCTCGCCTTCCTCGACCTGATCCAGGAGGGCAACCTCGGCCTGATCCGGGCGGTGGAGAAGTTCGACTACCGCAAGGGCTACAAGTTCTCGACCTACGCCACCTGGTGGATCCGCCAGGCGATCACGCGCGCGATCGCCGACCAGGCCCGCACGATCCGGGTGCCGGTCCACATGGTCGAGACGATCAACCGGCTCTCGCGGGTGCAGCGCCAGCTCCTCCAGGACCTCGGCCGCGAGCCGACCATCGACGAGATCGCCGACGAGCTCGAGGTCACGCCCGACCGCGTGCGCGAGATCCAGAAGGTCGCCCAGGAGCCGGTCTCGCTGGAGACCCCCGTGGGGGAGGAGGAGGACTCCGAGCTCGGCGACCTCATCGAGGACCGCGGCGTCCTCGGGCCGGCCGACGCGGTCGCGACCCTGCTGCGCCGGGAGGAGCTCGAGGAGGTCCTCTCCCAGCTCAGCCACCGCGAGCGCAAGGTGCTGGAGCTGCGCTTCGGCCTTCGCGGCGAGGAGCCGCGCACGCTGGAGGAGGTCGGCCAGCGGTTCGGCGTCACCCGCGAGCGCATCCGCCAGATCGAGGCGAAGACCCTCAACAAGCTGCACGCCTACCGCGACACCCAGCGCCTGCGGGAGTTCCTGGACTAGCGCCCGTCGGCCGCCGCCGGCGGCGCCTCGATCAGGGCGACCGCCTCGGCGCGGCGGGTCGCGCCGGCGATCTCCACCGCGCTTCGGGCCGAGAGGGCGATCCGGCCCTCCGCGTCCTCGGGGCGCCGCGCCGCCGGGCCCACCCACACCAGCTTGGGCGGCGGTCCGAGCATGGCGGCGCGCTGGGCCCAGACGAGCAGGCGCCCGAGCGCCAGGGCGCCGGCGCTCACGCCCTCGGGACGGCCGCGGGCCGCGACGTAGGACCGGTGGGCGGCCATGACCGCGACCAGCGACACCGCGTCCGGCGCGCCGTCGTGGTCGAGGTCGAGGTCGAGGAGCACCGCGTCGGCGCCGGCCTCATCGCCCTCGGGCGGGCGGGTGAGGCCGGGCGCCAGGCGGGTGAGCTGGTCGCGCAGCCCGAAGCCGATCGCCTCGGCCGCGATGCGCACGTCGGGCTCGAGCGCGTCGACCTGCTTTGCCTGGCCCTCGGTGAGGCGCAGGGCCACGCGCGGTCTAGGTCGTGGGCGGGGCGGCCGGGGTCTCGGCCTCGCCGGCCGGCGGGGCCTCGGTGAAGACGAACTCGTCCGGCTCGCCGCCGAGCCGGTCCTTGACCAGCCAGTACGCGAGTCCCGCGAGCACGAGCAGCACCAGCAGCTTCTTCATTGCGACCGTTCCTTGCCTCGTGGACGGCTGGAGCGCAACCGTATCGCATCCCCCCGCCGGCTCACTCGACCGTCAGCACCACCTTGCCGACGGTGGCGTCCAGGCCCACGATCCGGTGGGCCTCCGCGGCGTCGGCCAGCGGCATGACCCGGTCGACCACGGGCCGCAGGCGGCCGTCGGCGAGGCGCGGCACGCCCCAGTCGGCGAACTCGGCGACCAGGTCCGCCTTCTCGTCCAGGGTGCGCCCGCGCAGGGTGCTGAGGCGGATCGTCGGCTGCAGCCGCAGCAGGGCGCCGAAGTCGACGTCGGCGCGCGTGCCGCCCACCATCCCCACGATCGAGATGCGGCCCAGGCGGGCGAGCGCGCGCACGTTCTCGGCCCAGTAGGAGCCGCCCACCAGGTCGAGGATCACGTCGGCGCCGCGCCCGCCGGTGGCCTCGCGCACCTCGTCGGCGAAGCGGCCGTCGGCCGTCACGATCGCCCGGGCGCCGAGGCCCGTCACCGCGCCGGCCTTCTCGGCCCGGCGCACGGTGCCGATGGCCGACCCCCCCAGCTCCCGCGCGACCTGGATCGCCGCCGTGCCGACGCCGCTCGCGGCCGCGTGGACCAGCATCGTCTCGCCTGGCGCCAGCGGCGCGAGCCGGCGCAGCGAGAGGAAGGCCGTCAGGAACACCTCTGGCACCGCCGCCGCGCGGGTCGGGTCGAGCGAGTCGGGCACCCGCAGCAGCTGCCCGGCGGGCACGGCCGTGCGCTCGGCGTAGCCGCCTCCGGCGAGCAGCGCCATCGCCCGGTCCCCCGGCGCCCAGCCGGAGACCCCCTCGCCGACCTCGGCCACCGTGCCCGCCGCCTCGAGCCCGAGGATCTCGCTGGCTCCCGGCGGAGGCGGGTAGGTGCCCATGCGCTGCATCAGGTCGGCGCGGTTGACGGCGGTGGCGGCGACCTGCAGCACCACCTCGCCCGGCCCGGCGGCCGGGTCGGGCGCCTCGCCGAGCTCGAGCACCTCCGGCCCGCCGGGCTCGCGGATGAGGATCGCCCTCACGCCAGGAAGCCTCGCAGGAGCCGGCCGAGCTCGCGCGGCGCGTCCCAGAAGAGCATGTGGCCGGCGTCGATCGCCTCCTCGTGCAGGCGGTCGCCCAGGTTGGCGCGCAGCCGCGCGCGCAGGGCCTCGGTGACCATGCCGTCGGGCCCCGTCGCGGCGATCAGCAGCGCGCGCCCGGGCCACGCCGCCAGCGATGGCGCCGGCCCGGCCATCTCGCTCCAGGCCGTGACGGCGGCGCTGCGCGAGAAGCGGAAGCGCCAGCGCCCGTCCTCGCACTCGTCCAGGAAGGTGGCGAGGTCCTCGTCGACCGTCTCGCGGGCGCCCTCGGGCCGCATCGCCAGGCGGGCGGCGCGGGCCTCCTCGGGGCTCGCCCAGCCCTCGTCGCGGCGGAAGCCCTCGGCGCGCGCCGCCGCCACGGCCGGCGCGATCGCGGCGGCGGGATCGATCAGGGCCAGCCGCTCGACCAGCTCCGGCCTCGCCGCGGCGAGCGCCATGCCGATCAGCCCGCCGAACGAGTGCCCGGCCACGGCGACCGGGCCGCGCCCCCACGCCTCGACCACGGCGGCCAGGTCGGCGACGTTCGCGGGGACGGACCAGGGCGGGTCCCAGGTCGAGCGCCCGTGCCCGCGCAGGTCCGGCGCCACCACGCGGGCCCCGGGCAGCTGGTCCTGAGCGAGCCGGCGGTAGCGGGCCCCGGTGTTGCTGACTCCGTGGACCACGAGCAGGGGCGTGCCGTCGTCCGGCCCCCAGGCGTGCAGGTGCAGGCGGCTCATCGGCCGCGGATGCTGTCACCCGCGGCCGATCGCCGCGCGGCCATGATGAGGGCGATGATCCGGCTGGTCAGTGTTG
>DATLLV010000030.1:0-19482 GCA_035537655.1 Miltoncostaeaceae bacterium
GGCCTGCTCGGCCGCGACCGACGGCGGCAGGCCGACCGTGGTCGCGCCGTCCGAGAGCACGACGATGCGCGCCGCCTCGAGCTTGGCGCCGTCCTGGGCGACGCCCTGCGAGGTGCGGATGGCGTCGAGCGAGGCGGCGATCGCCTCGCCGACCGCGGTGGCGCCGTCGGGCACCAGGCTCTCGATCGCGTTCTTGAGCGCGTCGCGGTCGGTGGTCGGGGCGACGAGCAGGTTGGCGCGCCCGTTGAAGCTCACCAGGCCCACCTGGTACTGGCGCGGCACCTGGTCGGCGAAGGTGCGGGCGGCGTCCTGCGCCGCGCGCAGCCGGTAGGGCGAGACGTCGTCGGCGGCCATGGACCCGGAGACGTCGATGGCGAGCATGATCGTCGCCCGCTCGCGCGGCTGGGCGCGGTAGACCTCGGGCCGGGCGAGGCCGAAGGCCAGGCCGGTGAGCGCCAGCAGGGCCAGGGCGAGCGGCACGTGGCGCCGCAGCCGCGGGCCGGGGTCGGCGGCGACGATGAGGTCCAGGTCCGGGTACGCGATGCCCCGCGCCGGGCGGCGCCGGCGCCACCAGACCACCGCCGCCAGCACCAGCGGCACAGCCAGGAGAGTCAGCAGGAAGAGGGGCTGCTGAAAGCTCATGCGGCCCGGCGGCGTCGCACCGGCCGGCCCAGCGAGCGCGCCAACGACAGCACCCAGTCGCGTCCGGTCTCGGCGATCACGTGGCGGGCCCCGGCCCGGGCGAGCAGCGTCTCGCGGGCGCGGTCGGCCGCCTCGACGGCGGCGGCGAAGCGGTCCTGGAAGCGCGGGTCGGCCGTGTCGATCAGGCGGCGGCGCCCGGTCTCGAGGTCGCGCAGCTCGATGGGGCCGATGCGCGGGATCTCGCGCTCGCGGCGGTCGCGCAGCTCGATGGCGATGACGTCGTGCCGCCGGCCGAGGCCGCCGATGGCGTGCTCCAGGCCGGGCTGCAGCGGGAAGTCGGAGATCAGGACGATCGCGCCGCGGTGGTGGGCGATCCGCCCCAGCGCGCTGATCGCGCGCACCAGGTCGGTGCGGCCGCTGCCCTCGGGCGCGGGGGGCACGGCGTCGACCGCGGCGATCGCGGCGATCAGGCCGCGGCGGTCCGCGCGCGGCTGGCGCACCAGGTCGAGGTCGCCGGAGCGGGTCGCCACCATGCCCAGGCGGTCGCCCCGGCGGCGCATGACCACGCCGAGGCCGGCGAGCACCTCGCGGGCGAGGGCGTCCTTGGTCTGCTCGACGGTGCCGAAGGCCATCGAGGGCGAGCGGTCCACGAGCGCCCACGCGGTCAGCACCGGCTCGATCTCGGGCACGCGCACCATCGGCGTGCCGACGCGCGCGCTCAGGGGCCAGTCGACCCAGCGGACGTCGTCGCCCTCCTCGTAGGCGCGCGTCAGGGTCGGGTCGCCGCCCGGGCCGGGCCGGCGGCCGCGCCGCTCGCCCTGCAGCAGGCCGTCGAGCCGCCGGGCGACCCGGAGCTCGACGCGCCGCAGGACGGCCTCGGCGCTGGCGTTGCGGCTAGGCGACTGAGCGGCCACTGCCCAGCTCGACGTCGGGCTGTGGGACCGCGTCGATGATCGCGTCCAGCACCTGGTCGGGCTTCACGTCGGCGGCGAGGGCCTCGTACGACAGCACCACGCGGTGGCGCAGCACGTCGTGGAAGAGGCTGTGCACGTCCTCGGGCATCACGTAGTTGCGGCCCCGGATGACCGCGAGGGCGCGGCCGCCCCGGATCAGCGCCAGCGACGCGCGCGGCGAGCCGCCGAGGTCGAGGTAGGGCTCGAGGTCGCCCAGGCCCTCGTGGGCCGGGTCGCGCGTCGCGGTGACCAGGCGCACGGCGTACTGGCGCACCCGGTGATCGACGAACACGGCGTCGGCCGTCTCCTGGAGCTCGATGATCTGGGCCGGGTCGAGCAGCTGGCGCGGCTGGGGCGGGTCGGAGGCCATGCGGCGCACGATCTCCTCCTCGTCCGAGACCGACGGGTAGCCGACGATCAGCTTCATCGCGAAGCGGTCGACCTGGGCCTCGGGGAGCGGGTAGACACCCTCGCTCTCGATCGGGTTCTGGGTCGCGAGCACGAAGAACGGCCGCGGCGTCGGGTGGCTCTCGCCGGCGATGCTGGCGTGCCCCTCGGCCATGACCTCGAGCAGCGCCGACTGCACCTTCGCCGGCGCGCGGTTGATCTCGTCGGCCAGGACGAAGTTGGCGAAGACCGGGCCCAGGCGGGTCGCGAAGTCGCCGTGGCGGTCGAGCACCTGGCCGCCGACCACGTCCGAGGGGACGAGGTCCGGCGTGAACTGGATGCGGCTGAAGCGGCCGCCGCAGACGCGCGCGGCGGTCTCGAGGGTCAGCGTCTTGGCCAGGCCGGGCACGCCCTCCAGCAGGACGTGGCCGCGCGCGAGCAGCGAGACGAGGACGCGGTCGAGCAGGCGGTCCTGGCCCACCACGACGCGCCGCAGCTCGTAGAGGACGGCCTCCATCCGCTCGCGGGGCGGGGCGCTGGCGGCGGGCACGGCCGTCGGCTCGCCTCGGTCGGGGGTGCGTGCGTCCATCGCGTGCTGTCCTTCCGTTCGGGAGGCGCCTAGGGGGCGCTCTGGACCAGTTCCTTGACCCGCGAGGCCGGCACGGCGAAGCCGATGCCGACGTTGCCCGGGATCGGGCCGAGGATCGAGGTCGGGATGCCCACCAGGCGGCCGCGCAGGTCGAAGAGGCCGCCGCCGGAGTTGCCCGGGTTGATGGGGGCGTCGATCTGGATCATCGGGACGCCCTCCTGGTTCGTGCGGCCGACCGCGCTCACGACGCCGGCGGTGACCGTGTTCTGCAGGCCGAAGGGGCTGCCGATGGCGAAGACGTGGTCGCCCTGGCGCAGGCCGCCGTCCGGCTCCTCCGCCAGGGCGGCGCCGGGGCCCACGGTCTGCTGCGGCCGCAGGATCGCAAGGTCCTGGCGCGGGTCGGCGTCCACGACCTGGGCCCCGATCTGGCGGCCGTCGCTGGTGAGGATGCTGACCGTCCCGCCCTCGCGGATGACGTGGTTGTTGGTGATGATCAGGCCGGAGGGGGCGAGGATCACCCCGCTCCCCTGGCTGCCGGCGGTCGTCCGCACCTGCACGACGGTCGTGCGCACGCGCGAGACGGCGTCGGCGATGTCGGCGTCGGCGCCGACGATCGGCGGCGAGGCCGTCGCGGCGGTCGGCGTCTCGGCCACGGCCGGGACGCTCGGGGGGCCGCCGTCGCCGTCCACCAGCTCGGCGGTGAGGGCGCCCGCGCCGGCGGCGAGCACCACGCCGGCCGCGATCGCCGCGACCAGCCCCAGCCGACGCCGCGAGACGCGCCGCTTGGGCACGGCCGCGGGCCGGTCCGCGCCGTCGCCGGCCGGGCCGGACGAGAGCGGCGGCAGGGGGCCGGCCGGCGGCGGCGGGTCGAGCCGGGGCAGGCCGGGACCGCGCTCAGGGCGCGGCGCGATCGGCGGGAGTCCCTCGGAGCGTGGGCGCGGTTCGAGGGGCGGCAGGCCGGAGCTCACGTCGTGGGTTCTATCGCGGGAGGGCGAAGGGAGGGTTTTACGCTTGTTAAGGGATGTGGGTGCCGCGACGGGCCGCGGCCCGCGCCTCGGCCACCATGTCGGCCAGATGATCCGCCAGCTGGGCCCGGTCCGCGGCGCGCGCCGCGCGGACCCTCAGGGCGTCCAGGCGGGCCCGTCCATCGTCGTCCAGATCGCCCGTCGCATCGGCCTCCTCGAACCGCGCCACCCGCTCGGCGAGGCGGCGCACCCGGTCCCAGAGCTCGTCGGCGACGACCTCGGACCGGTCCTGGCTCACTCCGCGGCGGCCTCCGGCGGGGCCGCCTCGGCCTCGGCCGCGGGCCGGGACGCGCCCCCGCGCGAGCGCCGGCGGCGCCGGCGGCGCCGGCGCGTGGCGGGCGCGCCCTCGCCCTGCGGGGCGTCGCCCTCGCGGCGCTCCTCGCGCCGCTCCGGCTGCGCCTGGGCCTCGGCGCCCTGGGCCGGCGTCCCCTCGGGGCTCGCGCCCGAGCGCAGGCGGCGCCGGCGGCGGCGGCGGCGCGGGGCCGCCGAGCCCTCCTCGCCCGCGGCGCGCTTGCGCTGCTCGCCCACGCCCACGACCTCGGGCTCGGGCAGCCGCGGGAAGCGAGCGCGCAGCGCGTTGAAGGCGCGCCGGGAGAGCAGCGCCTTCGGCTGCATCGCGCCCACGGCCGCGCGCAGGGCGCGGCGGGCGTCGGGGCTCGAGAGGTCGAGGGCGTCCAGGTGGCCGCGCAGCTTGGCCCAGCCGCCCGCGGCGGCCGCCGCCCGGCCGGCGAGCCGCAGATGCTCGCTGCGGGCGGGCACGTCGCCCGGGCCGAGCATCACCAGCAGGCGCGCCGCCTGGCCCAGGCGCAGCGCGTCCGAGTCGTCCGGCGGGACCGGGTCGGGCGGGGGCTCGCCGGCCGCGCGCAGCCAGAGCCCGATGAGCTGGAGCTCGCCGCCATTCGAGATCAGGTGGTGCGCCTCCCAGGCCGCGATCCGCGCGACCTCCTGGTTGCGGCCGGGGCGGGCGCTGTCGGCGAGCCCGCGCGAGACGTCCCAGGCCCAGCTGGGCGCCCAGCTCGAGGCCTCGTCGAGGGCCGACCAGCGCCGGCGGCGGTCGCCGGAGCGCCCGAGCTGCTCGAGCGTGGCCAGCCGCTCCCAGCGCCCGGACTGGTCGGCGTGCCACCACAGCGCGCGCAGCCGCTCGCGCGAGGTCATGCGCAGCCGGTCGAGCACGCGCCGGGGCACGTCGTCCGGCAGGGCCCGGCGCAGGTCGGGCTGCACGAGCAGCGCCGTGGCCCAGGCGCGCCAGAGCGGCTGGTCGGCGCCGTCCTGCAGGCGGCGGGCGACCAGGCCGCTGAGCGCCCACCAGGGCACCGCGGCCAGCGGGTCGACGCCGGTGGTGATGATGTCGATCAGCTCGTCGACCGTGACGTCGTGGGCCGCCGCCTCGACCCACTCCTCCATGAGGGTCACCGGCAGCAGCGCCGGGTCGGCCTCGCGCCAGCCGCCGTCCGCCAGCCCGGCCGCGATCAGGCCCGGCGCGGCGGCGGGGTTGACCAGCTTGGCCGAGGAGTCCGCGTCGGCCAGCAGGGCGGCCGCCTTGGCCAGCTTGCCGCGCTCGCCGGTCTCGGGCGGCCCGGCCACGCGGCCCAGCGGCTTGTACCAGCCCAGGCCGAACACGTCGTGCGAGGTCTGGACGCCCATCGGGTCGCCGACCGGCAGGAACTCGACCGAGACGGCCTCCTTCTCGGGCGCCGGGCGCATGACGCGGCCCAGGCGCTGCACGAAGACGCGCTCCGAGGTCGTCGGGGCCAGGTGCATGACGACCGAGGCTCGGGTCTCGTCCCAGCCCTCGGTCAGCAGGTCGGCGTTGCAGAGCACGTCGATGCGCTGGGAGGCGAAGTCGAACAGCACCCGCTGCAGCTCGCGGGCCGGCGTCTGGCCCGAGACCGCGGCCGCCTTCACGCCGCGGGCGGCGAACTCCTCGGCCAGCCCGTGGGCCTGCGCGACCGTGGCCGTGTACGCGACCCCGGCGAGGCCGAGGGGCGCGAAGTGCTCCATCCACACCTCGGCGCAGGCGCGGTGCCACTTGGCGCGGTCGAGGGCCCGGCCCAGCGAGGCCTGGTCGAAGTCGCCGCGCACCTTGGCGACGTCGGAGAGGTCGACCGCCCGCTCGACGCGCAGCGAGCGCAGCGGGCAGAGGATGCCGCGCTCGATCGCCGATTGCCGGTCCAGGGTGGTGGCGACCGGGCCGAAGACCTGCTCCACGTGGCCGGTCGTGGTCGAGCCGGTGGCGGTGAAGCCGACGACGACCGCGTTCGCCGCCCGGTCGAGCATCTTGCGCGTCTGGGCGCCGAGGGTCGTGTGGGCCTCGTCGCAGATCAGGAGGGTCACCGACTCCCAGTCCATCCGCTCCTGGTGGCGCAGGGCCGCCTGGTAGGTGCAGATGGCGACGCCCGGCTTGCCCGCGGCGTCCGGGCCCTCGGGGTGCGACTCGATCGAGGGGAAGTGCCGCGCCAGCCCCGCGGCGGTCTGGTCGGCGAGGTTGCGGCGGGGCACCAGGACGAGGGTGCTGCCGCCGAGGGCCGCGGCGAGGGCGAGGAACATGATGGTCTTGCCGGAGCCGGTGGGCGCGTCCACCCAGGTCCTGGTGGCGCCGTGCGAGAGACGGGCGGCGAGCTCGTCGAGCGCCTCGAGCTGGTGCTCGCGCAGCACGACGTCGGGCCACGCGACCGCCGGATCGGCGAGCGCGCGCGAAAGGGCCTCGCCGGGCACCGCCGGGGCAGAAGCTTCGGTCGTGGGATGCAATCCGTCTGGCATCTCGTGCCGGCTCCCGCGGGCAAACGGGCATGCGCCCACAGGTGCCGTGATACGACTGCGGTCGCGCGTCGATCTCGAAGGGATGCCGGCGTGGGAGGACCTCTCCGGGACGCCGGCAACGCGGGGCAGCGCGACCTGGCCGGAACCATATCACCGGTTCCGGCGGTCGCGCATGTTCCGCGGATCCACCGGTGTCGACGTGACGACCGCGGCACCGGCTACCATCGCCGACGGTCCCCGCGCTTTCGCACGTCCGCGTCATGACGACAGACCCCGACACCGCCGCCTCAAACCGCGCCTCCGGCGGACGCGCGTGGCTGCGCCCCGTCGCCCTGGTGGTCTCGTGCCTGGTGATCGGCTTCATCGCCGGGTGGGTGCTGCGCGGCGATGACGGCCCGGCGACGGTGCTCGCGCCGCCCGCGCCCGAGGCGTCCGGGGGCCCGGCGTCGACGACGGGCACCACGACCACCGAGCCGGCGACGACCGCGCCGCCCGCCACCACCACGTCGACGGCCCCCGCGGCGCCGCCCGCGCGCGACGAGATCAAGCTGGCGGTGCTGAACGCCACCGACCTCCAGGGCGCCGCCGGGCGCGCGGCCGACGAGGCCGAGGCGCTCGGCTACGCAGGCGTCACGGCCGGCAACGCCCCCACGACGACCGCGCCGAACACGGTCTATTACCGCCAGGGCCAGGAGGCGGCCGCCCAGCGGGTGGCGACCGACCTGCAGGTCGACCAGGTGAGCGCGCTGCCGGCCAGCGGCGGCCTGGCGGCGGCCGTGCCCGCCGGCGCCCAGGTCGCCCTGGTCATCGGCCCCGGATAGCCGCGGCCGCGCCCTCGGGCCGCCGGATGCGGTAGGAACCACGGGGTGAGCGCCCCGTCCGTCGGTGTCCGGATCCCGCAGTACGGCTCGACCTGGCCCGAGGTGCGCGACTTCGCCCTCCGCGCCGAGCGGCTCGGCTTCGAGGGGATCTGGGTCAACGACCACCTCCAGTCGCCGGGGCGGGTCAAGGCCGAGCCCGTCTTCGACGCCCTCACCACCCTGGCGGCGCTGGCGGCGCTGACGGAGCGGCCGCGGCTCGGCGTGGCGGTGCTGTCGGCCAGCTACCGGCCCGCGCCGCTGGCCGCCAAGATGGCGACGATCCTGGACGTGATCTCGGGCGGGCGGCTGATCGTGGGGCTGGGCACCGGGTCGGACGTGCCCGAGCACCGCGCGTACGGCGTCCCCTTCGGCTCGCCCGGGGAGCGCGCGGCGGGGCTGCGCGAGGCGCTCGAGGTGATGCGGGCCATGTTCGACCACCCCGAGGGCGCCGACGTCGAGGGTGCGCTCGCCGGCGCGCCGAACCAGCCGCCGCCGGTCCAGCCCGGCGGGCCGCCGATCCTGCTCGCCGCCCACCGGCGGCGGCTGCTGCGCCTGGCCGGCGAGCGCGCCGACGGCATCGTCGCGGCCTTCGTGGGCGCCGAGACGGTGGCGGAGCGGCTGGCCGTGGCCGAGGAGGCGCGCGCGGCCGCCGGCCGCCCGCCGCTGCGCTGTGCCCTCTACACCTTCGCCCTGCCGGTGCCGAGCCGGCGCGAGGCCGAGGCGTGGCTGGCGCCCGAGGCCGAGGCGCTCGGCTCGACCCCGGCCGGAGTGCTGCGGTGGCTGCGGGGCACCGGCATCGTGGCGCCGCCGGACGAGCTGGCCGCCGAGCTCGAGCGGCTCGGGGCGGCGGGGGTGACCGACGCGGCGCTGGTGCTGCCCTCGCGCGTCCCGCCCGAGGCGCTCGTCGCCCTGGCCGAGGCCGCCCTGCCGGCGCCGGCCGCCGGGAAGGCGCCCGCCGCGCCGCGCGGCCGCCCGGGGGCCAACCTGGTCGAGCTCCTGGTGGAGCGCCACGCGGAGGGCGGGCTGGGCGACGCCCCGGCCGCCGTGGACGACGCCGGCCGCTGGACGTTCGCCGAGCTCTCGGAGGCGTCGGCGCGCGCGGGCGGCGCCCTCGGCGAGGGCGGCGCCCGGCGCGGCGACCGGGTGGCGGTCGCCCTGCGCGACGGGCGCCCCTGGCTGGCGGCCTTCCTCGGGGCGGCCCGCGTCGGAGCGGTGGCGGTGCCGGTCGATCCGACCTCGGGCCCCGAGCGGCTCGCAGCGCTGCTCGACGACTGCGAGCCGGCGGTCGTGGTGGCCGAGGACGACGCGGAGCCGGCCGGGAGCGCCGCCACGCTCCGCGCCGCCGACCTGGCGGCCGGCGCGCCCGCGCCCGTCGCCCCGGTGCACCCGGAGGACCTCGGCTACCTCGTCTACTCCTCCGGCTCCACCGGCCGGCCCAAGGGCGCGATGCACGCGCACCGCGACCTGCGCGTCGGCATCGAGACCTACGCCGCCGAGGTGCTGGCGCTCGCGCCGGGCGACCGCTGCCACTCGGCGGCGCGCCTGTTCACGTCGCTCGGGTTCGGCAACGGCTTCTTCCGCGTGCTGGGGCGGGGCGCCACGGCGGTGCTGTCGGGCGTGCTGCCGACGCCCCGCGCCGTGCTCGGCCTGGTCGCCCGCGAGGGCGTGACCGTCCTGACCGCGGTGCCGACCTTCTGGGCCCAGCTCGCGACGTTCCTCGAGCGCCATCCGGATCCGGAGGCGCTGGCGACGGTTCGGCTCGCCGTGTCCTCCGGCGACCGGCTGCCGCCCGGCGTCGCCGCGCGCCTGCGCGAGGTCAGCGGGCTCGAGCCCATCGAGGGCCTGGGCTGCTCGGAGTGCTCGAACATCGTGCTCTCGACCCGTCCCGGCGAGCCCCTTCCCGGCACGCTCGGGCGGCCGGTGCCCGGCGTCGGGATCCGCCTGGCCGACGCCGACGGCCGGCCGGTGCCCTCGGGCGAGCCGGGGCGCCTGTGGATCCGCAGCGACTCGAACACCACGGGCTACTGGCGGCGGGTCGAGGAGACCCGCGAGGTGGTCTTCGGCCCCTGGCTGCGGATGGGCGACGTGCTCTCGGAGCGCGACGGCGTCTACCGCCACCTGGGGCGCGCCGACGACCTGTTCAAGGTCGACGCCCGCTGGGTGAGCCCGGTCGAGGTCGAGGCCGCCCTGCTCGACCACGAGGCAGTGGCCGAGGCCGCGGTCGTGGGCCGCCCCGACGACCAGGGGCTGATGCGGCCGGCGGCCTTCGTCGTGCTGGCGGCCGGGGCCGAGGCCGTCGAGCGCCTGGCCCCCGACCTGCGCCGCCACGTCGCCCGCGCGCTGTCGCCCCACAGCGCGCCCCAGACGGTCACGGCGCTCGACGAGCTCCCGCGGCTGCCCTCGGGCAAGCTCGACCGCCGCCGCCTGCGCGAGGGCTGAGGCTCAGGCCCCCCGCCGCTCGGCGAGGAAGCCGAGCAGGAGCTCGTTGACCCGGTCGGGGACCTCCTGCTGCACCCAGTGGCTCACGCCGGGCAGGCGCTCCACCCGCAGCGGGCCCGTGACGGTGGCCGCCGTGCGCTCGAGCAGCTCGGTGCCCATGTACGCGTCGCCCTCACCCCAGATAATCAGCGTCGGGACGGTGATCTCGGGCGGGTCGGGCGGGTCGCGCAGCCAGGACGAGGGCGGCATGTTCGCGCGGTACCAGTTCAGCGCCGCCGTCAGGGCGCCGTCCCGGCGCAGGGCGTCGACGTAGACCTGGCGCTCCTCGGGCGGGAACGCCGCGGGCGGCGCGGTGTCGAAGACGAAGCCGCGCAGGTTGGCGAAGTCGTCGTCGGACAGCCAGGCCTCGGCCACGCCCGGGAACTGGAAGAGGAGCATGTACCAGCTCTTGGCGCGCTGGCCGGCGTCCTCGCGGCGCAGGCGCGCCGACACCGGCCCCTGGGGCGCGTTCAGGATCGTCAGCGAGCGCACCGCCCCGGGCGCGTTGCCGGCGAGCCCCCACGCCAGCGACCCGCCCCAGTCGTGGCCGACGACGTGGGCGCTCTCGTGGCCCAGCGCGCGGATGAGCCCGGCGACGTCGCCGACCAACGCCTTCGCGGCGTACGCCTCGACGGCCGTCGGCCGGTCCGAGGCGCCGTAGCCGCGCAGGTCCGGGGCGACGGCGTGGTAGCCGGCCTCGGCGAGCGCCGGCAGCTGGTGCCGCCACGAGTGCGAGAGCTCGGGGAAGCCGTGCAGCAGCACGACCGGCTCACCCGCAGGGTCGCCGGCCTCGAGGACCGACAGGCGCACCTCGCCGACGTCGATGCGCCGTCGCCCCGGCTCAGTCAGAGAGCGCCTCCTCCAGGCTGGTGAGGCGGTTCGCGGCGTCGAGGGCGGCGACCTTGTAGGCCTCCGCGAGCGTGGGGTAGTTGAAGACCGCGTCGACCAGATAGTCGACCGTGCCGCCCAGGGCCATCGCCGTCTGGCCGATGTGCACGAGCTCCGTCGCGCCGGGCCCGAAGGCGTGGACGCCGAGCAGCGTGCGCTCGTCGGCGTGGACCATCAGCTTCAGCATGCCGTGGGTGTCGCCGAGGATCTGGCCGCGCGCGAGCTCGCGGTAGCGCGAGACGCCGACCTCGTAGGGCACGCCCTCGGTGGTGAGGTCGGCCTCGGTGCGGCCGACGAAGCTGATCTCGGGGATCGCGTAGATCCCGAAGGGCAGGAGGTTGTCGACCAGCGTGTCGGTCCGGTGGCCGAAGGCGTCGAGCGCCGCGATGCGCCCCTGCTCGGCCGAGACCGCCGCCAGGCTGGGGAAGCCGATGACGTCGCCGACCGCCCAGACGTGCTGGGCCGAGGTGCGGTAGGTCTCGCCGACCTCGAGCAGGCCGCGCTCGGTGGGCATCAGCCCGAGGGTCTCCAGGCCGATCCCGTCGACCGCGCCCCGGCGGCCGGCCGAGTAGAGGACGACGTCGGCGGCGATCTGCTTGCCGCTCTCCAGGCGCGTGACCGTGCCGTGCGGGTGTTCCTCGACCGCGACCACCTTCTCGCCGACCCGCAGCGTCAGGCGCCGGTCGCGCAGGTAGAAGAGGAGCGACTCGACGATCTCCTTGTCGCAGAACGGCAGGACGTCCGGGCGGCCGTCGATCAGGGTCACCTTCGAGCCCAGGGCCGTGAACATCGAGGCGTACTCGACGCCGATCACGCCCGCGCCCACCACGACCATCGTGTCCGGGATCTCCTCCATGTGGAGGATCCCGTCCGAGTCGAGGACGGTGCGCTCGTTGAACGCGACGCCATCCGGGTGGGTCGGCCGCGAGCCGGGCGCGAGGACGAACCGCTCGGCGCCGATGCGGCGCTCGCCATCGTCCGAGACCACCTTCAGCTCGTTGGGGCCGGCGAACGAGGCCGTGCCGTCGACCACGGTCACGTGGTTGCGCATGAGCTGGTCGCGCACCACGTTGCGCTCGGTCTCGATGACCTGCTCCATGCGCAATCGCAGGTCGAGGAACGTGAGGTCGGCCTTCACCCGGAACGCCTGGCCGTAGATCTCGCGCTGGCCCAGGCCGGTGAGGTAGAGGATCGCCTCGCGCAGCGTCTTGCTGGGGATCGTCCCCGTGTTGGTCGAGACGCCGCCGAGCATCGGCCCGCGGTCGATGACCACGACGCGCTTGTGCAGCTTGGCCGCCTGCATCGCGGCCTTGAGGCCGCCCGGACCCGACCCGATGATCGCGAGCTCGTACTCGGCGGCCACGTCCCGAACCTACACGGGCCGGGCCTCGCGGGACGCCGCTCGTGCGCCGAGGCGAGGGGCCGTCACCGGCTCGTAGCCGGCGGCGATCGCCGCGACGATCGTGCGCGGGGTGAGGACCTCGACCCGGCCGGGCGGGGCCGGGCGCGCCGGCCCGTAGCCGCCCGGCGACCAGGGATGCAGCGCGCCGCCGCGGGTCAGGTGGGCGGTCCCGTCGACGGCGACCATCGCACCGCCGGGCAGGTCGGCGACCGCCGCGGTCCAGCGGCGCATGCGCCCGCGCGCCTCGAGCCGGTCCTCGTGCAGGAGCCGGTCGACCTCGTCGAGCGAGGTGCCCGGGTCGAGGCCCGCGGCCCGCGTCCACGCCTCGCGGAATCGGAGCGAGTCGGCCCGGCGGCACTCGTGGCAGGGGCGGTGGCCGGCGGCCAGGGCGGTGGCCTCGTCGACGAAGAACAGCTCGGTGTAGCGGTTCGGCGCCATCACGGGCCGGTGGCGGCCCTTGAACTCGGTGACGCAGGCGATCCAGCGCCGGCCCCGGCTGAAGCGCACGATGCGACGGCCATCGTCGTGCAGCACGCCGCGGTTGCCCATCAGGGCGCCCCGCTCGGGCACCGCGACGATCTCGCCGAACGGGGTGACGCGGTTGCGGAGGGGCAGCGCGCGCCTCTAGGGCCAGCGCCGCGACAGACGTGTGAGGTCGTTCCTGGCCACCTCCGCGGGCACGCTGACGGCCGCCGCCGGCGCGACCCCCAACGCGTGTGTCCTCCCCAGCCGCCTCACGACGGCGACGCTACCCCGCGCGTCGCGGCCGGCGCAACGGTCGTGAGGCGTGGCTCCGGGAGGCCGCCTCCTCGCGGGCGCCCTGCCGGTAGGGCACGATGCCGCCATCGCCGAGTACGCCCTCAACGACCGCGCCGTCGCCCGCGCCCGCAGCCGCATCCGGGCGCGGCAGTACGTGCTGGACAGCGACTGGGGCGAGCGCCAGCCGGGCGCCGCCGAGGAGAACGCCTACCTCGAATCGCACTCCTGGGAGGAGTACGCCGAGTGGCACCTCGCCCTGACCGGGGGTGCGACGGACGAGACCAAGGCGCGCTACGCGTTCGTCTACGGCGACTTCCGCCGCGTGCACCGCAGCGGCCTGATCGCCTGCGTGTACCGGGCCGCGGAGTGGCGCCACAAGCAGGTCGAGCTGGCCGCGCACGACCTGCTCCAGCTGCTGGACGCCACGGCGGCGCCGTGAAGCGCGGGGCGGCGCGCTGCGGCCGCCCCGCGGGGTCACGCGGCTAGCAGAGCACCTGCAGGGTGAAGTTGGAGTCCGTGAGGGTGGCGACCGCGGCCGGGTAGGCGACCGTGCGGACGTTCACCTGGGTCGGCTGCCCGGCCTCCGGGATCGCGTAGGCGAGGGTCGGCGACGCCGGCTGGGTCGCGAGCGACGCGGCCGCGTTCCACGAGCACGCGGACACGTTCGTCTTGAAGTCGACCACGTAGTTCCCAGCAGCAGAGCGCGTCGCCGTGAAGGCGCCGGTACCGCTCGCCGGGCCGCTCGACGCGGTCAGGGCGCCGAGCGAGCTCACGTTGGCCCAGTACTGCTTCTGGCCCTTCACCAGCTGGGCGACCGTCCAGCCCTGGCCGGCGCCGGGGATGCCGCTGAGCGGCTTGACGCCCTGGCTGCCGTTGTCGGCGTTGTCGCTCTGGGTGGTGCGGATCGGGGCCAGGTAGTTCAGCGAGCGGTTGCTGCGCTTGACGGCCGCCGAGGAGATGTTCTGGTTGATCTTGAGCTGCTCCGGGCTGACCGTGAAGCCGCTCTGGGCGTTCGCGCCCACGGCCGCCGTGATGGCGAGCCCGACGGCCATGCCGCCGGCCACGCCCATCCACGCTCGATCGAATCGCATTCGGTTTGTCTCCTTTGTCCAGGACGGGAGGCGTCGACCTTCGCCGCGAGGGGCGCGGCGACCTGCCGGCCGTCACAGAACATCGTTATACGATTAATATGACCTGTGGCGGCGGCCAAGCACGATCGGCGGGCGGGGCTCTCGGACTTCGGCTTCCGCGCCGGCGACGTGCGCCTGGTTGCGCTTGCTGTACCCATCGGCGCGGCGTCCGCATTCATCGCGCTCGCGCTGCTGGACGGCATCGGGCTGCTGACGAACGCGCTCTCCGCGGGCCGTCTCAGCACGAGCCTGTCGGCGCCCGGCGACGGCCCGGGCCTGCTCGCCGTCCTGATCCCGGTCGCCGGCGGCGTGGTCATCGGCCTGATGGCGCGGTACGGCTCGGAGCAGATCCGGGGGCACGGCATCCCCGAGGCCATGGAGAACATCCTCGCGAAGGGGAGCCGCGTGGCGCCGCGGCTGGCCCTGCTGAAGCCGGTCTCGAGCGTGGTGAGCATCGGCACGGGCGGCCCCTTCGGCGCCGAGGGTCCCATCATCCTCACCGGCGGCGCCTTCGGGTCGGTCCTGGCCCAGTTCCTGCGGCTGACCGCGGCGGAGCGCAAGACCCTGCTCGTCGCGGGCGCCGCGGCCGGGATGAGCGGCGTCTTCGGCACCCCGGTGGCCGCGACCCTGCTGGCGGTGGAGCTGCTGCTGTTCGAGTGGCGGCCCCGCTCGATGATCCCGGCGGCGACCGCGGCCGTCGTCGCGGCGGCGGTCCGGGAACGCCTGGCCGACGCGGGCCTCCTGGCCCCCGTCCCGCTGTTCCCGGTGCCGTCCCACCCACCCGTCGGCGAGGCCGCCCTCGCGGGCGCCCTGCTCGTCGGCATCGCCGGCGGGGCCCTCGCCTGGGTGCTCACCGCCGCCGTCTACGGGGCCGAGGACGGTTTCGGGAAGCTGCGGATCCACTGGTGGTGGTGGCCCGCGATCGGCGGGCTGGTGGTCGGCCTCGGCGGGCTCGTGGACAGCCGCGCGCTGGGCGTGGGTTACGACAGCCTGGCCGACGAGCTCGCCGGCCGGATGGCGCTGGGCGCGCTCGCCGCGCTGCTGATCGTGAAGCTCGTGATCTGGTCGATCGCGCTCGGCTCGGGGACCAGCGGCGGCATCCTCGCGCCGCTGCTGCTGATGGGCGCCGCGGTCGGGGGGCTGCTCAGCCCCGTCCTCGCCGGCGGCTCGGTCGCGATCTGGTGCCTGCTGGGCATGGCCGCCGCGATGGCGGGGGTCATGCGATCGCCCTTCACGGCCGTGATCTTCGCGGTGGAGCTGACCCACGACACCAACGCGCTGCTGCCGCTGCTGATCGCCGCCACCGTCGCCTACATGATGAGCGTGCTCGTGCTGCGGCGGTCGATCCTGACCGAGAAGGTCGCGCGCAAGGGCGTCCACGTGAGCCGCGAGTACTCGGCCGACCCGCTCGAGGCCCTGCGCGTGCGCGACGTGATGGTCGCCGGGGCGGCCGGGCCTCCGCCGCTCGACGGGCTCGTGGCCTACCCCGACGAGACCCTGCGCCAGGTCGCCGACCGGATGGTCGAGCACCGGGTCGAAGCGCTCCCGGTGGTGGACGACGAAGCCGTCGTCCGGGGGCGCATCAGCCAGCAGAACCTGTTCCGCGCGCGCGTCCGGATGCTCGACGAGGAGCGGCGCCGGGAGCGCCATCTGCGTCTGCCGCGACCCTTCAGACCCGCGCCAGGGAGGAGTACACTCCAAATACTTCGTAGTACGATGGGAAAGCGAGGGGAGATGTCCGAGACGCTGGGCCTGACGACCGCGGTCGTCGGCTACCAGGCCCGCGAGGCGGGCGGTGGGACGGTGGTCGGCGAGGTGCAGGGCGTCCGGCCGCGCGGCGTGCGCATCCACAAGATCCCAGGCCACCCCCGGCACCACGGCTACCTGCCGGCCGAGGCCATCGCCCGGATCGAACGGAGCACGAACACCCTGTTCCTGACGCCGGGGATCGGCGTCGCGCAGGTGCTCGACGCGCCCCCGCCGCCGGACGAGCGCCCCGACGGCTGGCACGCCAGCGACGACTGGTGGGCCGACCTGCTCGGCCACTACGGCCTCTACGACTCCGAGGGGAAGGGGAGCGAGCCCTTCCTGCACGCCGACCAGAAGTAGGCTGCCCGCGGGATGGAGGCCCCCCAGGACCCGACTCTCGCGGACTACCAGCGCGCGGCGGCGCTCCGCGCCGCCGTGCGCGTCTTCCTCCAGCGCGGCGAGCAGGCCGCCCGGCGCGCCGGCCTGACGCCCCAGCGGCAGCTGCTGCTGCTGATGATCAAGGGGGCGCCCGACGGGCGCGAGACCGCGACCGTCACTGAGCTCGCCGAGCGCCTCCGCCTGGCCCAGAGCACCGTGACCGAGCTCGTGGCGCGCGCGGAGGCCGTGGGCCTGCTGGCGCGCGAGGGCTCCGAGCACGACGGCCGCGTCGTGCACCTGCGCCTGACCGCCGAAGGCGAGCGTCGCCTGGCGGCGACCGTGGCGGAGCTCCGCGCCGACCGCGAGGCGCTCGTCGACGTGCTGGCCGCCCAGCGGGAGAGCGCCGGGGCCTAGCCGGCGGGGAGCGCCGCGGTCAGAGTCGTCCTTGCCCCGGGGGCGCCCGACACCGAGGCGATCGCCCCTCGGCCGACTCAGAGGAGCACTCGCATGCCCTTTGCCACCCCGGCCCAGCTGGCGGAGATGATCGACGCCGCGCGCGCCGGCGGCTACGCCTATCCGGCGGTCAACGTCTCCTCGTCCCAGACGCTCAACGCCGCGCTGCGGGGCTTCGCCGACGCCGGGTCGGACGGGATCGTGCAGGTCAGCACCGGCGGAGCCGCATACGCCGCCGGCGCCGGCGGCGACATGGCGCTGGGCGCCTTGGCGCTGGCCGAGTTCGCCCGGGTCGCCGCGGCCGCGTGCCCCGTCCTGGTCGCCCTCCACTCCGACCATTGCCCGCCGGCTGCGCTCGACGGGTTCGTGCGCCCGCTGCTCGCCGACGCCCGGGCGCGGCGCGCCCGCGGCGAGGAGCCGCTGTTCGCCTCGCACATGTTCGACGGCTCCTCGCTGCCGCTCGACCGGAACCTCGACATCGCCGAGCCCCTCCTCGCCGAGTGCGCCGCGCTCGGCCTGACCCTCGAGGTGGAGTGCGGGGCGATCGGCGGTGAGGAGGACGGCGTGCGGGCCGAGCCCGGGCGGGGGCTCTACACCACGCCCGACGAGCTGCTCCGGGTGGCCGAGCGGCTCGGCACGGGCGAGCGCGGCCGCTACCTGCTGGCGGCGGCCTTCGGGAACGTCCACGGCCTCGACGCGCCCGCGGAGGTCCGGCTGCGGCCCGCGATCCTGGCCGACGGCCAGGCAGCGCTCGCCGCCCGGTACGGCCCCGCCACCCGCTTCGACTACGTCTTCCACGGCGGCAGCGGCTCGGCGCCGGAGGACGTCCGCGCGGCGGTCTCCAACGGCGTCGTGAAGATGAACCTCGACACCGAGGCCCAGTACGCCTTCACGCGCCCGGTGGTCGACCATGTCCTCCGCGCCTACGACGGCGTGTTGATGGTGGACGGCGGCCTGGGCGACAAGCGCGACTACGACCCGCGTGCCTGGGGCCGGCGGGCCGAGGAGGGCATGGCCGCGGCCGTGGCCCGGACCTGCGAGCTGCTGGGCTCGGCCGGGCGGGCGATCGGCCGCGGCTGAGGGGGCGCCGGTGATCGGGACGACCGGGTACGCCGTACCCCCTGTAGGTGGCCGATTTCGGTTGGTCGATCATCGACGGGCCGGTGGAGCACCGGCGCGGCTGCGCGCGCGGCGAGGTCGCCTGGCGTTGGGTCATCTCGCGGCCCCACTCGGCCCGGCGCGAGGTCGTGGTCGCCCTCTGCGAATCGACCGCGGCCGCGGCGCTCGCCGGCTCGGTGTCGGCCCACCCGGCCGTGGTGCCGGCGCTCGAGAGCCGGGGACGCACCCTTGTGGTCGAGGAGCTCGAGAAGGAGGATCCGGCCGGCGTGCTGGGTCGTCAACGCGCGCGGGGTGCTCGCCGTGCGGCACGGGGAGCGACCGCCGCTCGAGGTTGTCCGGCCGCGAGGGACGGCGTAGGGTCGCCGCGCCCGGATCCCGATGGCGGCGCGCTGTGACGACGCACCAGACCGAGCTCGAGCAGGGGCGCGCGGCGTACGCGGCCCTCGCCTGGACGGAGGCCCGCGACGCTCTTGAGCGCGCTGGCCGGACCGGAGCGCTGGGTGGCGAGGACCTCGAGCGCCTGGCGACGGCCGGGTACATGCTCGGCCTCGCCGGCGCGTTCCTCGACGAGCTCGAGCGGGCTCACCGCCGCTACGTCGATCAGGGCGCGCCGCTCCGGGCGGCGCGATGCGCCGTCTACCTCGGCATCCACCTCGCCATCCGCGGCGAGACGGGGCGGGCCACCGGCTGGTTCGGCCGCGCCCAGCGGCTGGTCGAGGCCGAGGAGGGCGACTGCGCCGAGCGGGGCTATCTGCTGCTGCCGGTCGCCTACCGCAGCGAGGCGGCGGGCGACAACGAGGCCGCGTGCCGGGCCGCCGCCGCGGCCGTCGCGGTGGCGGCGCGGTTCGGCGAGCCGGACCTCCTCGCGCTCGCCATGCAGTCGCAGGGCCGGAACCTGATCAAGGGCGGCCGGGTCGAGGAGGGGCTCGCGCTGCTCGACGAGGCGATGGTCGCGGCCGCCGCCGGCGAGCTGTCACCGGTCGTCACCGGGATCGTCTACTGCGGGGTCATCGCCGGCTGCGACGTGGCCTACGACCTGCGGCGGGCGCAGGAGTGGACCGACGCCCTCGCTCGCTGGTGCGAGCGCCAGCCGGACATGGTCTCGTTCAGCGGCCGATGCCTCGCGCACCGCGCCGAGATCATGCAGGTCCACGGCGCCTGGGAGCAGGCGCTCGCCGAGGCGGCGCGGGCGCGCGAGCGGTCCGAGCGCTCGATGGACCGCACGGACGAGGGCGAGGCGCTGTACCGCCAGGCCGAGGTCCACCGGCTCCGCGGCGACGCGGCGGCGGCCGAGGCCGCCTACCGCGACGCCAGCGCCCGGGGCCGGGAGCCGCAGCCGGGCCTCGCGCTGCTGCGGCTGGCGCAGGGCGACGCCGAGACGGCGGCCGGCGCGGTGCGCCGTGCGCTCGGCGAGACGCCTGAGCCGCTCGAGCGGGCGAAGCTGCTGCCGGCGCGAGCCGAGATCGCGCTGGGCTGCGGCGCCGTCGCCGACGCGCGGGAGGCCTGCGACGAGCTCGCCGCGATCGCGGCGCGCTACGCGAGCCCGGTCCTCGGGGCGATCTCGGGCCAGGTCCTCGGCGCGGTCGCGCTGGCGGAGGGCGACCCGGACGCCGCGCTGCCGGCGCTCCGCGGCGCCCTGCGGATCTGGCAGCGCGTCGACGCGCCGTACGAGGTGGCGCGGACGCGCCTGCTGGTCGGGCTGGCGTGCCGCGCCCTCGGTGACGAGGACACCGCCCGGCTCGAGCTGGACGCGGCGCGCGACACCTTCGAGGCGCTTGGCGCGGCCCCGGACCTCGCCCGCCTGGCGCCGGCTCGCCGGGGCGACGGCGGCGCGCTGACGCCGCGCGAGCTGGAGGTGCTGCGGCTGGTCGCCGCCGGCAGGAGCAACCGCCAGATCGCCGCCGAGCTCG
>DATLLV010000031.1:0-7736 GCA_035537655.1 Miltoncostaeaceae bacterium
TGCGCGGGACGATCCGCCGGATCGGCTACGACCGCGCCAAGTACGGCTTCGACTGCGAGACCTGCGGCGTCTCCGTCGCCCTCGACGAGCAGTCGCCCGACATCGCCCAGGGCGTCGACCAGGCCCTCGAGGCCCGCGGCAAGAAGGGCGGCGACCCATATGACCTCCAGGGCGCAGGCGACCAGGGCCTCATGTTCGGCTACGCGACCGACGAGACCTCCGAGCTGATGCCGCTGCCGATCATCCTGGCCCATCGCCTCTGCGAGCGCCTGGCGGCCATGCGGCGCACCTCGATGACCTACCTGCGCCCCGACGGCAAGTCGCAGGTCACCGTCCGCTACGAGGACGGGATGCCGCGGGAGGTGACCTCGGTCGTCATCTCGACCCAGCACGCGCCCGAGGTCTCGCCCGACCTGCTGCGCGACGAGGTGATCGGCCAGGTCGTGCGGCCGGTGCTCGAGGACTTCGGCATGCACCACGGCGGCATCACCCACTACATCAACCCGACCGGGCTGTTCGTGGTGGGGGGCCCGCTCGGCGACGCCGGCCTGACCGGGCGCAAGATCATCGTCGACACGTACGGCGGCATGGCCCGCCACGGGGGCGGCGCCTTCTCGGGCAAGGACCCCTCGAAGGTCGACCGCTCGGCCGCCTACGCCGCCCGCTGGGTCGCGAAGAACGTCGTGGCCGCGGGCTTCGCCAAGCGCTGCGAGGTGCAGGTGGCCTACGCGATCGGCGTCGCCCACCCGGTCTCGGTGATGATCGAGACGTACGGCACCGAGACGCGTTCGCCCGACCTGATCGCCCAGTGGGTGGCCGAGAAGTTCGACCTGCGGCCCGGCGCGATCATCGAGAACCTGGACCTGCGGCGGCCGATCTACCAGAAGACGGCCGCCTACGGGCACTTCGGGCGCAGCGACCCGGACTTCACCTGGGAGGCCACCGACATCGGCCGCGAGGCCGGCGGCCGGCTGGCCCAGAGCGCCTAGGGGGCGGCCGACGCCGCCCGCGAGCGGGCCCGCCGCCACCGCGCCGCCACCGGCGGCCGGGCGGGCCGCCGCGGCCCAGGTCCACCCCCTGGTCGAGGCCCGCGGCCTCGACCGGGTGCTCGACTACGCCGTCCCGCCCGAGCTCGAGGACCGCGCCGTCCCCGGCGCCCTGGTGGCGTGCCCGCTCGGCCGCCGCCGGGTGCTGGGCGTGGTGGTGGGGCGCGGCCCCGCGACCCACGAGGGCCGGCTGGCGCCGCTGGCGGGGGCGGTCGACGCGCCGCCGGTCCCGCCGGAGCTGATCGAGCTCGCGCTCTGGACGGCGCGCTACTACCTCGCGCCGGCCGCCTCCTGCCTGAAGCTGGTGCTGCCGCCGGGCGCCGAGGGGACCCTGCGGCGCGGGCCGGGCGGCGATTGGGTGCTGGCGGCGCCGCTCGCCGGCGCGGCCCCGCGGCTGACGGCCGCGCTGGTCCCCGGAGCGCCCGAGCCCGGCAGCGCCCGGCGGCGGGCGGTCGCGGCGACGCTCGCGGAGGCGGGGGGCGCGATGGCCGCCGCCGACCTCTGCCGCGCCGCGGGGACGACCATGCCGACGCTTCGGCGCATGGCGGCCGACGGGGCCATCGCCCTGGAGGCCCAGGCCCCCGCCGCGAGCGCGCTGCGCTCGGTGGGCGGCGAGGCGCCGCCGCCGGACGCCCCGCCCGAGCTCACCGCCGACCAGCGCGAGGCGCTCGAGGGCGTCCGCGGGGCGATGCGCGACGGCGGCACGCTGCTGCTGCACGGGGTGACCGGGTCGGGCAAGACCGAGGTCTACCTGCGGGCGATCGCCGAGGCCCGCGCGGCCGGGCGCGGCTCGATCGTCCTCGTCCCCGAGATCGCCCTGACGCCCCAGCTGCTGTCGCGCCTGCGGGCGCGCCTCGGCGACGCCGTGAGCGTGTGGCACTCGGCGATGTCGCGGGCCGAGCGCGCCGAGGAGCACCGGCGCGTGCGCCAGGGCGAGGCCGATGTGGTGCTCGGCGCGCGGAGCGCCGTGTTCGCCCCGGTGGCGCGGCTCGGCCTGGTGGTCGTCGACGAGGAGCACGACGCGTCGTACAAGCAGGACGCCAGCCCGCGCTACGACGCCCGCCAGGTGGCGGCGCGGCGGGCGCGGGCGGCCGGCGCCGCCGTGGTCTACGGCACGGCGACCCCGCGCCCCGAGACCTGGCGGGCGCTGGCGCGCCGCACGCTGCGCGCGCGGCCCGACGGCTCCGCGCCGCCGCGGATCGAGGTCGTGGACATGCGCATGCAGGGCGCGGGGCCGGTCTCGAAGCCGCTCGCCGCGGCCCTCCATGCCGCCGCGTCGCGGGGCGAGAAGGCCGTCCTGCTGGCCAGCCGGCGCGGGTTCGCGCTCATGGCCCTCTGCCGCGAGTGCGGCTGGCTGGCCCGCTGCCCCCACTGCGACGTCTCGCTGGTTCACCACGAGCGCCCGCGACGGCTGGTCTGCCACCACTGCGGCCACGCCGAGCCGGTCCCCGGCGTCTGCCCGTCGTGCGGCGCCGCCGGGGTCGCCCGCCAGGGCTCGGGGTCGCAGGGGCTCGAGGCGGCGCTCGCCCGGCTGGTGCCGCGGGCCCGGCTGGTGCGCATGGACGGCTCGAGCGCCTCGGGCCGGGGGGCGGTGCGGCGCCTGCTGGAGGAGTTCGCGCGCCCCGGCGCCGCCATCCTGCTCGGCACCCAGATGGTCGCGAAGGGCCACGACCTGCCCGAGGTCACCGTGGCCGCGGCCGTGGACGCCGACGCGCCCCTGCAGCACGCCGGCTTCCGCTCCGAGGAGCGCGCCTTCGACCTGATCGTGCAACTGGCGGGCCGGGCCGGCCGCCGCGGCGAGCCGGCGCGCGTGTTCGTGCAGGCCTACGAGCCCGAGTCCCGGGCCGTGCGGCTGGGCGCACGCCAGGCGGTGGCCGAGTTCCTCGACGGCGAGCTCGAGCGGCGCCGCGAGCACGGGCTGCCGCCCTTCTCACACCTGGTGCGGGTGGTGGTCGAGGGGGAGGGGGCCGAGGACGTCGCCGCCGCGGCCGAGGGCGTCGCCGCCGACCTGCGCGCGGCCGCGCCGGGCGTGGGCCTGCTGGGCCCGGCGCCGCTGCACCGCCTGCGCGGGCGCACGCGGCGGGCGCTGCTGCTGCGCGCGCGGCGGGCCACCGAGGCGGCCGCCCCGCTGCGCGCCGTCCTCGACGCGCGCGCCGCCGCGCTGCGGCGGGCGGGGGTGCGCGCGGTCGTGGACGTCGACCCCCAGGAGACCTGAGGGCTCGGCGTCGCGCGCGCTAGGCCCCGGGGGTCACCGCCACCTTGACGACGCCCGGCCGCCGCTCCGCCATCATCGCGTAGCCGGAGGCACCCTCCTCCATGGTGAGGTCGTGGGTGAGCACCGGTGAGGGGTCGATGTCGCCGCGCTCGAGCAGCGCGAACATCTCGGGCAGGTACCGGCGGACGGGCGCCACGCCGCCGCGGATCGTGAGGTTGCGGAGGAAGCAGATGTCCCACGGCAGGTCGATCGGCCCCAGGAACACCTCCATGCCGACCCAGCTCACCGTGCCGCCCGGCTGGACGGCCTCGACCGCCCGCTTCATCGAGTCGGCGCTGGACACCGCGTCGATCACGGCTTCGGGCCCGCGGCCGTCGGTGAGGCCGCCCAGCACGTCGCCCAGGCCATCGCCCTCGCGGGTGTTCACCATGTGCGTCGCCCCCAGGGCCCGTCCGGCCTCAAGGCGGTCGTCGTGGTGGCCGGCCAGGACGATGGCCGCCGGGTTGCGGAGCCGCGCCGCGTGGCAGGCGAGCAGCCCCACCGCGCCGTCGCCCACCACGAGGACGGTGTTCCCCTCGGCGATGTCGGCGCCCACGACGGCGTGGTAGGCCGTGGTGAACACGTCGGTCAGCGGCAGCACGCGCGCGTCGTGCTCGTCGCCCGCGATGCCCTCCGGCACCGGCACGAGCGTCCCGTCGGCCATCGGGACGCGCACGTACTGCGACTGGCCGCCCTGCACCTCGCCGCCGCCGGGCCAGAAGGGCTGGAACCCGTAGGCGCCGCCGCTGACGCACGAGGTCTGCAGGCCCCGCTGGCAGTAGTGGCACTGACCGCACGAGATCCAGAACGGCGAGGCCACCTTCTGCCCCGGCCGCAGCCCCGCCACGTCAGGACCGACCTCCTCGACGACCCCGACCAGCTCGTGGCCGAGCCGGCACCCCGGGTCGAACCCGAACGCGTCGCCGTGGTTGTAGATGTGGAGGTCCGAGCCGCAGACCCCCGCCTTCGTCACCCGGACGATCGCGTCGCCCGGCTCGACGATCCCCGGGTCGGGGACGGTCTCGACCGAAACCTCGCCCGGCGCCCTGTAGACGATTCCCCGCACGTCCTCGCCCCCCTTCGCCGCGGTCTTGGGCACGTCGTCCCACCCCGCGCGAGAGTATGACGGACCCGCCGACCACGGACGGCCCCACCGCCACTCGACCCGCTCGGAGGCTTCGATACGCTTGTCGGCGTTCCGTCCCGGCCAAGGAGCGCCCGTCGATGCCCGTGCCTCGCCTGTTCGAGGCGTCGTCCGACCCGCGCGAGCAGTGGGTCCACGTCGTCGCGAGCCTCCTCGGGCTCGGAGGCCCGGAGACGCGCCGGGCCCTCGTCGAGGAGATCTCGGGCGAGGCGCTCCCGGACGCGGACGCGCTGCTCGTGTTCGAGCGCCGCCCGCTCGGGCCGGACAGGCCGATCGCCGACGTCGTCGCCCGCGGGGCGGGCTGGACGTTCGCGATCCAGGCGACGCTCGCCTTCGACGCCGACGAGGCCGACCGGCTCGTGGCGACCTACGAGGCCCTCACCGAGTCGTACGACCGCTGCATCGTCATCGCGCTGACCCCCGACCGCCGCCCGCCGGCCGCCGTCGAGAACGCCTTCGGCACCGGGCGCAACATCCGCCACCGCAGCTGGCTGCGGGTGCGCGACTGGGTGCAGGAGCGGCCCGAGCGCGGTCGCGCCGAGGGCACCGACCTGCTGCTGCTGCGGGAGGCCGAGTACTTCCTCACCCCCCGCGTGGCCGAGCTCTACCGGCTCGAGGGCCTGATGCCGATGGTCGGCCCGGCGCTGCGGCCGAGCCTGGCGGGGATGTTCTTCGACCTCAACGAGATCGCCCCGGCGCCGCTGATCCAGAACGAGGAGGGCGCCGCGCGGGTGGCGTTCCCGCGCACCGGCGATCCCGTCGCCGAGATCGCGCTGGCCGGCGGCGGCCTGCGCCTGGGCTTCCAGGGCTCCGGGGCGGGGCCGGGCTTCGCCGACGGCGGCGACGGCTGGACCCGCCTCGAGGTCGCCGACCCGGCCGACTACCAGACGGCCCGGGCATGGGCCCAGTCGACCGCGCGGGCGCTCCTGCCGGCCCGCCGGTGACCGCGGTCCTCGAGGGCCGCGTCGTCGGCCCCTGGGAGCTGCTGGAGCGCGTCGGGGGAGGGGGGCAGGCGGTCGTCCACCGGGCGCGCCACGCCACCCTCGGCCGGCTGGCGGCGCTGAAGCTCGTCCACCGGCAGGTCTGGGCCGACCCCTCGTTCCGGGTCCGCTTCCGGCGCGAGTGCGAGGCCCTGCTCGCGCTGCGCCACCCGCACATCGTCCCGATCCTGGACGCCGGCGAGCAGGACGGCCGCGGCTACCTGGTGATGGCCCTGGCCCGCGGCGGCAGCCTGGCCCGCCGCCTCGAGGCCGGCCCGCTCGACCCGGCCGAGGCGCGGGCGGTCCTGGGGCCCGTCGCCGACGCCCTCGACGCCGCCCACGGCGCGGGCCTCGTGCATCGCGACGTGACGCCGGCGAACGTGCTCCTCGACCCCGACGGCCCCTGGCTCGCCGACTTCGGCATCGCCCGTCGCCTCGACGCGACCGCGATGACGGCCGAGGGCCTGCTGGTGGGCACGGCGGGCTTCCTGGCGCCCGAGGTCATCCACGGCCGCCCGGCGGGGCCGGCCTCCGACCGCTACTCGCTGGCCGCCGTCGCCTTCGAGGCCCTGACCGGCCGCGCGCCCTTCGAGGCGGATGGCGCGCCGGGGATCCTCTACGCCCACGTCAACCGGGCCGCCCCGCGCGCCTCGTCGCTGCGCTCCGGCCTGGGCCGCGGCGTCGACGACGCCCTGGCGCGCGGCCTCGCCAAGGACCCCCGCGACCGTCCCGCGACCGCGCGTGAGCTGATCGACGCCCTCGACGGCACCGGCGCCCGGCCCAGGCGGCGCGCGCGCCGCCATGCGCGGCCCCTGGCGATCGCCGCGGCCGCGCTCGTCGCCGCGGCCGGCGCCGCGAGCGGCGCCGTCCTGACGATGGACGGCGGCGGCGCGTCGGCCCCGCCCGCCCCGCTCCAGCGCGTCGTCACCGAGCCGCCGCTCACCGTCCCGGCGCCCGGCGGGCGCGAGCTGGCGGCGCACCCCGCGGCTCCCGACGACCTGCCGGGTCTGGCGGGGATCCGCGGCGCCGCCGCGGCCGACGTCGGCGAGGTGCGGGTGGTCTCGGTGCCGGGAGGCGCGGCGGAGCTGGAGGCCGCCGCCGAGGCGCTGTCGGGCCCGGCGATGTGGATCGAGCCCCTCGACGTCGACGGCCGCCGGGTGGGGCTGCTCGCCAGCTCGCCGATGGACCTGATCGGGACGATGGAGCGCTGGGCGCTGGTCAGGACCCCCGGTCACGTGGTGCTGGTCCGCGGCCACGGCGCGGCCCCGGAGGACTACGCCGCGACGCTCTGAATCCTGGTCGGGGACCGGGCTTCCAGGCCGGCGCTGCTAGAGTCGAAGGGTGTCCTCACGCGCACTCGACGACCCCGTCCTCGAGCGCCGGCGCCTCGCCGCGCTCGACCAGATCCGCCAGTTCGGCGACCCCGTGCTGCGCGCGCCCGCGCTCGAGATCACGGAGTTCGACGAGGCCCTCGCCGACGACGCCGAGCGGATGGCGGCCATCATGGCCGACGCCCGCGGCGTCGGGCTGGCGGCCCCCCAGGTGGGCTCGCTGCGGCGGCTGGTGGTCGTGCGCTTCGGCGACGAGGGCGAGCAGGTGCTGGCCCTCTGCAACCCCCGCATCACCTGGCGCTCCGACGAGGAGGAGACCGACTCCGAGGGCTGCCTCTCGATCGGCGAGATCAGCGTGGACGTGCCGCGCGCGGTGGCCATCCGCGTCGAGGCCCGGGACATCGTGGGCCGGCCCCTGGAGCTCGAGCCCGAGGGCTTCGCGGCCAGGGTCCTCCAGCACGAGCTGGACCACCTCGACGGCGTCCTGATCCTCGACCGCACCGTGCCCGAGCAGCGGCGGGAGGCCCTCCGCGCGCTCCGCGACGAGGGCTGACCTATGAGGGTGGCCTTCGCGGGCAGCCCGGCCGCGGCGGTGCCGCCGCTCCGGGCGCTGGTCGAGGCCGGGCACGAGGTCACGGTCGCCGTGACCCAGCCCGACCGGGCGCGCGGGCGCTCCGGCGCGCCGGCGCCGACGCCGGTCGCGGCGGCGGCGGGGGAGCTGGGGATCCCGGTGCTGCGCCCGCGGACGATCAACGACCCGGAGGTCATCGAGCAGATCGCGGCCGGCGGGCCCCGCGCGCTGGCCGTCGTCGCCTTCGGCCAGATCCTGCGCGAGGGGGTGCTGTCGCGCTGGCCGTCGATCAACGTTCACTTCTCGCTGCTGCCCGCCTACCGCGGCGCGGCCCCGGTGGAGCGGGCGATCATGGACGGCGCCACCCGGACCGGGGTGACGATCATGCAGATGGACGCGGGCCTCGACAC
>DATLLV010000032.1:0-6533 GCA_035537655.1 Miltoncostaeaceae bacterium
CCAGCCAGGCCTCGGTGGCGCCCGAGAAGAAGGTGAAGCCCAGCCCGATCAGCAGCGACGAGAGCGCCCACGACCAGAACGGCGCCTCCATCGCCCAGAGCAGGACGTAGAGCCCGGTCGAGAAGGCGAGCGTGAGCGTGCCCAGCAGGAACGAGACGCGCCGCCCCCACATGTCGGCGACGATCCCGGTCGGCACCTCGAACAGCACCATGCCGGCCGTGAAGAAGGCGTTGGCGGCGAAGGCCTCGAGGTTCGAGAGGCCCGCGTCGAGCAGGAAGATCGTGTTGATCCCCCAGATCAGCGACGCCGCCAGGGTGTTCCCCAGGATCAGCGTGTAGTACGTGCGCCGCACGGCGCGTGGAGTCGTTGTCATGGCCTCACGCTGTCGACCGGGACGACCGCCTTTGCTCATCGGTCCGCCGTTTGTTTGACGACCTTAGAACGATCTGGGCAGGCGTGTCTGGATCGACGGCGGCACTGAATCCCCTCAGAGGCGGCCGTCCAGCCAGGCCACCACGGCCTCGGTCAGCTCGTCGTCGCGGCCGGCGAAGACGTGGTCCGCGCCGGGGATCGTCTCGCGCGCCACGCTGGGGCAATCGCCCTGGCGCGCGAGCCCCTCGAGCTGGGGTCCCTCGCTGCCGCGCACGAGCTCGTCCTCGGCGGCCTGGATGATCGCGATCGGCACCGTGACCGACCCGATCCGCAGGCGCGACTCGGCGTGCGGCGCGCGCGGCCCGCGCGAGAACCACCAGGTGCGGTAGGTCCAGACCTCGCCGTCGACCGGCAGGTCGCCGAAGCCCCGCGCGCGGCGCACGACGAAGATGCGGTCGCGTTCGGGCGACTCGTAGTCGGGGGCCAGGCGCAGGTGGGCCGTCTCGGCCACCGCGGCGTAGGTGGGCTCGGAGTCGTAGTAGTCCCAGCGCAGCCGCAGCGCGGCGGGCAGCGAGGCCGGGTGGGCCAGGGTGCAGACGCCGATCACGTCCTCCGGCTGTCGCAGCGCCTGGTAGTGGGTGACCATCGTCGCGCCCATGCTGAAGCCCAGCAGCACGATGCGGGAGAACCCGCGCCGGCGCAGCACGCCGAGGGCGGCGTCGATGTCCAGCGGGGTGCGGTGCATCAGGCCGCCGCCGAAGATCACGCCGTAGTTGGCCATCCGGGTGTTCACCGACATCACCGTGAAGCCGGCGTTGGCGAGGCCGAAGGAGAGCCGTCGCGGCACGCCGGTGATGTAGTTGCCCACCGAGCCGTGGACGACGAGCACGGCCAGCCGCCGCCGCGGCGAGGCGCGGCCGGGGCGGAAGATCATGCCGTCCCACCGCTGGCCGTCCTCGGTGCTGGTCACCACCAGGTCGATGCCGAGCGCCCGGTCGTCGGCGCCGAACAGCGGCCGCCGCACCCCGCCCCGCTGGACGACGCGCGCCATCAGGCGTGGGCCCGCAGCCACGAGGTGACCGCGTCCAGCGTGGCGATCTCGCCGCCGGCGAACGAATGGCCGACCCCATCGAGCGCCACCACCGTGACGTCGTCGTTGCCGGCCTCGCGCCCGACCCGCGCGAGCGCGTGCGCCTCGCCGTGCTCGACGACCTCGTCCGCGTCGCCTTGCACCAGCAGGATCGGCGCCGAGACCGCGCCGATCTGGCGGTAGGCCATGGCGGCCGTCGCCGCCGGCCCGCGCGAGTGCCACCAGGTGCGGTAGGTGTAGACCTCGCTGTCGGCCGGCCGCCGGCTGGGGCCGCGGCTGCCCTCGACGACGAAGAGGCGATCGTGCTCGGGGGCGTCCGGGTCGGCGCCGATCGCCCCGCGGGCGAGCTCGGTGAGCTCCTCGTAGCCCGGCGTCGCACCGTAGCGGTCGGCCCGCCGCCGCATCGACTGGGGCAGCCCCCACGGGTTCGCCAGGCACATCAGGCCGCCGAGGTCCGGCTCGGTGTGCAGGGCGGCCACGCGGGTCGCCAGGGTGGCGCCGCTGGAGTAGCCGGACAGCACGATCGTGTCGAACCCCTCCCCGCGCAGCCATGCGACGGCGGCGCGCACGTCCTGGACCGCCTCCTCGAAGATCGCCTGGCCGAAGAGCTGGCCGACGTTGCCCATGCGCGTCTCGAGCACCAGCACCGGGAACCCCGCCCGTGCGATCGGCGCCGGGAAGAAGCGCAGCGTCCCCACCAGGAAGTTGCCCATGATCCCGTGCACGTGGACCACCGCCGCCGCCCGCCCGCTCGCCCGCCGCCGCGCCCGGGCGGCGCGCTCGTCGATCTCGAGCAGGGCGTCGTGGACCTCGCCGTCCTCGGCGGTCAGGCTCACGAGGCGCCGGACCACCGGCACGCGGGCGCCGCCCTAGGGCTGCCCGGAGGCGGTCGTCACCGCCTCCGGGTCGACGACCGTGACGTCGCCGAGGGGCATCTGCAGGAAGCGGCTGCCGAGCTCGCGGAACGAGGCGGCGTCGCCCGAGCTGGCGAAGCGGTAGCCGCCCTCGGGCCCCGCCGGCCGCCGCAGCCCCTTGCGGTCGAGGGTCTCGGCGATCTCGCGGGCGATCTCCTCGCCGCTCTTGATCAGCGCGACCCCGGGGAGCGAGCGGCGCAGCAGGCGCTCGACCATTGGGTAGTGGGTGCAGCCGAGGATGGTCGTATCGACGCCCGCCGCGACGAGGGGCGCCGTGTACTCCCGCACCATCGCCACGATCGCGTCGTCGAAGGCGTCGCCGTTCTGGATCGCCGGGGCCAGGCGCGGGCAGGCGACGCTGGTGACCTCGACGCCGGCGTCGTGGGCGTGGACCATGCGCGGATAGGAGCCCGAGCGCACCGTCGCCTCGGTGGCGAGCAGCCCGATGCGCCGGTTGCGGGTCGCCTGGACGGCCGCGTGGGCCTCGGGCCCCATCACGCCGATCAGCGGGGTGGCCACCTCCTGCTGCAGCCAGGGCAGCACCGCCGCCGTGGCCGTGTTGCACGCCACCACGATCAGCTTCACGCCCTGCGCGTCAAGCCACCGCGCGATGGCCAGGGCGCGCCGGCGCAGCTCGTCGACCGGCTTCTCGCCGTACGGGAAGAAGGCGGTGTCGCCGAAGTAGACGAAGTCCTCCGCCGGCAGGGTCGCCAGGCATTCGTCGAGGACCGTCAGCCCCCCGACTCCCGAGTCGAAGACGCCGATCGCCTGGGCGGCCGAGAGCTGCACCCGGCTACGATAGCCCGCGTGTCCCCGGCCGGCGTACTGCCCGTGACGTACCTCTTCAGCCGCGCCTGCTCGTCGCACGAGGAGGGCCTCGAGGTGCTGCGCGACGCGGCCCGCGAGGCGGGGATCGCGCTGGACGTGGAGGTCGTCGAGGTCGTCACCCACGAGGACGCCGCGCGCTTCGGGTTCCCGGGCTCGCCGACCTACCTCGCCGCGGGCCGCGACCTCTTCCCCGTCGAGGACCTCGGCTCTCTGCCCACGGCGGACGCCTGCCGCGCCTACGCGCGCCCGGGCGGCCGCATCGGGCCGCTCCCCCACCGCGACGACCTGGCGGCCGCGCTGCGCGATGCCGCCCGCCAGGGGCAGCCGGCGTGAGCGTCGCGATCGGCCAGGCGGCTCCGGGCTTCGCGCTGCCCACCACGGACGGCGGCGAGGCCTCGTTCGAGGACGCCGCCGGCGCCCCGGCCGTGGTGGTGGCCTTCTGGTGCAACCACTGCCCGTACGTGCGGGCGTGGGAGGAGCGCTTCAACGACATCGCCCGCGAGTACTCCGACCGTGGCGTGGTGACCGTGGCGATCGGCGCCAACGACGCGACCAGCCACCCGGCCGACTCCTTCGACAACATGGTCGTGCGGGCCGCCGAGCGGCGCTACGTGTTCGCCTACGCGCGGGACGAGACCCAGGAGGTCGCGCGGGCGTACGGGGCCGAGCGCACGCCGGAGGTCTTCGTGCTCGACGCCGACCGCCGCGTCGTCTACCACGGCGCCATCGACGACGACGCCGACCCCGACGCGGCCTCGGAGCCCTACCTCCGCCGCGCCCTCGACGCGGTGCTGGACGGCCGCGCCCCGCGCCTCGCCGAGACCCCGCCCGTGGGCTGCACGATCAAATGGGCGCGCTGATCCGCCAGTAGCCCCGGTTGCAGTAGATCAGCGGGTCGGTGCCCGCGAGGCCGGTGAAGACGACCCGCCCGATCAGGATGGTGTGGTCGCCGCCGTCGAGTGCGGTGTGGTGGGCGCAGACCAGCAGCGCGACGCCGAACGGCAGCAGCGGCGCCCCGAACGGGCCCGGCTCGTCGGGGTAGTCGTCGAACTTCTCCGGCCCCGGCTCCGCGAACCGGGCCGAGGCGTCGGCCTGCGCCGATCCCAGGATGTGCACCGCGAAGCCGGCCGCGCCGACCAGGCCGTCGTGCGAGGCCGCGTTCCGGGCGACGCAGACCAGCACCAGGGGCGGGTCGAGCGAGAGGACGAGAACGAGGCGGCGGTCATGCCGACGGGCTCGTCGTCGTCGCGCGCCGTCACCACCGTGACGCCGCTGGGCCAGCGCGCGAGCGTGTCCCGGAAGCGCTGCTCCGAGACGCTCTCCAGCTCCAGGCCCTGCTCCTCCGACATCGACGCACCTCTGGTCGCCCGCGGTCCAGGGTACAGGCGCGTCCTTCGGGCGGGCCCCGCTTGACTTCAAGTGCGCTTGAACCTGCATCCTCCGTTCGGACGACCCGAGGAGCGAGGGGAGGACGGCGTGGCGACGATAACGACCGAGGGGCTGGCGGGGAGGATCACGGCGGCCGTGACCGAGTGGCCCGGCGTGACGGCGCGGGCCCACAGCTTCGGCGGCGTGGAGTTCCGGCTGGGGCGGCGCGAGCTGGGCCACGTGCACGGCGACCGGCTGGCCGACATCCCCTTCCCCAAGCGCCTGCGCGACGAGCTGCTGAAGGCCGGCCGCGTGACGCGGCACCACGCCCTGCCCGAGTCGGGCTGGGCGTCGCGGCCGATCCGCACGACGGACGACGCCGACGACGTGGTGGCCCTGCTGCGGCTGAACTACGAGCGGGCGGTGGCGGGGGCCGAGCGGCAGCGCGGCGGCGGCCGCTGATCGCGGGCGGCCCCGTCGATGGCGGCGCGGATCGTGCGCGCCATCAGGCGGGCGCCGCGCGGGTTGAGGTGGATGGCGTCGTAGGTGATCCCGGTCCGCTTGGAGACCCGGTCCCACTGGGCCAGCACCGTGTCGTCGCGGCGCCGGTCGAGGCGCCGCAGGCGCTCGTTCACGTAGGGGAAGTACCAGGCGTACGCGTCGTACTGCCACAGGGCGCGCGACGGGATCACGCCCCGGCCGGCCTCGCGCAGCGTCACCCAGACCACCTGCCGGGCGCCCCGGGCGCGCAGCGCGCGCACCAGCGCGCGGGCCTGGGCGTCGAAGCGCGCCGCCCAGCCGGCGTAGTTGCGCCGCCCCCGCTCCCAGAGCGAGTTGTAGCCGACGCCCACGATCGCCAGCGGCGCCACCCGGCCCCCCGCGCGGATCGCGGCCTCGGCCGCCGGCAGCATGATCGCCGGCCGCCCGACGGTCGCCGTGCGCCAGCCGGGCAGGGCGCGGCGCAGCTCCGGGACGCCGCCCAGCAGCACCGAGTCGACCAGGATCGTCGCCCGGTGGGCGCGCGCCCACTCGGGCGGCGGGCCGGGACGGCGATCGCGCGGCGTGCAGGGGGTGTCGGCCGCCGTGCCAATTGGCGCGAGCGTCATCGGCCAATTGGCACACGCCGCCAGGCACCCGGCGGCCGCCAGCGCCGCGACGGCATGCCGGCGGGCGCTCACCGGTCGTCGAAGACCAGCACCGCCCCGCCGTAGCAGGCGACCCAGACCCGCCGGGTCACCGGCTCGTAGGTGATGCCGATGGGGTGGTGGCACGCGTCGACCGTCTGCAGCACGCGCATGTCGGAGTCGCGGATCTTGCTGACCGTGCCGCTCTCGTAATTGACGACGTAGAGCGCCCGTCCGTCGGGCGCGATGGCCATGCTGCGGGGGGCCCGGCCGGTCATGACCTTCCTCACGGCCCCGGTCCTCAGGTCGAGGCGGGCGACGTTGCCCTCGGCGTTGAGGGTCGCGAACAGGTAGCGGCCCCGGGGGCCCAGCACCAGCGCCCGCGGGCCCGCGCCGATCGTCAGGGGGCGCGTCCTCCACGTCCGCAGGTCCACCCTGATCACGTCCGTCCCGCCCATGACGGCGACGTAGGCGGCGTGCTTGGTCGGCGAGACCACGATTCCGCGCGGGTAGGCGCCGATCGGGATCCGGAGCACCTGCCTGCCCTTCGCCGTCGAGATCACGCTGAGGTCGTAGGAGCACCAGTTGCTGACCAGCACGAACCGCCCGTCGCGGGTGACGGCCACGACCTTCGGCACCGCCCCGACCCGGTAGGCGGCGTCGATCTTCAGCCTGTCCAGGCGGATGCGGTAAACGAAGCTGCGGTCGTAGCCCGACGCCGGCGAGCAGACGTCCGAGCCCTCGGGGCCGAAGCCCGGCCCGTACATCGAGTAGTTGGTGACGTAGGCGTACCGCCCGTCGGGCGAGAAGGCCGCCTCGACCGGCGCGCCCCGCTGG
>DATLLV010000033.1:0-13593 GCA_035537655.1 Miltoncostaeaceae bacterium
CCGCCCTCGTACGCGCGCCACATCAAGGAGGCCGGGTTCACCGTGATGAACCTGGCCAACAACCACGCATACGACTTCGGCGCGTCGGCCCAGCGCGAGACCGTCGCGGCGCTGACGCGCGTCGGCGTCCGTAACACGGGCCGACCGGGGACGATGGCCGTGCAGGAGGTGGGCGGCCAACGCGTGGCCGTGCTGGGCTTCGCCTCCTACGACTGGGCCGATCCCCTGCTCGACATCCCGGCGGCGCGCAAGCGCGTCCAGGAGGCGGCGCGGAAGGCGGAGATCGTCATCGTGACCTTCCACGGCGGCGCCGAGGGCAGCGACAAGACCCACGTGCCGCAGGGCTCCGAGTTCTTCCTCGGCGAGAACCGCGGCGACTTGCGGCGCTTCTCCAAGGCCGTCATCGACGCCGGCGCCGACGTCGTGATCGGCCACGGCCCGCACGTCCTGCGCGGCATGGAGGTCTACAAGGGGCGGCTGATCGCCTACAGCCTCGGCAACTTCGGCGGGTACGAGGTCTTCGGGCTCAACGCGACGACGGCGACCAGCATGGTGCTGCGGGTCACCCTAACGCCCGACGGCCGCCTGGAGCGCGCACGCATCCGGCCGACCCAGCTAGTCGGGAACGGCACGCCCGCCCCGGGCGGCTCGGCGATCGACCTCGTGCGCGAGCTGTCACAGGACGACTTCGGCGCGCGCGCCCCGCGCATCGGCGCGGGGGGCGTGATCACGCCCCCGCGGGCGAGTTGAGCGGGTAGCCGACCGCCGGGGTCCTCCCCTCGACGGCGACGACGAGCGCCGCCGGCCCGCGCTCCGCACGCCGCCACAGGTCGGCGAAGGCCTCGGGCAGGTCGGCGCGCCGCTCGGCGCGCGCCGCCGAGGCCCCGTAGCCGCGGCAGATCTCCTCCAGGCCGAGGGGCGGGTCGGCGAGGGCGAGGCCCGGCCAGGCGCCCTCGGGCCGACCGGTCAGCCCCTCCAGGCCGGCGCGCAGGATCTCGTAGCCGCCGTTGTCGGCGATCACCAGCGCCAGGCCGAGGCCCTCGTGGGCGGCCGACCACAGCGCCTGAGCGCCGAAGAGCAGGCCGCCGTCTCCCTGCAGGGCCATGACGCGGCGGCCGGGGTCGGCCAGCTTGGCGCCGACGGCGGCCGGCAGCCCCCACCCGAGGGCGCTGCCGCGGTGGGCCAGCCAGGTCGCCCCGGTGCGGCGCGAGATCACCGACCGCAGCGGGCGCGCCGACGTCAGCGCCTCGTCGACCACCAGGTCGCGCGGCCCGGCGGCCGCCGCGACGGCCTGGGCGAAGGCGGCGGGACCCACCCGCTCGCCGCCGGCCGCCCGTGCGACGCGGGCCCGGGCCACACGGCGGGCGTCGGCGGCCGCGGCGGCCTCCCGCGCGCGGCGCTCCCGCGCCTCGGCAGGCGCCGGGCCGAGGCGCTCCAGCAGGCCCGTGAGCCCGAGCCCCGGATCGCCCACCAGCGCGACGGCCGGCTCGTGCACCTTGCCGACCTCGCGGGCGTCGTCGTCCAGGTGCACGAGCCGGCCGTCGCGCTGGTCGGCGACCCCGGCCTGGGGGTCGCCGGCCTGCTGGACCGGCTGGGCCCGGCCCCGCCCGAGGCGGTCGCGCGGCGCGCCCGTGAGGTCGCGGCGGCGGCCGAGGCGCGCCGGCTGGCGCGGGCGCGGGTGGCCCGGGCGGCCTCAGGCGAGCGGGTGAGCGCGGCGGCCTTCGCCCGCGCGGTCGCGGCGGCGGTCGGCCCCCGCGACCTGGTGGTCGACGAGGCGCTCACCTCGGCCCGGGCGCTGCGGTTCGTGATCTCGCGGCGCGCACGCCCGCGACCTGGCTGGCCCACCGCGGCAGCGCCCTGGGGTGGGGCCTGCCGGCCGCCGTCGGCGCCAAGCTGGCCGACCGCGGCCGGCGCGTGATGGCCCTGCAGGGCGACGGGAGCCTGCTGTTCGGCGCCCAGGCCCTCTGGACCGCCGCCCATGAGGGCCTCGGCGTCGCGCTGGTGGTCGCCGACAACGCCGGCTACGAGATCCTGCGCGCCGGGCTCGAGGGCCTCACCGGGCGCCCCGAGGGCGCCTGGCCGGGGCTGGCGCTGGCCGAGCCGCGCGTGGGGCTCGAGGAGATCTGCCGCGGCTACGGCGCCTCGGCGGCCCGGGTCGAGCGGCAGGCGGACCTGGCCGAGGCGATGGCCGGCCTCTGGCGGCGAGCCGCGGACGGGCCGGCGGTCCTGGTGGTGGCGGTCGAGGGCCGGACGCCCCCCGTGGGCTACCCGGTCAGCCCGACGACGGCCTGATGACGCCGGCCGCGCCGATGCGCGGCGCCCGGGCGCCGAAGTCCTCCCGCGACAGCTCGCTCACGAGCGAGATCGCCGAGCCGCCCGGGGCTGGGGTGCCGTTGCCCACCAGCTCGGTCGGCCGGATGCGCGCGCGCTGCAGCCGGCCGTCGAGCGCCAGCGTCACCTGCAGCACCATGCTCGTCGCCGTCGTCGCGTTGAGCCCGAAGACCTCGTAGCCGCCGAAGTTGCCGAGGCTGTAGGCGATGAGCCGCCCCTTGTAGAGCTCCATGCCGCGCAGGACGTGGGGGCCGTGGCCGATCACCAGGTCGGCGCCCGCGTCGATGGCGGCGTGGGTGAACGCGCGCGAGTTGCCGCGGTTCTCGCCGAGGAAGGTCTCGGTGCCCGAGGGGACGTGGGTGCGGTCGCTGCCCTCGGCGCCCGCGTGCATGGTCACGATGACGATCTGGGCCTTGCGCGCGGCGTCCTGGACCATCTTCCGGGCCTTCGGGATGTCCGTGAGCGAGTTGGCCCACTCATAGGGCGCGAAGCCGAGGATCGCGACCTTCTGGCCGCCGACCTGCTGGATCGCCATCGTCCCCGGGCGGCCGGTGTTGCGCACGCCGGCCCGCGTCAGGGCCGCCACCGTCTCGCGCTGGGCCTGCGCGCCGAAGTCGTAGGCGTGGTTGTTCGCCAGGTTCATTACCGTGAAGCCCGCCTGCTTGAGCCAGCGCGCGTACGAGGGCGGGGTGCGGAAGGCGAAGCAGTTCGAGCTCCCCGAGCCGCATTTCGACGCGCCGCCGGTGGCGAGGGTGCCCTCCAGGTTGCCGAGGACGACGTCCCCGACCAGGAGCCGGTCGACCTCGTCGAAGAAGGACGCCCCGCCGTCGGGGGGCAGGCCGTAGGGCAGGCTGCCCATGACCGTGTCGCCAACGGCGGCGACGGTCACGGGCTCTGCGCCATCGACCGGCGGCGCGGCGGCGGCGGCGGCGGCGTCCTGGCCGCTCGGCGCGGGCTCCGCGTCCGCGGCCGGCGCTCCTGACGTCCCGGAGTCGGAGTCCCCGCCGCTCAGGGCCACCGCTGCGACCACGGCGACGGCCATCACCGCCACGAGGACGGCCAGGGCCGTGAGGCGCCGCCGCTTGATCCTGCGCCGCTGCTCCTCGCGCCGCCGCGCCCGGGGGTCGTCCGCGGTAGCCACCGACTGGATATTAGACGGGGCCCGCCGGGCCCCTGCCGCGAGCGGGCCGGCTTACGCCGTTATCGCCGGCGCGTCCGCCGCGCAGAGCACGGCCTCGAGGAGGCCCGGGTAGCGCTCCTCCAGCTCCTTCTTGCGGAGCCAGGTGAGCTTGCGCGTGCCGACCTCGCGCTCGCCGGTGATGCCCGCGTTGCGCAGGGTCTTGAGGTGATGGCTGGCGGTCGACTTGGTCACGTCGATCTCGATCTCGCCGCAGCGGATGCCGTGGCCCTCCTCGCAGCGGGCGAGCTGGCGCACCATCTCCAGCCGCACCGGGTCGGAGAGCGCCTGGAGGACGGTCACGAGGTCGGCGGGCGGTGTCTCAGCCATCGTTTGACCTTCATCGAACAAACAAGTACGGTGCTGATCGAACAATAGAGGAACGCCTCGGCGGCCGCCACTCGCTCCTCGCCCGCAGGCCCTGATCCATCTCACCGCAAGGAGCATCGCCCGTGTCCGTCTCCGCCCTCCCCGGGGCGGCCGTCGCCGCCCGCTTCGGCCCGCGCGCCTGGGGGCTCCTCCTGGTGCTGTGCGCGGCGCTCTTCCTCGACGCGCTCGACGTCTCGATGGTCGGCGTCGCGCTGCCGTCGATCCAGTCCGACCTCGACATGACCACCTCGTCGCTGCAGTGGGTCATCAGCGGCTACGTGCTCGGGTTCGGCGGCTTCCTGCTGCTGGGCGGGCGCCTGGCCGACCTGCTGGGGCGCCGCAACGTGTTCCTGATCGCGCTGGGCGTCTTCGTGGTCGCCTCGGCCCTCGGCGGCCTGGTCGACGACGGTTCCCTGCTGATCGCCACCCGCTTCGTCAAGGGCGTCAGCGCGGCCTTCACGGCACCGGCCGGCCTCTCGATCATCACCACCAGCTTCGCCGAGGGGCCCATGCGCAACCGCGCCCTGTCCATCTACGCCGCCACCGGGGCCACCGGCTTCTCGCTGGGGCTCGTGTTCGGCGGCCTGCTGACCGAGATCGGCTGGCGCTGGGTCTTCCTGCTGCCGGCCCCGATCGCGCTGATCACGCTGATCGCGGCCCTCCGGCTCGTACCCGACTCCGGGCGGCCGGCCGGCGCGCGGCGCGGCTTCGACCTGGCCGGCGCGGTGTCGCTGACGGCGTCGATGCTGCTGCTGGTGTTCACCGTGGTCGAGGCGCCCGACGCCGGCTGGGCCTCGGCCCGGACGCTCGGCTCCTTCGTCACCGTGGCCATCCTGCTGACGGCGTTCGTCGCCATCGAGCGGCGCACGGCCCGGCCGCTGGTGCGGCTCGGCATCCTGCGCTCGGCGTCGCTCGTACGGGCGAACATCGGCGCGATGTCGCTGATCGGCGGCTGGTTCGGCTTCCAGTTCGTCGCGACCCTCTACATGCAGCAGCTGCGCGGCTGGTCGCCGCTCGAGACCGGGCTGGCGATCCTGCCGGGCGGGCTGCTGGTGGCGCTCATCGCGCCGCGCCTGACCCCGCTCATCACCCGGTTCGGCCCCGGCCCGCTGATCTCGGCCGGCCTGCTGTCGACGGTGGCCGCGTACGCGTTGTTCCTGCCCATCGGGCTCGACTCGCCCTACGCGACCGCGATCCTGCCGACGATGCTGCTCGGCGGGCTCGGGTTCGCGCTCGCCTACGGGCCGCTCAACATCGCGGCCACCAACGGCATCGCGCCCGAGGAGCAGGGGCTGGCGGGAGGCCTGCTGAACACCTCGTTCCAGTTCGGCGGGGCGCTCGTCCTGGCGATCGGGACCGCCGTCGCCGAGGCCAACGCCGGCATCGGCGGCTCCCCCCAGGATCTGCTGGACGGGTTCGTCCCGGCCGTGGCGGTGTCGCTGATCGTCGCCGTCATCGGCTTCCTGGCGACGACGGTGCGCCGGCCCCAGGCCCGGCTGGAGGCCGACCCGGCCTCGCCGGCCTAACGGGCGGAGGTGGCCTCGGGGTCCAGCGCCCGGGCCAGCACGGGATCGACCGCGGCGGCGACGCCGTCGGGGTCGATCCCGGGCAGCCACTCGCGCAGGCCGGCCGCCGCGGCCGTCAGGTCGGCCGCCAGCGCCTCGCCGCCGCCGAGCACCGTCGCCAGGCGGGCGGCATCGAGGTCGAGCAGCACGCCGGCCTGCAGCAGGGTGCCGTGGCGGCGCCGTGTCTGGGAGAGCCCGACCACCTTGCGCCCGTCCGCAAGCACCTCGTAGGGCGACAGGCCGCCGAAGCAGGCCACGTCGGCCGGGCGCGGCGCGGCCGCGCGAGCGCGCGGCGCCGCCACCACCTCCACGTCGGGCGCGCCCAGCGCCTGGAGGCCCTCCGCGAGGGCCTCGCCGAGCCAGCGGTAGGCCTCGACCACGTCGCGGCTGTCGCGCGGGTGGTCGCGCGGCAGCACCACGTCGAGGGCCAGCAGGCCGGCGTCCCACAGCACCGGGCCGCCGCCGGACGAGCGCCGCTCCACCGGCAGCCCCTCGGCCACCGCGGCCGCCTCGATCGCCTCGGTGTCCTCACCCGAGCGCCCGATCACCAGGCAGGGCTCGGTCACGGTCGACCACGAGGCGATGGGGATCGCCTCGTCGGCCATGGCGCTCAGCAGGTCGATCGGCCGCGCCACCGCCCGCTGGGGCGGCAGCGCGTCCGGGCCGATGCGCCGCAGGACGGCGCGCCGCGGCTCAGGAGAGGTAGGGGGCGACGCCGACCGCCTGCTGGGCCGCGTCCATGACCATCTCGCTGACGGTCGGGTGGGCGTGGATGACCTCGCCCAGCTCCTCGGCCGTCAGCCCCTCGGCGATCGCGACCCCGATCTCGTGGATCATCTCGACCGCGTGGACGCCCATGATCGTGGCGCCCAGCAGGAGCCCGGTCTCGGCGTCGACGACGAGCTGAGCGTAGCCGTCCGGCTCGCCCTCGCCCAGCGCCTTGCCCGAGCCGCCGAAGCGCGCCTGGCCGAGCTTGACCTCGTAGCCCTGCTCCTTGGCGTCGTCGGCGTTCAGGCCGACGGTCGCGATCTCGGGGTGGGTGTAGATGCAGCTCGGCACGACGGTGCGGTCCATTGGCACCATCTCGCCGCCGATCGCGTTCTCCACCGCCCGCGCCGCCTCGGCCGAGGCCAGGTGGGCCAGCTGGAGGCCGCCGATGCAGTCGCCGGCCGCCCAGATCCTCGGGTTCGCCGTGCGCAGGAACTCGTCGACCACGACGTGGCCGCGCTCGGTGATCTCGACGCCCTGCTCCTCCAGGCCGATGCCGGCCGCCTGCGAGCGCCGGCCCACCGAGACCAGCAGCTTCTCGGCGGACAATTCGGTGCCGTCGTCGAGCCGCGCGGTCACGCCGTCGTCGCGGTACTCGATGATCTCGGCGACCTGGCGCTCGAGGTGCACCGTCACGCCCTCCTTCTCCAGCAGGCGCTGGAACTGGCCGGCGGTGCGCTTGTCGATGCCCAGCAGCAGCCGGGGCAGGATCTCGACGACCGTGATCCGCGTCCCCAGCGGGGCGAAGAGGCTGGCGAACTCGCAGCCGATCACGCCGCCGCCGACGATGATCATCGACTCGGGGACCTCCTCGAGCACGAGGATGTCGTTGGAGGTCAGGATCGCCGGGTGGTCCATGTCGAAGCCAGGCAGGCCCGACGGCTCGGTGCCGACGCAGACGACCAGGTGGTCGAACGGGTACGACTCGCCGTCGACCACGACGGCGTCTCCCTCGACCCGCCCCTGGCCGCGCACGACCTCGACGCCCTTGCGCTTGGCGGCGCCCTCGACGCCCTTGCGCATGCGCAGGACGATCTCGTCCTTGCGCTCCATCATCTTGGGGAAGTCGAAGGAGACCTCGGGCACCACCAGGCCGTACTCGTCGGCGCGGCGCACTCGGCGCAGCAGGTCGGCGGTCGCGAGCAGCGACTTCGTCGGGATGCAGCCCCAGTTCATGCACGTCCCGCCGAGCTCCGCGCGCTCGATCAGGGTCGAGTGGGCGCCGAGCTGGGCGGCCCGCAGCGCGGCGACGTCGCCCGCGGGCCCTCCGCCCAGCACGACGACGCGCGGCGCGGCTGCGCCGTCACCCCCGTCATCACTCATCGCTAGTCCTCTCGCTCGCCGCTGATCGCCGCCGCGAGCAGCCGGTCCTGTTCGGCCTGGTGGGCCTGGGGGTAGCCCTCGCTCGGGCTGGCCCGGCGTTCGCGTCCGATGTACCCGAGCCTCACCCCGGCGGGCAGCAGGGTCTCGAGCTGGAGGCGCACGAAGTCCCAGGCGCCCATGTTGCGGGGCTCCTCTTGCACCCAGTCAAGTGACTCTAGCGCGGGGTACGAGGCCAGCAGGTCGGTGACCCGCTCCTCGGGGAACGGGAACAGCATCTCCAGGCGCGCGATGGCCAGCTCGGGGTGCTCGCCGCGCCCGGCGTGGCCGTCGAGCTCGTGGAACACCTTGCCCGAGCAGATGATCAGGCGGGTGACGCGCTCGCGCGTGGCGGCGGCGCGCGGGTCGTCGTAGACGGACTGGAAGCCGCCCTGGGAGAGGTCCTGCAGGTGCGACGAGGCGCTGCGCGCGCGCAGCAGGCTCTTGGGCGTGAAGATGATCAGCGGGCGCTGGCGGCCGGTGCGGGCCTGCTTGCGCAGCAGGTGGAAGTAGTTGGCCGCGGTGCTGCAGTTCGCCACCCGGATGTTGTCCTCGGCGGCGAGCTGCAGGAAGCGCTCGATGCGCGCCGAGGAGTGCTCGGGCCCGTTGCCCTCGTAGCCGTGGGGCAGCAGCAGCGTCAGCCGCGAGGCCTCGCCCCACTTGGCCCGGCCCGAGACGATGAACTGGTCGATCATGATCTGGGCGCCGTTCACGAAGTCGCCGTACTGGGCCTCCCAGAGCACCAGCGCCTCGTGGGCCTGGGTGCTGTAGCCGTATTCGAAGCCAACCGCGGCCGCCTCCGAGAGGGGGCTGTTGAAGAGCTCGAACGAGGCCGAGGCGTCGCGGACGTGGGACATCGGCGTCCAGACGCGGCCCGTGTGCGGCGTCCAGGTCTCGCCCTCGCCCATGTCGTGCAGCTCCAGGTGGCGCTGGCTGAAGGTGCCGCGCGCGGTGTCCTGGCCGGTCAGCCGCACGGGGATGCCGTCCGTCAGCAGCGACGCGAAGGCCAGGGACTCGGCGTGCGCCCAGGTGATGCCGCCCTCCGGGCCCATCGCCTCGCGGCGGCGCTCGAGCTGGGGCAGCAGCTTGGGGTGGATCGTGAAGCCGTGGGGCACCGCCAGCAGCTGCTCGTTGAGGTCCTTCAGAACCTCGGCCGGCACGGCGGTCTCGATCGCCATCGCGCCGTTCGTCCTGACCGGCTCGTGCTCGACCTCGCCCAGGTCGCCGCGGCTGGTGACGGCCTCGTGGGCCTCGCGCATCCGCGCCTCGGCGGCGGCGATCATCGCGTCCACCCGCTCGCGCGAGACCAGGCCCTCGTCGATGAGCTTCTGGGCGTAGAGCTTGCTGACGGGCGGGTGGGCCTTGATCGTGCGGTTCATGACCGGCTGCGTGTAGGCCGGCTCGTCGAGCTCGTTGTGGCCCAGGCGGCGGTAGCCGATCAGGTTGATCAGCACGTCGCGCTGGTAGCGGGTGCGGTAGGCGGCGGCGAGCTGGGCGGCGCTGATGCAGGCGTCGATGTCGTCGCCGTTCACGTGGATCACCGGGATGTCGAACCCGCGCGCCAGGTCGCTGACGTGGTACGTCGAGCGGGCGTCGTTGGGGTCGGTGGTGAAGCCGATCTGGTTGTTGGCGATCACGTGGACCGTGCCGCCGGTGCTGTAGCCCTCGAGCGCCTGCAGGTTGAGGGTCTCGGCCACGACCCCCTGGCCGGTGAAGGCGGCGTCGCCGTGGATCAGCACCGCCAGCGCGGCGGAGGGGTCGTGGCGCGCCTCGGGGCTCGTGCGCGCCGTCTGGAGCGCGCGGGTGAGGCCCTCGGCGACCGCGTTGACCTGCTCAAGGTGGCTGGGGTTGGCGGCCAGCTTGACGCGCACCTCGCGGCCGCCGCGCGTCCTGTAGACGCCGTCGGCGCCGAGGTGGTACTTCACGTCGCCGGCCGTCTCGCGCATGTCCTCGTCGCCCGTCTCGAAGGCCATGTGGCCCTCGAACTCGGCCAGGATCGACTCCTCCGGGCGGCCCACCACGTGGGCGATGAAGGCCAGCCGGCCGCGGTGGGCCATCCCCATCACGACGTCCTTGGCGCCCTCGGCCCCGGCCAGCTCGATGACCTCGTCGGTGATCGGCACCAGGGCGTCCACCCCCTCGATGGAGAAGGTCTTCTGGCCCAGGTAGGTGCGCCGCAGGAAGCGCTCGAACGCGTCGAGCCGCACCAGGCGCTCCAGGATCTCGACGCGCCGCTCGGCCGGCAGCGGCTCGCGCAGGCGCCCGGACTCGATCACCCCGCGCAGCCAGAGGCGCTTCTGGTGGTCGGAGATGTGCTCGATCTCGTACGCGATCGTGCCGCAGTAGGCGGCGCGCAGGTGGGGGAGGGCGGCGGCGAAGCTCTCGCCGGGCACCTTCACCCGCAGCAGCGACGCCGGGATGCGGGCCATGACCTCGGGCGTCAGGCCGACGTTCTCGGACACCAGCGCCGGGTCGCCGGGCGGCTTGGCGCCCAGGGGGTCGAGGTCGGCGGCCAGGTGGCCGTGGCTGCGGTGGGCCTTGACGACCGACATGGCGGCCGCGACGCCCGCCAGCAGCTCGTCGTCGACCGGGCCGGTCGCGACCGGCGCCGCCGGCTCGAGACGGGCCGCCGGGGCGGCGGGCTCCGCCTGGGGCTCGGCGACGGCCGCGCCCAGCCCCAGGCTGCTGCGCACGTCGTCGTAGAAGCCGTCCTCGCCCTGCAGCAGCGCCTCGATCCGCGCCAGGAACTCGCCGCTCTCGGCGCCCTGGATCACGCGGTGGTCGTAGGTGCTGGTCATCGTCATGACCTTCTCCACCCCGAGCTCCCTCAGGGCGGCCGGGTCCACCGCGGCCAGGCCGGGCGGGTAGCCGATGGCGCCGGTGGCCACGATCGTGCCCTGGCCGGGCATCAGGCGCGGCACCGAGGCGACGGTGCCGAGGCCGCCGGGGTTGGTGAGGCTGATCGTCGCCCCGCGCAGCTCGTCGGGCTTGATCTGGCCGGCGCGGGTGCGCTGGACGAGGTCGTCGTAGGCGTCGCGGAAGCCGCCGAAGCCCAGCGCCCCCGCGTCGCGCACCACCGGCACCAGCAGCGAGCGGCTGCCGTCCTTGCGCTCGACGTCGACCGCCAGGCCGAGGTTGACGGCATCGCGCACCAGCTTGTGCGGGGTCCCGTCGACCACGCCGTAGCCGGTGCCCATGACCGGCAGGTTCTGGGCGGCCCGCACGAGCGCCCAGGCGATCAGGTGGGTGAAGGAGAGCTTCTCCTGGCGCCCGGCGCTCTTGAGGTCGGCGTTGATCGTCCGCCGCTGGGCGTCGAGCCGGCCCACGCCGAGGGTGCGGAAGCTGGTCGCCGTCGGGATCGACAGGCTCTCGTCCATGTAGCCGGCCAGCGCGGCGGCCGGGCCGCGCAGGGCGACCGCCTCCTCGCCCGCGGCCGCCGGGGCTGCGACCGGGGCCGCGCCGTTGCCGCCCGTCGGCGCCGCGGCGGGCTCGGCCGCCAGCACGTCGGCCTTGCGCACCATCCCGCCGGGGCCCGAGCCGCGGACCGCGGCCGGGTCGATGCCGCGCTCGATCGCCAGGCGCCGGGCAACGGGGCTGATGCGCGGCCACTCGAGGTCGCCGGCCGGCGGCGCGGGGGCCGCGGCCGCGGCGGCCGGCGCCGGCTGCCCGGCGGGCTCGGGCGGCGCCGCCACCGCGCTCGCGCCCGCGCCGATCGCGATCCGCCCCAGGGGCTGGCCCACGCTGAAGCTCCCGCCGGCCTCGACGACGATCTCGGCCAGGGTGCCGGCCGCGGGGGCGGGCACCTCGAGGTCGACCTTGTCGGTCGAGACCTCGACGACGGTCTGCTCGGCCGTCACGGCGTCGCCGACGGCCGCGCGCCACTCGACGACCACGCCCTCGGTCACCGACTCCATGTCCGGCAGCACGATGTCGACCGTCTCGCCCGTCGCGGCCGGCGGGGCCGCGGCCGCGCCGTCGCCGACCGCCGCGGGGGCCTCGGCTGCGGGCGCCGCCGGGGCGCCGCCGCCGTTGGGGCCGCCGCCGTCCGTGCTCAGCTCCGCCAGGAGGGCGCCGACCTCGACCGCGTCACCCGCCTGGGCGACGATGCGGACCAGGCGGCCGCTCGCCGGCGAGGGCACCTCGACGTCCACCTTGTCGGTCGTGACGTCGAGCAGGGTGTCCCCGGCCCGCACGGAGTCGCCCTCGGCGATCCGCCATTCGACGACAACGCCTTCGGTGACCGACTCGCCGAGCTCCGGCAGCACCACCTGGACGGTCTGTGAAGACGTGGTCGACACGCGAGCTCCTAGGCTATCGCGTACGGGCGAATGCCCGTCTGAAACGGAGGTGACCCGAGGGTCTTTCCCCGCGCGATGCCCCGATCCCTGCCGTCGCCGGCGCGCCCCTCGCGGGGCCGCCGCCCGCCGCCCTACTGGTCGCCGAGCTCCAGGATGCGCTCCATCGCGGCCGCCACGGCGGCCCGCTGGCTGCCGGTGAGGCGGCCGAGGCGGCCGACGACGGCGTCGGCGTCCTCGTGCTGGAGGTCTCGGGCGAGGCGGGTGAGCTCCCGGAGCGCGCCCTGGCGCTCCCACTCGTCGATCGGCGGGTCTGCGAGTCCGGTTCGCACGTCGTGCTCTCTGTGGTCTCTCATCTGTCGGAGACCCTAGGCTTGACCCGGGACCGAAACACCCCATCGATGGTCTAGGAAACGCCGGAAAACCGTCTGTCAATGAGCGTCTCGATCGACCCCGCGACCCGCATGGGCCCCGTCCGCCTGACCGTCGCGGATCGCGCCGGCGCCCGCGCCTTCTACGCCCGCGCGCTGGGGCTCTCCGACCTCGGGGCCGAGGGCGGGATCGCCCGCATGGGGCCGGCCGGCGGCCCCGCCCTGGTGGAGCTCGAGGCGCGCCCCGACGCCCCGCCGCGGCCCCGCCGCAGCACCGGCCTCTTCCACCTGGCCCTGCTCGTGCCCGACCGCCCGGAGCTCGCGCGGGCGCTGCGGCGCGTCATCGAGGCCGGCGCCTCGTTCACGGGCGCCTCCGACCACCTGGTCAGCGAGGCGCTCTACCTGGACGACCCCGAGGGCAACGGCATCGAGATCTACCGCGACCGGCCCCGCGAGGAGTGGGAGCACGAGGGCGGCGAGCTGCGCATGGCGACCCTGCCGCTCGACGTCGAGGGCGTCGTCGGCGAGATGCCCCCGGGGCCCGACGACGGGATGCCCGACGGGACGAGCATGGGGCACGTCCACCTGCAGGTGCGCGACATCCCCGAGGCCGAGGCGTTCTGGTCGGGCGTGCTCGGCTTCGAGCCCACGGTCCGCGGCTACCCGGGAGCCCTCTTCGTCTCGGCGGGCGGCTACCACCACCACGTCGGGCTGAACACGTGGGGCACGGCAGGCGCGCCGCCGCCGCCCGAGGGCGCGCGCGGGCTGAGCCGGGTCGAGGTCGTGGTGCCCGGCGCCGCCGAGCTCGATCGGATCGAGGGCCGCGCCCGCGCCGCCGGGGCCGCCGCCGAGCGCGGGGAGGAGGGCCTGCGGCTGCGCGACCCCTCCGGTAACCCGGTTCTGGTACGACGTTGACCGCCTGACGGCCGCCTGAGAGGGTGGGGGCCGGGTCCCCCGACCCGGAGATCGGAGTCCGCCGGATGATGACGCCGCCTCGTCGCGTTCGCGCCCACCGCATCGCCGCGGTCGTGACCGCCCTCGGGCTCTCCGGCGCCCTCTGCGCGACGGCCGCCGTTCAGGCGGGCAAGCCGGCGCCGAAGCCGAAGCCCCCTCCGGCGGTTCCCACCTACTCGAGTCCGATCGCCATGTCGGCCGACGGCAAGCTCGTGTGGAGCGTCAACCCGGACGACGACTCGGTCTCGGTCATCCGCACCGATCAGAACAAGGCGATCAAGAAGATCACGGTGGGCAACGAGCCCCAGGGCGTCGCGCTCGACCCCGTCGGCCGCTACGCGTACGTGGCCAACGCCGCCGGCAACAGCCTGACGGTGATCCGCATCACCGACGCGCGGCCGGGC
>DATLLV010000034.1:0-2535 GCA_035537655.1 Miltoncostaeaceae bacterium
TTCCCCCTCGACCTGGTGGTCCTCCCGGGCGAGAAGGTGCCGCTCCACCTGTTCGAGCCGCGCTACCGCCAGCTCTACGCGGACTGCGTGCTCGAGGACCGGCCGTTCGTGATCCTCCAGGCCGGCCCGACGGGGCCCGCCGACGTCGGCTGCTCGACCCGCTTCGAGACGCTGGTGCGCCGCTTCGAGGACGGCCGCCTGAACGTGATCGTCCAGGGGCTGGAGCCGGTCGAGGTCGTCGAGGAGTCCGAGGGGCGCCTCTACTTCTCGGCGCGCGTGCGCCCCCTCGCCGACGAGCCCGGCGAGCCCGCCCCCGAGCTGGCGGCGCGGGTGCTGGCGCGCTTCCGCGCTCTGGCCGACCTGCCCGACGACGCCCTGCCACCCGCCCCGGCGGGCACGCCGCTGTCCTACGCGGTCGCCGGCGCCTTCGAGCTGCCGGCGGGGCCGAAGCAGGAGCTGCTCGAGACCCGCGACGAGGCCGGCCGCCTCGCGATGGTGGACGAGATCCTCTCGACTGCCGACCGCGAGCTGCAGCACGCGCGCGTGGCCGCCGAGCGGGCGACCACCAACGGACGGGTGACCACCCCGTGAGCCCGCCGGCGGTCGCGCCCGCCGGCGCCTCCGACGGCTACGCGCGCCTGCGCCCGGGCGGCGCCGGGGCGGCGGTGCGCGGCCGCGCCGCGCTCGTCTGGGTCGAGGGGCCGGACGCGGCCGGCTTCCTGCACGGCCTGCTCTCGAACGACGTCGAGGGCCTCGCGCCCGGCGCGGCGGCGCGGGCGCTCCTGCTCGACGCCAAGGGCCACGTGCAGGCCGACCTGCGCGTGCGGCGCGACGCGGACGACGCGTTCACGCTGGTCCTCGCGCCGGCCGCAGGCGCGCTCGTGGCCGGGCTGCTCGACCGCTACCACTTCTCCGAGGACCTCGAGCTGCTCGGGCCCGAGGAGGCCGAGACGCTGACCCTGCCGGCCGCGGCCGCCGCGGGGCTCGCGCTCGTCGTGCCCTCGCCCCTGCCCGGGGCCGTCGAGGCCGTCGTCGACGACGTCGCCGCGGCGATCGCGGCGAGCGGGCTCCCCGAGGCACCAGCCGCCTCGCTCGAGATGGCCCGCGTCGCCGCCGGCGCACCGCTGGTGGGCGTCGACACCGGCCCGTCCACGCTCGTGCAGGAGGCCGGGCTCGAGCACGATGCCGTCTCGTTCGAGAAGGGCTGCTACCTGGGCCAGGAGACCGTCGCCCGCGCCGAGTACCGCGGCCGGGTCAACCGCCGCCTGCGCGGCCTGCGCCTCGCGGCCGGCCCGCCGGCCACCGGCGGCCGGGTGCTCCTGGACGGCCGGGAGGTCGGCCGCATGACGAGCGCCGCCGCGACGCCCGACCTCGGCCCGGTCGGCCTGGCGGTGCTGCGGCGCGAGGCCGAGCCCGGCGCCGCGGTCGACGTCGAGCCGGGCGAGGGCGCCGGCGCCACCGTGCGCGCAGAGGTCGTCGAGCTCCCGTTCCAGGCGTGAACGACGCCGAGGCACTGATCGGCCCGGTGGGGGCCGCCGCGCTGGACGAGGCCCGCCGGGCCCTCGAGGAGACGGCAAGCAGCGCCGTGCTGGCGACGCTGCGGGTCGCCGGCTGGACCCGCGCCGACTGGTCGTTCCGCTTCGAGCTGGCAGGCAGCGGGCGCCACCTGGTGGTGCACGTGCCCCACGACGGCAGCCCCGTGGCCGTCCGCGAGGCCGGCACCGGCCCCGACCCGCTGACCCCGGGCGGTCGCGGGGCGGCCTGAGCCCTGCTCCAGGCGGCCCTCAACGGCGACCGTGCGCACCCGGCCGCGCCGAGGACGCCGGCCGAGCTCGCGGCCGACGCAGTCGCCGCCGTGGCGATGGGCGCGCAGGCGCTGCACCTGCACCCCTACGACGAGGAGGGCCGCGAGACCCTGGCCGCGGAGCCGTGCGCCGCGGCCCTGCGGGCCGTGCGGGCAGCGTGCCCGGGGGTGCCGGTCTCGCTGAGCACCTCGGCGGCGATCGAGCCCGACCCCGCCCGCCGCGAGGCGCTGGTGGCGGCGTGGACCGAGCTGCCGGAGCTGGCCTCGGTCAACCAGGGCGAGCGCGGCGCCGCCGCGCTCTGCGCGCTGCTGATGGCCCGGGGCGTGGGCGTCGAGGCGGGCCTGCTGAGCCTCGCCGACGCGCGCGACTTCGTCGCCCGGGACGTCCCAGCGCGGTGCGCCCGGGCGCTGGTCGAGCCGCTCGACGCCGACCCGGCGGAGGCCCTGCGCCACGCCGAGGCCATCGAGCGGACGCTCACGGAGGCCGGCGTCCGCCTGGAGCAGGTCCACCACGGCGACGGCATCGCGTCCTGGGCCGTCAACCGGCGCGCGCTGGCGCGCGGCCACGGCATCCGCACCGGGCTCGAGGACACGCCGGTCCTGCCCGACGGGCGCCCCGCGGCCGGCAACGCCGAGCTCGTGGCCGCGGCCGCGGCGCTGATGCGGGCGGGGTGATCCGCCGAGGGCATTCCGTCCGGCTCCCGTGGCACACTACGAACATGCGTTCGGAC
>DATLLV010000035.1:0-14991 GCA_035537655.1 Miltoncostaeaceae bacterium
GGGGCGGCCAGCGCCGGCAGCACCTCGTCGGCGAGCTCCGACAGGAGGTCGATGAGCGCCGCGAACGGGAGCGCGGCCTCGGCCTCGGCCGGACGCGTCGCGGTCGTTCGGAGCCCCCGTCGGCGTGCCTCCTCGAGCCCCCGGGTCCAGAGCGCCGTCTTGCCGATCCCTGGGCCGCCCGCGACCACGAGCGCCCTCGTCCCCTCGGCGCCATCGAGAAAGGCGCGGATCTCGGCCAGCTCGCCCTCGCGACCGAACAGCTCGGCCATCCTCGCGAGTCTATGACGCCGGTTCGGCGAAGGGTTCTCCCCGTTGCCGCGAAGGGTTCCCCCTGATGTCTTCGGCTGGAGGTCGCTCCTAGCCTCGGATCGTCCTGATGCCACCCACAGGGAGCTGATGATGAGCCGAGTGACGACCTCCAAGGCCAACCGCCCAGCGGCCCGCGCCATCGGCTGGGCGACCCTCGCCCTGCTCGTGCCGGGCGTCGCGGCGGCCGCCGCCCAGGACGGGCGGGGCGCCGCGGCGCCGCCCACGAGCTCCGTCATGCCCCAGTTCGCGGCGTGCGCGAGCGTGGGGCCGCCCTCCTCGCCCGTGCGCGCCCTCTGCTATCGCGCCGCCGCCAACCTCGCCAACGAGCGCTACACCCTGCCGAGCCTCGCCGTCGGTCACACCGCCGACGCCACCAAGGGGATCGGCTCGGCCGTCGGGACAGGCGTGAGCAGGTCGGGATCTGCGACCCGCCAGTAGCGGTCGATGGCCCAGTCCCGCACCCGCTCCGTGGCGAACGATCGCGCGAAGGCGGCGAAGAGCGGGTCCGGCAGCACGTTGAGGATCGTCTGGAGGCGGTCGAGGAAGCGGTAGCCGCGGGCGCGGGAGCGCACGTAGGCGCGGTAGCGCGAGAGCGCGACGTCGAGCGGCAGCTCGCCCAGCCGCACCCGCTCGGCCAGGCGGCCGGCGAGCTGGCCGAAGACCAGGGCGGGGCGGATCCCCTCGCCCGAGACCGGCAGGCACTGGCCGGCGGCGTCGCCGACGACGAACATGCCGTCCCGGATCGGGTCGATCATCCGCGAGGTGAAGAAGCCGCCGTGCTGGTGGCCGGGCTCGCCGAGGTCGTGGCGGTCCAGGAAGTCGACGAGGTCCTGCGAGAGCGCCGAGTGGCCGGTGTAGGTCGCCAGGCCGGCGCGCACGTGGTCGCCGGCCGGGAAGACCCAGTAGAAGCGGCGGCTGCCGTTGCTCGGCCCGACGTAGAAGTGCAGCCCATCGCCGCGGTACGGCTGGCGCGCCTCGACGCCGAAGCTCTTGCGCGGCGCGCGCGCCCGGCGGGCGGAGCGGCCCTTCGGCGCCGACGTCCGCCAGCCGGCCGCCTCGATCACGATCGGCGCCTCGACGTCGCCCTCGCTGGTGCGGACGACGCCCTCTCCGGCCGCGGTGACGCGGGCCTGGAGGAAGTCCGCGCCGGTGCGGGCAAACAGGTCGGTGCAGAAGCGCCGGTAGTCGAAGGTCGCGAAGTCGAAGAAGCGCAGGCGCTGGCTGTGGCGCTTGGTGTGGATGATCAGCTCGGCGTGCACCTGCTCCACGCAGTCGAGCAGGTCCATGTTCTCCAGGCAGGCCAGCGGCACGGCCGAGGCCGACGTCTCGCCCTCGCCGATCGGCAGGCGGTCGATGACCAGCACCCGGCCGCCGATCTGCGATGCCGCCGCGAGCCCGCCGAACGAGCCGCCGCAGACGATCGCGTCGTAGGGCCCGCTCACGCTTTCGCCACCTCGCGGGCGGCGCCGCAGCCGTCCAGGGCGTCCTCGACCGCCGCGACGGCGCGCTCGCGCTCGGACGCCGAGAGCCGGTCGCCGCGCAGCATCCGCTTCTCGGCGCGCAGGGCCGCGACCACCTGGCGGCGGGCCTCGTCCGGGCGCTTCGCGTCCGGGATCAGGTGGACGCCGGCGCGGGCCTGCGCGGCGTAGGCCTCGATCGCCGCCTCCCGCATCGGGCCCGGCGCCATGTCAGCAATCTCGTAGCGCAGCCCCATCAGGTCGCGCTCCCAGGCGGCCGGCGAGACGCGCCGCTTCTCGATCTCGCGGGCGATCCGGTCGCTCATGCGCCCGATCGCCCCACCGGTCTTGCCGCCCACCGCGCGGAGCTGGGCGATCAGGGCCTGCTTGCTCTCCTCGTTGGCCGGGTCGGCCAGCCAGGCCTGGGCCTTGATCAGGAGGGCCTTGGCCACCTTCGGCCCCTGGCGCCGCGCGATCAGCGCGGCGAGCGCGAACAGGCGGGCGCCCACGCTACGCGGCCGCCGTCACGGGCGGGGGATCTCCTCGCCGGTCTCGGGGTCGAGGCGGATGCCGTCCCGGATGCCCTCGCCGGGCGGGGCGCCGATCGTGAGCCAGACCGCATCGCGGTCGGTGCGGTTCTGGATGCGACGCGCGGTGTCGCGGTGGAACCGCAGCCACTCGCCGTCCTGCACGGTCACGGTCTCGCCCTCGACCAGCACCTCCTGCGGCCCGCCGGACAGGAGCTGGTAGATCTCCTCCTGGCTGCCGTGGCGGTGGTACGCCATCTCGTGACCCGGCCCGTACCGCCAGACGCGCACGGCCATATCGTTCGCGCCCAGCGTGCCGGCGATGTCGCGCGAGGACGCGCCGCCGCCTCGGCGCTCGCGCTCCTCCACGTCCTCCTGGGCCACCTTGCTCCAGCCCGCGCCCATAGCTCCCCCTCGGGTTCTCGCTCCGCGCGGATGGTACCGGAGGCCCCGACGGGGTCAGCCCTCCTCGTCGTCCGCCACGGGCCCGGCGCCGTCGCCGCCGCCGTCGCCCACGACCATCAGCAGCTGCTTCGTGTCGACCTGGGTGCCGGCGGCCACCAGCACCTCCTCGACGACCCCGTCGCGCTCGGCGAAGACGCCGGTCTCCATCTTCATCGCCTCGATCGACAGCAGCCGGTCGCCGCGCGAGACGCGGTCGCCCTCGTGGGCCGAGACGGCGACCACCAGCCCGGGCATCGGCGCCGGGACGTGGGCCGGATCGCCCTCGGCTGCCATCCGCTTGGCCGGGCCGCTCGGCGCGAGCGCGCGGTCCGTGACCTTCACCTGGCGCGGCTGGCCGTTCAGCTCGAAGAAGATCGTCCGCTTGCCCTCGTCGTCGGCCTCGCCGGTCGCCAGGAAGCGGATGACCAGGGTCTTGCCGCGCTCGATGTCCACGAACAGCTCGTCGTCGCGGGCGAGGCCGTAGAGGAAGACCGGCGTCGGCAGCACGCTCACGTCGCCGTGGGCGCGCTGGTGCTCGGCGAAGTCGACGAAGACCTTGGGGTACATCAGGTAGCTCGCCAGCTCCCGCTCGCTGATCTGGCGACGCACCTTCTTCTCGGCCTCGGCCCGCACCGCCGTCAGGTCGGTGGGCGGCAGCACCTCGCCCGGCCGCACCCGGAGCGGGTCGGAGCCCTTGAGCACCTTGCGCTGGAGGTCCTCCGGGAACCCGCCGTACGGCTGGCCCAGGTCGCCGTGGAAGTACTCGACCACCGAGTCCGGGAACGAGATCTCGCGGTCCGGGTCGAGCACCTGCTCGGGGGTGAGGTCGTTCGTGACCATGTAGACGGCGAGGTCGCCGACGACCTTCGAGGTCGGGGTGACCTTGACGATGTCGCCGAACATCCGGTTCACGTCGGCGTAGGCGCGCGCGACCTCGCGCCAGCGTGCCTCGATGCCGAGGGCCCGCGCCTGCTGGCGCAGGTTCGTGTACTGGCCGCCGGGCATCTCGTGCTCGTAGACCTCGGCGGTGCCGGCGCGCATGTCGCTCTCGAAGCCCGCGTACTTCGAGCGCACGGCCTCCCAGTAGTCGGCGACCCGGGCCAGCGGCTCGCGCGCCAGGCCGGCCTCGCGGGGCGAGCCGCGCAGCGCCTCGACGACCGCCCCCAGGCTGGGCTGCGAGGTGAGGCCGCTCATCGGGTCCATGGCAGCGTCGGCGGCGTCCACGCCGGCCTCGGCCGCGGCCAGCACCGAGGCGACGCCCGAGCCCGCCGTGTCGTGGGTGTGGAAGTGGACCGGGATCCCGACCTCGTCGCGCAGCGCCGACACCAGCGCGCGGGCCGCCTCGGGCTTGCAGAGGCCGGCCATGTCCTTGATGCCAAGGATGTGGGCGCCGGCCGCCTCGAGCTCCTTGGCCATGCGCAGGTAGTAGGCGAGGTCGTACTTCTCCCGGGCCGGGTCGGAGAGGTCGCCCGTGTAGCAGATCGCCGCCTCCAGCAGCATCCCCGACTCGAGCACGGCGTCCATCGCCACGCGCATGTTCTCCACCCAGTTCAGGCTGTCGAAGACGCGGAAGAGGTCGATGCCCGCGTCGGCGGCCTGGGCGACGAAGTAGCGGACCACGTTGTCGGGGTAGTTCGTGTAGCCGACCGCGTTCGAGGCCCGCAGCAGCATCTGGATCAGGACGTTGGGCGCGGCGTCGCGCAGCTGGGCCAGGCGGTCCCAGGGGTCCTCGCGCAGGAAGCGCATGGCGACGTCGAAGGTCGCCCCGCCCCAGGCCTCCAGCGACAGCAGCCCGGAGAGGTGGCGCGCGTAGTAGGGGGCCGCACCGACCAGGTCGTGGGTGCGGAAGCGGGTGGCGAGCAGCGACTGGTGGGCGTCGCGGAAGGTGGTGTCGGTCAGCAGCAGCCGCTCCTGCTCGCGCATCCAGCGGGCGAAGCCCTCGGGGCCGAGCTCGCGCAGGCGGTCGCGGGTCCCCTCGGGCTCCCGCGCCCGCGGCGGCACGGCGGGCAGCAGCGGGAGGCGGATGTGGGCCGGCTCGGGGCGGCCGACGGCCTCGGGGTTCCCGTTGACGATGACGTCGCCGACGAACTGCAGCAGCCTGGTGGCCCGGTCGCGGCGGGGGCGGAAGGCGAACAGCTCCGGCGTCTCGTCGACGAAGCGGGTGGTGTAGGCGCCGGCCCGGAAGTGGGGGTGCGAGACCAGCACCTCGAGGAAGGGGAGGTTGGTCTTCACCCCGCGGATGCGGAACTCGCGCAGCGCCCGGTCCATCCGGTGGATGGCCTCGTCGTGGGTCGGCGCCCAGGCCGTGACCTTCTCGAGCAGCGAGTCGTAGAAGGGCGTGATCACGGCAGACGAGTAGGCCGTGCCGCCGTCCAGGCGGATGCCGAAGCCGGTCGCCTCGCGGTACGCGCTGATGCGCCCGTAGTCCGGGATGAAGTGGTTCTCGGGGTCCTCGGTGGTGATGCGGCACTGCATTGCCGAGCCGTTCAGACGCACGTCCTCCTGGGCCGGGACGCCGCTCTCCGGCGTGCCGATCACGGCGCCCTCCGAGAGCCGGATCTGGGCCTTGACGATGTCGATCCCGGTCACGACCTCGGTGACCGTGTGCTCGACCTGGACGCGCGGGTTGACCTCGATGAAGAAGAACTCGCCCCGGTCGGCGTCGACCAGGAACTCGACCGTGCCGGCGCACTGGTAGCGCGCCTCGCGGGCCAGCCGCACCGCCGCGTCGCAGATGCGGTCGCGCAGCTCCGGGTCGAGCCGGGGCGAGGGGGCGATCTCGATGACCTTCTGGTGGCGGCGCTGGACGGTGCAGTCGCGCTCGAACAGGTGCACCACGCCGCCGTGCTGGTCGGCCAGGATCTGCACCTCGATGTGCCAGGCGCGCTCGACCAGGCGCTCCAGGAAGAGCTCGTCGTTGCCGAAGGCGGCGCGGGCCTCGCGGCGGCCGGCCTCCACCGCCTCGTCGAGGTCGGCCGGGTCGTGGACCATGCGCATGCCGCGCCCGCCGCCGCCCCAGCTCGCCTTCACCATCAGCGGGAAGCCCACCTCGTCGGCCAGACGCCGCGCCTCGGCCGGGTCGGGCGGCAGCGCCCCGGTGGCCGGCATCACCGGCACGCCGGCGCGCTCGGCCGTGGCGCGCGCCTCGACCTTGTTCCCCAGGCGCTCCATCACCCGCCGCGGCGGGCCGATCCAGATGATGCCCTCGCGGACGCAGGCGTCGGCGAGCTCGGGGTTCTCGGCCAGGAAGCCGTAGCCGGGGTGGATGGCGTCCACGCCCGCCGCCCGCGCCACGCGCACGATCTCCTCGATGCCGAGGTAGGCCCGCACCGGCTCGGCGCCGCGGCCCACCTGGTAGGCCTCGTCGGCCTTGAAGCGGTGGAGCGCGAAGCGGTCCTCGAGCGAGTAGATCGCAACGGTCCGCAGGCCCAGCTCGGTGGCCGCCCGGAACACGCGGATCGCGATCTCGCTGCGGTTCGCGACCAGGATCGAGGTGATCCGCCGGGCCACGCGGCTCACGTCCCGAAGAGGATGGGCTCGAGCCCCAGCGTCAGCCCGGGCCGCCCGGGCACGGCCCGAACGGCCATGACGACCCCGGGCATGAAGCTGTCGCGCGAGAGCGAGTCGTGGCGGATCGTCAGCGTCTCGCCGTGCCCGCCCAGCAGGACCTCCTGGTGGGCCACCAGCCCCGGCAGGCGCACCGAGTGGACCGGCACCTCGCCCTCCATCAGCGCGGCGGTGCGCAGGGCCGTGCCGGAGGGGGCGTCGAGCTAGCCGTCGTGGTGCAGCTCGATGATCTCGGCGCGCGGCATGTGGCGCGAGGCCTCGGCGGCGAAGCGCATCATCAGCACCGCGCCGACGGCGAAGTTCGGCGCGATGACGATGTTCGCCGGGCCGCCGTCGGCCAGCGCCCGCAGCTCGTCCACCTGCTCCTGGGTGAGGCCGGTCGTGCCGACCACCGCGTGGACCCCCGCCTCGAGCGCGTCGCGCGCGTCGGCGAACACGGCGTCGGGGCGGGTGAAGTCGATCACCACGTCGAGGCCGCCGGCGGCCAGCGCGGGCGGCAGCGACGGGTAGTGGCCCTCGCCGGGCGTCAGGGCCGGGTCGACCGACGCCGCGATGCGCATGTCGGCCTCGGCCTCGACGGCGGCGACCACCGAGCGGCCCATCCGCCCCGCGGCCCCGCAGACGCACACGCTCTGCACCGGGCCACTCTAGGGCAGGCGGCCCCGCGGCGACCGCGCCCCGCCCCTAGGCTGCCGCGGTGCGCCTGATCCTCCTGCGCCACGGCGAGTCGACCTGGAACGCGGAGCGCCGCATGCAGGGCACGGCCGACCCCCCGCTGAGCGCGGCCGGGCTCGCCCAGGCCCGCGCCCTGGCGCCGCTCGTGGCGCGGCTGCGGCCCGACGCGGCGGTGGCCTCGGACCTGCGCCGGGCGAGCGAGACGGCCGAGGCGCTGGGGCTGGACGCGCGCCCCGACCCGCGCTGGCGCGAGGCCGATCTGGGCCGCTGGTCGGGCCGCGTCGTGGACGAGGTCGCCGCGGCCGACGGCGAGGCCTACGCCGCCTGGCTGGAGGGCGCCGGCGCGCCGCCGGGCGGCGAGCCGTTCGCCGACACCTGCCGGCGCGTGGCCGAGGCCGTGGGCGGGCTCGCCGCCGCCGGCGCCGAGCGGCCCCTGGTCGTGACCCACGGCGGGCCCATCCGCGCCGTCTGCGCCGTCGTCGCCTCGCTCCCGCGCTCGGGGCTGGTCGCGGTGCCGACGGGCAGCCTGACCGAGGTCGTCGTCCCGGCCGACGGCGCCGGGTGGGTCGCCGCCTACGGCGTCAGCCCGCGCGGCCCCGCGCCCCCGGCGCCCCCCTGATCAGCCGACCAGCGGGCCGATCTCCTCGACGGCGCGCACGACCCACTCGACCGGCGCGTTCTGCGCCGCCTGGGACAGCAGCCAGGCGGCAACCGGGTTCAGGCGTCCCGCGTCCTTCTCCTCCTCGATGGCCTGCTCCAGCCCCTCGCGGATCGCCGTCTCGCTGCCGGGCGGCAGCTCGCGCGACTCGCTGAGCGAGGCGGCGGCCGAGGTCAGCAGCTGCTCGCGGGTGGTGCCGAGCGTGCAGGCCGCGATGTCGATGGCGCGCAGGCCGACGCGCTGGGTGGCGCCGTCGATGCCGCCGGTCTCGACGTCGACCGTGCGGTGGCACGGGTCGGGCACCCCCAGCGCGCCCTCTGCGAAGGCGCCGCGCTGGATCTCGACGACGATGAGGATCGCGCAGGCCGCGATGGCCGCGGCGATGGCGATGTGGCCGGCGCGGCGCCAGCTGAGCGTCATCTCAGCCCCCTCCCCCGCAGGGCCGCCACCGGGATCAGCGCGAGCGCGGCCAGGAGCGCGCACAGCTCGAACGCGCCGCGGAAGCCGCGCGTGATGGCGTCCGAGATCACCCGCTCGAGGCGCTCGCGCAGCTCGACCCGCCCGGGCGAGCTCGGGTCGCCGCCGGCGGCCACGGCCGCGCTCAGGTCCGGCACCTCGCCGCGCGGCGCCTGGTCGATCGCCTTCTCGAGCTCCGTGCCGACCGCGACCTTGTCCTGGATCGAGAGCGGCGCCGAGATCAGCGCCCCCGCCCCGGCCAGCTTGGCGCGGTCCTCCACGCCCGAGAGGTCGGCGGCCAGCAGCGGCGTCAGCAGCACCAGCCCCAGGACGAGTCCGGCGTGACGGATGCCCACCGACCAGGTGCCGGCCGACGACAGGCTCGGCCCGCGCAGCGAGGCCTCGGTCAGTGCGGGCAGGCAGAGGCCCAGGCCGAGGCCGCAGAGCGCCAGGGCGGTGCCCAGCATCGCGAGGCTGGGCTCGGGCAGCAGGGCCATCGCGAGCAGGCTGCCGGCCACCAGCAGGATGCCGCCGACGACGGCGACCAGCGGGGCGCTGCGGCCGGCCACCGGCGCCGCGACCAGGGCCCCCGCGGGCAGCGTGCTGACCACGGCGGCGGCCAGCAGCGGCTCGTGGCCCCAGCCGTCGATCATCAGCACAACGGCCAGGAAGAGGGCGCCAACCAGGGCGGCCGAGATCAGCGCCAGGGCGATCCCCGAGACCAGCCGGGGGATGCGGGCCTCGTCGCGCCCGGCCGCCTCGGGCGCGGGCGCGGCGACGGCCGCCGGGGGGCGCACGGTCGCGGCGATCGCGGCGGCGGCCAGGGGCACCTGGGCGATGAAGATGGCGCGCCAGTCGAAGGCCTGGGTCAGCGCGCCGCCGAGCGCCGGCCCCACGGCGGCGCCCAGGACGCCGGCCGCGGCCCAGAGCGCCGCCCCGCGGCGCTGGGAGCCGCACAGGGCCCCGAGCAGCGGCACCGAGCCCGCCAGCAGCAGCGCCGCGCCGGCGCCCTGGACCGCGCGGGCGGTCACCAGGACGGCCAGGCCGTCGGCGACCGAGCAGCCGACGCAGGCCGCGCAGAAGACCACCAGGCCCCAGCGCGTCAGCCGGGCCGCGTTCAGGCGCCGTACGAACGGGATCAGGGCGAGCGCCAGCACCGCGACGGCGACGTTGTAGGAGGTGACCACCCACGAGACCGAGGTGATCGTGGTCTCGAAGTCGCCCAGCAGCTGGGGCAGCGCCAGGACGACGATCGACGAGTCGGCGAAGGCGACCGCCACCGCCAGGGCGAGCAGGGCCGCCCGCAGGGGCGCGCGGCTCCAGCTCTCCCCGAGCCCCGGCAGCGGCTGGGTCGGGAACTCGGCGGTGGCGGGCTGGCTCACAGGGGCAGTGGTAGATGACGCTCCGCGCCCGCGCACGGGCGCGCCATCCGGGTTATCCCCACCTTTACCGATCCTGAGCCGTCCGCCCAGGACGGGGCCCGCTACGAGGCCCGGGCCAGGTCCGGCGAGAGGGCCGTCACGGCGGACCGGATGACCTCGCCGCTGGCGCCGATGGCGGAGGCCGAGAGGCGCTCGGGCTGCCAGTGCTCGCGCGCGAGCGCGAGGATGTCATCGGTCGTCACGGCTTCGATGCGGTCGATGGTCTCGTCGACCGTCAGCAGCTCGGTCCCGGTGAGGACCGCGCGGCCGATCCGGTTCATGCGCGTCCCCGAGCTCTCCATGCCCAGCACGAGGCGCCCCTTGAGGTGGTCCTTGGCGCGGCGCAGCTCGTCGTCGGGCAGCGGCTCGTCGCCGATGCGCTGCAGCTCGGCGGCGACGACCTCGCAGGCCGTCCCGAGGTTGTCCTCGCGCGTGCCCAGGTAGACGCCCACCTGGCCCGCGTCGGCGTAGCCGACGGCGTACGAGCCCACCGAGTACGCCAGGCCGCGCTTCTCGCGCACCTCCTGGAAGAGGCGGCTGCTCATGGAGCCGCCGAGCACGGCGTCCAGCACCGACTGGGCGTGGCGGCGGGGGTCGTTGCGCGACAGCCCCGGGCCGCCCAGGCAGAGGTGGTACTGCTCGGTGGCCTTCTCCTTCAGCACCAGCGTCGGCGGCCCGGGCACGGCCGGCTCGTAGACCCCGGCGTCGGGCTCGAGCGGCAGCTCGCCCAGCAGCCCGTCGGCGAGCTCGGCCACGCGCTCGTGGGTGATGTTGCCCGCCGCGGCGACCACGATGTTCGGCGCGGTGTAGTGGCCGCGGTGGTAGGCGCGCACGCCGTCCTCGGGCACCGAGCCGATCACCTGGGCGGTGCCGATGACCGGCCGGCCCAGGGCCTGGTCGGGGTAGACCGCCAGGCTCGCCAGGTCGTGGATCTGGTCTTGGGGGTCGTCCTCGTACATGGCGATCTCCTCCAGCACGACCTCGCGCTCCTGGTCGAGGTCGGAGAAGGTCGGCCGCTGGAGCATGTCCGTCAGGACCGGCATCGCCTGGTCCACCAGCTCGTCGAGCACGCGGCAGTAGAGGACCGTGTAGTCCTTGCCGGTGGCGGCGTTGACCTCGCCGCCGAGGCCGTCGAAGACCTGAGCGATCTCCTCCGGCGAGTGCGTCGGCGTGCCCTTGAAGAGCATGTGCTCGAGGAAGTGGGAGATCCCGGCCTCCTCGAGCCGCTCGAAGCGCGAGCCGACGCCGATCCAGACGCCGATCGCCACCGAACGCACGCCGGGGACGGGCTCCGAGACGATCCGGAGCCCTCCCCGCCCCGTGGTGACCACGGGGCGCTGCGAAGCGTCGGCGCCGGTCACTCGGCGGTCGTCAGCCTCCGCCGCCGCCGGCGCGGGGCCGGCGCGTCGTCGCTGGCGACGCCGCCGTTGGCCTCGGCCTCCGGCTCGTCGTCCTCCATCCCGACGATGCGCAGGCCGATCCGGCCGCGCAGCTTGTCGACCTCGGCGACGCGCACGTCGACCGTGTCGCCGCGGTTGAGGACGTCCTCGACCCGGTCGACCCGGCCGCGGCTGAGGTTCGAGATGTGCAGCAGCCCGTCGACGCCCTTCGTCAGCTCGACGAAGGCGCCGAAGCTGGTCGTCTTGACGACCTTGGCGCCCAGGTAGGTGTCCCCCACCTCGACGTCCTTGGTCATCGCCCGGATCATCTCGACGGCCTCGTCGGCCTTCTGGCCCTCGACGCCGTAGACCTTGACGGTCCCGTCGTCCTCGACCGAGATCTCGACGCCGTAGTCGGCCTCCAGGCCGCGGATCGTCTCGCCGCCCTTGCCGATGACGGTGCCGATCCGCTCCGGGTCGATCTTGATCGCCGTGATGCGCGGCGCCCACGGCGACAGCTCGTCGCGGGGGCCGGGGATCGTCTCGTGCATGACCCCGAGGATGAACTGGCGCCCGGTCTTGGCCTGCTCCAGCGCCGCTCGCAGGATCTCGGAGGTGACGCCGGTGATCTTGATGTCCATCTGCAGGGCGGTGATGCCCTCGGACGTCCCGGCCACCTTGAAGTCCATGTCGCCGAGGTGGTCCTCGTCGCCCTGGATGTCGGAGAGGATGATGTGCTCGTCGCCCTCCTTGATGAGGCCCATCGCGATGCCGGCCACCGGGCGCGTGATCTTCACGCCGGCATCGAGCAGGGCGAGGGTCGAGCCGCAGACCGACGCCATCGACGACGAGCCGTTGCTCTCCAGGGTCTCCGAGACCAGCCGCAGCGTGTAGGGGAACTCCGCCTCGTCCGGGATCATCGGCAGCAGGGCCCGCTCGGCGAGCGCGCCGTGGCCGATGTCGCGGCGCTTGGGGCCGCGCATGAAGCCGGTCTCGCCCACGCTGAAGGGCGGGAAGTTGTAGTGGTGGATGAAGCGCTTCGTGGTCTCGAGGCCGAGGCCGTCGATGCGCTGCGCCTCCTTGGTGGTGCCGAGCGCGAGGCTCGTGAGCACCTGGGTCTCGCCGCGGGTGAAGAGGCCCGTGCCGTGGACGCGCGGCAGCACCCGCACCTCGCAGCTGATCGGCCGGATCTCGTCGGCCTTGCGGCCGTCCGGGCGCTCCTTGTCCACGGCGATGCGCTCGCGGATGAGCCGCTTCTCCAGCGCGTCGAACGCGGCGGAGAAGGCGGCGGTCGCCTCGGCGTCCGGGTCGTCGCCGAGGACCTTCTCGGCGGCGGCGCGGACGGCGGCGATCCTGTCGCGGCGGGCCAGCTTGGCCTGCTCGCGGGTGGCCTCGGCGAGGTCCTTGCCGGCGGCCTTCTCGACCTTCGCGAGCAGCTTCTCGTCGACGGCAGCGCCCTCGACCTCCCACTTGGGCTTGCCCGCCGTCTCGCGCAGCTCCGTCTGGACGGCGCAGATGCGGCGGATCTCATCGTGGGCGATGCCGAGCGCCTCGAGCATCGTCTCCTCGTCGACCTCCTTGGCGCCGGCCTCGACCATCGAGATGGCCTCCGCGGTGCCCGCGACCACGAGGTCGAGGTCCGACTCCTCGGACTCCTGCAGGGTCGGGTTGATGACGAACTCGTCGCCGATCAGGCCGATGCGCACGGCCCCGACCGGTCCCTGGAAGGGCAGCTCCGACAGCATCAGCGCGGCCGAGGCCCCGTTGATGCAGAGGATGTCGAACGCGTTCACGTGATCGACCGAGAGCACCGTCGCGACCACCTGGGTCTCGTTGCGGTAGCCCTTGGGCCACAGCGGCCGGACCGGCCGGTCGGTCATGCGCGCCGTCAGGGTCGCGCGGTCGCTCGGGCGCGACTCGCGCTTGATGAAGCCGCCGGGGATCTTGCCCGCGGCGTACATGCGCTCCTCGACGTCCACGGTCAGGGGGAAGAAGTCCGCCCCCGGGCGCGCCTCCTGCGCGCCCACCGCCGTCACCAGCACCATCGTGTCGCCCGAACGGACGACGACCGCGCCGTTCGCCTGCTTCGCAAGTTTGCCCGTCTCGAACTCGATCGGCACGTCGCCGACGTCGACGGTCACCTTCTCTACTGCCATTTCACATCCCTTGTCTGCCCTGCCGTCCTTCGGCCAGGGCGCCTCGTGTGCCGTCGCCACCCGGCGCCGGCCCTCGATCTGTCGCTTGTCCTCGCTCGTCCGCTCCGGCCGCGCTATCTGCGCAGGCCGAGCTGCCGCGTGAGCTCGCGGTAGGCGTCCAGGTCCTCGCGCTGCAGATAGTTCAGCAGCCGCCGCCTGCGCCCGACCATCTGCAGCAGTCCTCGCCGCGAGTGATGGTCTTTCTTGTGCGTCTTCAGGTGCTCGGTGAGCCCGTTGATGCGCTCGGTGAGGATCGCGACCTGCACCTGCGGCGATCCCGTGTCCGTCTCGTGCTGGCGGTGGGCACCGATAACCTCCGCCTTCGCGTCCTTGGTCAGCACTCCATGTCCCCTCGGGCCACGGGGCAGCCGGAGCCGCCACCGGGTCGATTCACCGTCGTGGCCGGGGGGCCGCGCATGGCGCGACTTGCCTCCCGGGCACGCGGCGAGGGTAGCAGACCCCTTGACGAAGGCCCCCCGCACGGACGGGACGCCCGTCCCCGTCCCCGGCCCATGGGGGGCGAATCCGCCCGCGGCGTCCGCTACCCTCGTCCTGGACGGGTCTGCCCGCCGCGTCTGCCCTCAAGTTGGGGCGCGTCGCTGCCGATCATGGTGATGTCGAGCGCGGAGGACGCGGGATCAGGTCCCTGGTGGACTTCAACAGGCGCGAGTGGTCGGTCCTGGGCCCCCTCGCGACCGCCGGGTTCTTCGAGGTCTACGACGTCGCGCTGCTGACGCTGGCCGCCCCGATGATCGCCAAGGGGCTGGGGGTCGGGATCGCGACCTTCGGGATCGGCGTGGCCATCATCCGCCTCGCCACCATCGGGAGCCTGCCGCTGCTGCGGCTGGCGGACCGCTTCGGCCGGCGGGCGCTGCTGATCGCGTCGCTCGCGCTCTTCACGGTCGCAACCGGCATGACGGCCCTCGCCTGGGGTCTGGTCGCCTTCGTGGTCCTCCAGATGGCCGCCCGGGTCTTCCTCTCGTCCGAGTCGGCCCTTGCCAACCTCGTGGTCTCGGAGGAGTTGCGGCCGGACCGGCGCGGGTCCGGCCTGGCGGCGCTCGGCATCATCGCCGGCATCGGCTACGGGGCGGTCGCGGGCCTCCTGCTGCTCGCTCCGATGACGCCGCTCGACTGGCGCCTCTTCTACCTGGTGGCGTTGCTCCCGCTCGGCGTCGCCGCCTACCTGCGCCGCCGCCTGCCCGAGACCCGGGCGTTCCAGGTCGCGCAGGCCCAGGACCGGGTGCAGACGACCCTCTGGCCTCGGGTGGACCGCCGCTTCCGCCGGCGCCTGTGGCAGGTCGTCGCGATCGTCGGCGCCTTCGGGCTCGTGCAGACCAGCGGCTTCTTCTACGCCTCCGAGCTGGCCCAGACGGACTACGGCTGGAGCGGCCTCTTCACGACGCTGATCCTCGCGTCGGCCGCGTTCGGCATCCTCGGCTACTGGCTCGGCGGCCGCCTCAGCGACATCGCCGGGCGACGCCCGATCATCGCCTTGGCGATCGTCCTCGGCGCCGCCGGCACCGTGCTGGTGTTCACCGAGGTCCCGGCCCTGTTCGCGCCCGGATTCTTCCTCCTGGCCACCGCCGGCTCCTGCTTCGTGGCCGCGTCGGTCGCCTACATGACCGAGCTCTTCCCGACCGAGGTCCGCGCGTCGCTGACGGCCTTCGTGCTCGTCTGCCAGGTGGCGGCGGGCTCGGTGGGCCTCGCGGTGCTGGGCGGGCTGGCCGGCGTCGTGAGCCCCTACCTCCTCATGCTGATCCTCGGAGGCTGCCTGGTGACGGCGGTGCTCGCCCTGCGCGGACTGCCCGAGACGAGCCGCCGCGACCTGGTCGAGGAGGACGGCCTGGGCCGGACCCTCCCCGCCTCAGCCTGACGCGCTGAGGCTCGGGCGGTAGGTCCCGAA